>CAVISO010000131.1:0-2104 GCA_963645435.1 Sphaerochaetaceae bacterium | reverse complement strand
CGTTATCAGAAGATTCTAGTTCTAGTTTACTTGAGAAGATATAAAGATATAAAATACAAAGCGTTCTTTGTTGGAGAGCATTCTTCAGTGGAGAACGTTTTTTATTGTGGTGAGGCTTTGTAATGAAGAAGAATCTAATTCTACTATTATCTATCTTGCTGATTGCCGGTTGTTTCTTTACCTCTTGCAACCAGAATCCTGTATATTGCACAGTAAAGTTTAAGGGAGCAGGGGATATTCCAAATCAGGTTGTGCCTAAGGGCGGAAGAGCTTCGGAGCCAAAGATTTCTATTGCTAAAGTGCCCTATAAGTTTGTTGGCTGGACTCTGGATGGTGACGCCTTTGATTGTAATACAGACACAGTCACAAGAGATATTGTTCTTGTGGCTTGCTGGGAAGCACAGTGTACTGTTGTTTTTGATTCTAAGGGAGGTTCAGAGATAGAGCCTCAGATTGTAGCACTAGGAGCAAAAGCAAAGAAGCCACAAGACCCTACAAGGGCAGGTTATACTTTCAAGGGTTGGTACGTGGAAGGAAATCCTTCCTTTGACTTTGATGTGGATGTTGTTGATAGCACATACCTTGTACTTTCTGCCAGCTGGGAAGCAAAGGAAGTCTATGTTTCTTATGATGCTAATGGTGGAACTTTCATTAAGGAATCGGATCGCCCTGAAACACAAACAGTTGTCTTTGGCTCAACAATTACTATTGCAGATATATCGTCTAGCAAATTCAAGAAAACAGGTTATTACTTAGAGGGTTGGACGTTAGATAAAGAGGGCACTGGTACCGTCTACCAGGCTGGAGATGAAGTTCCCGTTTCCCCAGAGAACATGATTTTGTTTGCAAAGTGGTCAGAACCCAAAAAGGAGGCAAGCGGTAACCAGAAAGGGGCTGCTGGTGGCTATATCATCTATGATTGTGATGCGGATAACGTAATAGATGCAGATGGAAAAATTAGTGCTGGTCCTGATGGTTTAATGTCCTCTGTTTGTGGATGGCGCTATATTGAAGCGGCTCCTGGACCTTTAAGCGGTTCTTACTGTTATGGCTATTACAGATACAATGGAACCACAACCGAGAACCATGTATTTGAAGCTGACGGAAAGGATATTGGAGATGGCAAAACCAACACTGAGAAGATCTACCACACCAGTGGTTATGCCTATTTGGAACCAGCTCCAACAACTGAAACAGTTACAGATAAAGACGGCAACACTGAAACCAAGACAATTAACCCTGAAGGCGACTGTGCTGCCAAGATTTGCTATGACTATAGTATGCAAAACTCACAGGGCATGACTTATGATGATTGGTATTTGCCAAGTGAAGAAGAATTCCTTCAATTATTCTGGGCCCACGAATTTGATCCTGCCAGACAGAATCTTCCTACTGGACGCTATATAACCAGCACAGAAGTGGACGAGACGAAAAATATGTTCTTTACAGCAATTACTTCTTCAACGGAAATGCCAAGATACAGCACATTTGAATCCGATAAATCCAAGACTGGCACAGTCTTCCCAATCCGATATTTCTAAGGTGAGTTATGAATAAAAAATGGCTTAATTTGGGCATAGCACTAATTTTTTTAATGCTATTTGTTGGTTGTAGGACATCAAAAGAACAGGACGTAACAGAGATGAAAGCTGAAGTAAAGACGGTTTTAACAGAAAACGTGGAAATGGATTATGTGAAATTTGGCACGGGAAAGAAGACTTTTGTCATCCTTCCCGGGCTTTCTATTCACAGTGTGATGGGTCTTGCAGACGCCGTTGCCACTTCGTACGAGAGCTTTGCCCGCCAATACACTATCTATCTTTTTGACCGCGCCAAGAACCTCCAAGAGGGTTACAGCGTCCGCGATATGGCTCGCGACACCGCCAGTGCAATGCGTGCTTTAGGTCTCTCCAATGCCGATATTTTTGGAGCGTCCCAAGGGGGAATGATTGCTCAGTATCTTGCAATAGACTATCCAGAGTTGGTGCACAGTATGGTGTTAGGTTCAACGCTTGCAAAAGGTAACGAAACTTTTTCAAGCGTTGCAAAGCTATGGCTTGAAAAGGCAGAAAACAGAGACGAGCAGGGGCTTTTGGAAGCCTTT
>CAVISO010000130.1:0-2310 GCA_963645435.1 Sphaerochaetaceae bacterium | reverse complement strand
CATTATAACTCCTTATATTATAAATATTTACTGCTTGACGCTTAGTCGTACAAATCATCTCCCGGGGAGATAATCTGATAAATTCTTTCAAGTTCTTCTTCAGAAGTAAAAGGAATAACAATTTTACCCTTTTTCATCACACCATTTTTATATTTTCCCTTAATTTCAACTCTACAGCCGGTAGCAGAAAGGAATTTTTCTTCCAGTTGAAGAATTTCAGGAGATTTAGAACCTTTGATGGCAACTTTGGTTCCTGAAGGCTTAACCACCGCTCTAACACCATTATTCAAATTATTAGCAAGCTCCTCTGCCTGTCTAACAGAAAGCGAGTCTGAAATAATCTTTGAAAAAAGGATATCTCTATCTGCAGGATTATCAACACTAAGAAGTGCTCTAGCATGACCAGAAGAGAACTCACCATTTTCAAGAGAATCCAGCATTTTCTGTGAAAGATTCAAAAGTCTAATGCTATTGGTTATTGTAGAGCGTCCTTTTCCTACTTTTTTTGCAAGTTCATCTTGGCTAATTCCTGACTGTGTAAGGAGATACGAGTAGGCTCTGGCCTCTTCAACTGGATTCAGGTCTTCTCTTTGAATGTTTTCAATTAAAGAAACTTCCATACGCTGCAAGTCAGTAAAAGAGCGTACAATAGCAGGAATTGTTTTTAATCCAGCCATTTTAGAAGCTCTATATCTTCTTTCACCAGCAATAATTATATAGTAATTTTCGGCAATTTCTTCAACTAAAATAGGTTGAATTAGACCTTGTTCAATAATAGAATCCCGTAATTCCATTAAAGCATCAGGATCAAATTTTTTTCTGGGCTGATTTGGATTTGGTTTAATCTTATCCAGCTCAATTTCTTGAACTTTTGCTCCAGTTTCTTCAAGTTTTTTAGTTTCGTAGGAATATTCGTCAATGAGAGAGGAGATTCCTCTACCTAAACCATGTTTTTTAATTGGCACGAGCAAGCACCTCCTTTGCTAAAGCATTATAAGCTTTTGAGCCAGAACAACTATTATCGTAAGCATTAACAGGCAATCCATGTGACGGAGCCTCACTTAATCTTACATTTCTAGGAATTTTTGTCTCAAAAACAAGATCCTTAAAGTAAGTTGAGATATCTTCAACTACTTCATTATTCAAATTGGAACGCCCAGAATACATAGTAAAAACAATTCCAAGCACTTTTAAAGAAGGATTTAAGTGCTTATTTACTGAAGAAATTGTTCTTAAGAGCAAATTTAAGCCTTCCATTGCAAAATATTCACACTGCATTGGAATAATTACGCTATCTGCCCAGCAAAGAGCATTCATAGTAACTAAATCTAAAGCCGGAGGACAATCAGCAAAAATAAAATCGTACTGATTTTCAATTGGGGATAAGGCATCTTTAAGGAAAAATTCTCTTCTTCTCTCATCAACAAGCTCAACAGCAAGTCCAGCCATGTTAATTCCACCGCTTAAACAGTACAAATTATTCACTGGAGTACTCTGAACTGCAGAAAAATCAGCTTCTTCTGCTAAAATTTCATAAATTCCAGGCTTTGAAGTGTCAGCGGAGACAGAACTTGATAGATTTCCTTGAGAATCTAAATCAACGAGAAGAACTTTATAACCCTCTTTTGCTAATGCAGATCCCACATTAACAGCGGTTGTGGTCTTACCTACACCGCCTTTTTGATTAAGAAAGATTATTTTGTGTGCTAGCATACTATTATAATAAGACAAATTACTTTGAAAGTCACCCTTTTATTGACTTAATATGCACAATAATACAAAATAACGGCTAAGGAGACATAAATATGGACAATCTTGAACAGAAAGTTAAAGAAGCTCTTGAGTATATTCGCCCTTCCCTCCAGAACGACGGCGGAGATATTGAATTTGTTAAATTGGAAGGCACAAAGGTCTATGTAAAGCTTAAAGGCGCCTGTGCTGGCTGCATGATGGCCCAAATGACATTAAAAAACGGCGTTGAAAGAATGCTCAAAGTTAATGTTGACAAAAATATTGAAGTTGAAAATCTTCCTTTTGAAGATTGAAAGCAATGTTTCACGTGAAACCATAAACAAAATTACAAGAACTTTAATAGCCAGGAGTACTTCCTGGCTTTTTTATTTATTGCGGTTTATTGCGGTTTATTGCGGTTTATTGAGCTTTATTGCGGTTTTTCAAAACCATTATAGATTGCAATTCTTTCTCAAACTTTTTTCAGCACATCTTTAACAAGAATACAAAACAGCAAATTTCTCCATCTCATTTTAGTTTTAAATACAAATAATTTTAGATATAAATATTTTTCAATTG
>CAVISO010000129.1:0-2372 GCA_963645435.1 Sphaerochaetaceae bacterium | reverse complement strand
GTTGAAATCTACAGTGAGCGTTACAAGCTTTACACGAAAGTATTAAACGCTCTTGATCCTGTGTGGGAGGCTATTCAACAAAGCTATGCCCAAAATTGACGAGTGTAAATTTGGAATTTACGAAAAAGCTTTTCCTCAAGAATACTCTTTGGAACAAATACTTTGGAAAGCAAAAAGCTTAAATATCGATTATGTTGAGCTGAGCATTGACGAGTCTGACAAAAGGCTTGAAAGGCTTAATTGGTCAAACGACCAAATCAAAGAGCTTATAAGAGCTGAGCGCAATCTAGGGATTTCTTTTGAGAGCATTTGCCTTAGTGCGCATAGAAAGTATCCATTAGGAAGTGAAGACCAGCAGTTGGTTACAAAGTCCCTTTGGATTGCCCAAAAAGCAATGCAGTTGGCTGCAGAACTTGGCATTCGCACTATTCAGCTTGCAGGCTATGATGTCTATTACGAAGAGCATACAAGTGCAACAGAAAGCCGATTTTTAGAGAATCTCTATAAAGTTGTCAATATTGCAGCAAAGTATGGAGTTTCTCTTGGCTTTGAAACAATGGAAACGCCTTTTATGAATACCTGCGAAAAGGCCATGCGTTACGTCAGTAGCATCAATTCGCCTTATCTTCAGGTTTATCCCGATATTGGCAATCTGTCCAATGCTGCAGTTGAATACAAGCAAAGTGTTGCTACGGATTTAGATACAGCAAAAGGCCACATTGTGGCTGTCCATGCAAAAGAGACCTTACCTGGTATATTTAGAAATTTGTCATTTGGTGACGGTCATACCGATTTTTCAACGCTGATTCCAAAGTGTTACAATATGGGGGTGCGTCGCTTTGTGTGTGAACTTTGGGCCAATGACAATGTCCAATGGCAGAGCGGTATAGAAAAAGCTATATCTACTGTAAAATCTGCCCTGTCTGAATTATACTAAGACCCACTTGCCTCATTTCTTGCTGCAAAGAAAAGTGAACTATCCCAGTTTTTGGAAACACTTCTTAATTTTACGCTGTTTCCTTTGAACTGTTGTAGGTCAGAGCCAACAATCGGCCATTTGGATACATAAATTTGTAATGTACAGGAGACATCCAATTCAAGTCTTCTTGGGGTCTCTCGACATTGTACTTTCTAATCCATTCATCAAGTCTGAAGAACACTTCTGTACTATCCAGAAGATGAAGTACCAGCTCTTTTTTATTCTGAGCAAAGCAACAGGTTTTAAGCACAGCAAAGAAAGATTCCACACAAGCATTATCATAACAATTTGCCTTTCGCGACATGCTCTGAATAGCACCTAATTTCTGTAGTTTCATTCTGTATGCTTTAGAAGTGTAGGTTGCTCCTTGGTCACTATGGATGATTACTCCTTCCAAATTTCTCTTCTTTGCCAAGAGCTCTAATGTACGCACACAAAGCTCTGCATTAGGAGATCTGGAGAGTGCCCATGAAACAATCTCTTTGTTAAATAAATCCTTCATAACGCTAAGATACATCCAACCTCCAGAGACTGGGATATAGGTGATATCTGTGACATAAACACGCCCTGGAACATTAACCTTAAACTGTCTGTTGAGAATGTTCTTAGGAAGGTTCTTCTTAAGCTCTTTCATGGCTTTGTAATAACCATCTGGGAACTTTCTACCTCTAATTTTGCTATTTAAGTCATTTTCGGACATTAAGTTAGCAACAGTGTTATGGCTAAGCTTTACACCTTGTCTTTTAAGAGCAGCTTGTACTGCCATTATTCCTAAAGAGAAGTTGTTTTGCTCTTGAAGTTCTCTAATCATGTTTACCACTTCTGTCCTTTTTTGCTCTCTTGGCGTAGGTTGAAGATGCTTGTAATACTTCTTCCTTGAGATGCCTGCAATCTTCGTTAATAAGGAGATTTGTCGCCCCTTGCAATGCGTTCGTTTACTCGCTGATTTAACTGCTGCAACGCTTTTTTTTTAACATCTTCATCCAAATCAGAAAGCTTAAACAGTTCCTCTAAGTAGAAGGCTCTCATCATAAAATAGTTTGCTTTCTCAGCTTCATTCTTGAAACTCTCCGGTACATCTTCTACAAACTTAACTTGCTTCTTTTCTTTGCTCATATCTTGTGAATCTGGAGCCTTTGGGGTTTCCATTGGTTTAACAGTTTGTGTAATACCTTTTCTTTGCATCCACCGATGAATTGTTATCTCCGGTAAATTAAAAATACAAGCAGCATGATAAATACTGTTAAACTCTCCAGCTTCAATCCTCCTTAAAACGTCTTGTTTGAACTCCTCCGAATAGACTTTTACTGGTCCTTTGTAAGATCTTGGTTTCATTGTAATTTCCTCCACTAATATTTCAAGTGAAGTGTTTCCTTTTTTTGGGAGGGTTCAA
>CAVISO010000128.1:0-2401 GCA_963645435.1 Sphaerochaetaceae bacterium | reverse complement strand
GAAGATTCAGAGACTTTGCTGAAGTTACCTCTGACGGGGTGATAACTCCTGATGTTGTCTACAAAAGCATTAAAAATTTAGGAATAGATTTAAACGGTCTTGAAGACCAAGACCGCAACATATTGCGTACCATCATTGAGTTCTATGGCGGCGGTCCAGTTGGTGCTGACACCCTTTGTATTTCCGTAGGTGAGGCTATTGAATCTTTGGAAGACTTCTATGAGCCTTATTTGATTCAAAAGGGTTATCTTAAACGCACTCCACGAGGCAGAATGGTTACTTCTAAGGCTTATGAATTGCTTGGACTTGAAGATAAGATGACAGCAAGTAATGTGTTTAAAATGCAGGATGCTCAAGGCACGCTGTTTGATTAAGATTAAAGTTTAAAGGGGCTTTCCCAATGAAAATAAGTGAATTTACGTTTGATTTACCACAGGAGCTTATTGCTCAGACTCCTGCAGAAAGACGAGGTGATGACCGGCTTTTGGTTATTAGTAGGAAGACTGGAGAATACCAGGATTCTATGGTTAGAGATTTTCCCTCTTTTGTTGAACCAAACAGTGTGATTATAGTTAACGATACTCGTGTACGTAAAGCCCGAGTTTTTGGTATCTCGGAGACTGGAGGCAAGGTAGAATTTCTTTTTACTGGTGCTCTTGGTTCAGACCGTTGGCAGGCGATGGTCTCCAAAAGCAAGAAGCAAAGACCAGGTAAGACTTATGCCTTCTATGACGCAAACAATGTCCTATATTGCCATGGATGCATTGAAAAAGACGTTGATGATGCAGACTGCGGCTCTTCTTTGAAGGTTGTCAAATTTGACAAAACAATTGGTGAGGACTTCTTTCTAACCTGCGGTCACGTTCCACTTCCTCCCTACATAAAGCGAGAGGATGACTTTAATGACGAAAACCGATACCAAACAATCTTTGCAAATGAGTGTGGCTCCATGGCAAGCCCAACTGCCGGTCTTCACTTTACTCCAGAGATTGTAAAAGAGCTTGAAGAGAAGGGCTGTGAGGTGCTTCACATTACCCTTCATGTTGGAATGGGTACCTTCCTGCCGGTTAGAACTGAAAATCTTGAAGACCATGTGATGCATACAGAAAGCTATCATGTTTCTGAAGAAGTGGCTAAGAAGATAAATGAGGCTAAGGCTCAGGGTAGAAAGATTGTTGCCATTGGTACTACCAGTGTCAGAACCCTAGAGAGTGCTGTAAACCGGGAGACAGGACTGCTTGAGGCAAAATCTAGTTCAACCAATCTTTTCATTAAGCCTGGTTTTGAATTTAAGATTGTTGATCAGATGCTTACAAATTTCCATACCCCAGAATCTACCTTATTGGTATTGGTTTCTGCTTTTGCGGGTAGAGAACATATTCTTAATGCTTATAAACATGCAGTAGAGCAGAGGTATAGGTTTTTTAGTTACGGGGATGCCACCTTCTTAATGTAATTATTTTTGTGGCAGTCTTCTGTTTTATGATGTAGAATTATTGTGTTTTTCATTTAGACAAGTTTGATTAACTCTAAGGAGGACAAAAGTGAAAAATTCAAAAAAACTTTTTGCTGTGCTCTTGGTTGTTGTCTTAGCTGTTTCAGCAGTTTTTGCACAATCCATCACAGAAGTCACACATGGAGATCTTTACGGTAAGACCGTCATTCTTCATTCAAATGATGTCCACGGAGCAATTGAAGGCTATGCAAAAATGGCTGCTCTTAAGGCAGAATACGAGGCAAGAGAAGCTACCGTCATTCTTATTGACGCTGGTGACTACAGCCAGGGTACAACTTATGTAAGTACTACAAAGGGTTATGACGCAATCACAATGATGAACGCTGTTGGTTATGATGTCATCACTCTTGGAAACCATGAGTTTGACTATGGTTTTGATCAGTTAGTTTCTAACCTTTCAGAATCAACTTCTTTGGTTCTTTGCTCAAACCTCTACAAGGATGGAAACCCAGTTACTAATCCATGTGCTGTTCTTACCTTGAACAGTGGTATGAAGATTGGTTTCTTCTCCCTCCTTACTCCAGAGACACAGACCAAGTCCAACCCAGCTTTGATTCAGGGTCTTGATTTCATTAGTGGCGAAGACATGTATGCTTTGGCACAGGAATACATCAATGCTCTTATGCTAAATGATTGCACATCAATCATTTGTATTGCACACCTTGGTGTAGATGCTTCTTCTGAGCCAAACACTTCTTACGATGTCTGGAACAACGTTCATGATTTGGATTTCATGATTGATGCTCACTCACACACAGTTATGGCCAACTGGGATGGCGCTCCAATTCAGTCCACCGGTACCGCTTTTGCTAACATTGGTGTTATTGTTGTTGATGACGAGTCTGGCATGATTGAAGATCACTATCTTGTTGACACAACAACAAT
>CAVISO010000127.1:0-2413 GCA_963645435.1 Sphaerochaetaceae bacterium | reverse complement strand
GCTTCAAAGTAGGCAACTGTCTCAAACTGGCCTTGTTTTTTTATTTTGGAACAAATTTTGTCTCAAAAGACTAGAAACAGGGTTGTTTTGGAACAGATTGAGCGGAGTGAGGGCATCGGGCTAGGAGAGAGTAGCTTTAAGATCTTGTTCTAGCAAAGATTTCCTGGTAAGCTGCGTTTAGGAATTGCGTTTGGGGGCCGGCTTATGGGGAACCGATGTTTATACGAAAATAGTATTAAAGATTTTCTAGCAAAAGAGGTAGAAATAATCCGCGATGCCTTATGTAGTGGCTACCACGGTAACGAACTCACGACTCAACGGGATGCTTGGTCTGAAGAAATTGAAATTCTAAAAGAAGTGTTAACTCCATGGAAGGAAACTGACGGGAGGATAGTTTTTGAATATGACATTCCCAGACTGGGGAAGCGGATTGATGTGGTTTTGCTTCTTGAAGGAATTATTTTTGTATTGGAGTTTAAGGTTGGACAAGCTTCAATTTTGGAAAGTGACATAGACCAGGTTTTAGATTATGCTCTTGATTTGAGAAATTTTCATAAATTCAGTCAGGATAAAGTAATAGCTCCTATTTTAATTGCGACAGAAAGTACTAAGTGTTCTACAAAAATACAAGCTTCAATATATGATTCAAAGGTTTTAAATCCGTTAATAACTGGAAATACGAATTTGACAGGTTTAATTGCAAGTGTTGTTTCTGCTTATCCCGCAGAAGAGGCAATTGATAAAAACTGGATTATTAGTCCTTACTCTCCAACTCCAACGATTATTGAAGCTGCAAGAACGCTTTATATAAATCACAATGTTGATAATATAACTCGCCATGAGGCAGATCAGGTTACAACAGATAGGACCATAGCTAAAATTCTTCAGGTTATTAAGAGTACCAAAGAGAAAAAAGAAAAGAGTATTTGTTTTGTAACTGGGGTTCCTGGTGCTGGAAAGACTCTTGTTGGTCTTGATGTTGCCGTCAAACAGACGTATCAGAATTCTGATGAGCCAAGCAAGGATGAAGGCGCTGTTTATCTCTCTGGAAATGGTCCGTTGGTTGCTGTTTTGACAGAGGCATTGGCCAGAGATAATTATAATAGGTGTAAAGAAAAACGTGAGCGTAAAAAGCTAACAGACTCCAAACGAGAGGTTGGCAAGTTTATCCAGATGATTCATAGATATCGGGATAATATGCTGGCAAAAATTAAGAATCCGGTTGAAGGTGGCGTGTTGGAAATTGACCCAGAGAAGGCTGTTAAGTTGCAGGCTGCTGGCTATGGCGAGGTTGAGCATGTGGCTATTTTTGACGAGGCGCAACGTTCTTGGACACATAAGCGGCTGGCGGATTACTTGAGGCGTGGGGGCACGTACGGCAATAAGCTTAAAGTGCCAAACTTTCCGTTGTCGGAGGCGGCGTTTTTGATTTGGGCGCTGGACCAGAGAGAGGACTGGGCGACAATTGTGTGCCTTGTTGGCGGCGGGCAAGAGATAAATACTGGCGAGGCGGGGATTTCTGAGTGGATAAAGGCATTGAATGAGAAATTTGCGCACTGGAAGATTTATATTTCACCAAAGTTGACGGAGCCGGAATATGCAGAGGGCAAGGTGAACGATCTATTGGCTGCAAACAAGAACGTAACTTACGTGGAGGATTTGCATCTTGGGGTATCGCTACGCTCTTTCCGGGCAGAAACGCTTTCAGCCTTTGTGCATTCCTTGCTTGCTTTGGATGCGAATGCGGGGGAGATTTATAAGGAAATAAAAGCTAGATATCCCATTGTCCTCACAAGAGATATGGACAAGGCAAAAAGATGGCTACACGAAAGAGCCAACGGGTCCATCAAAACGGGCGTGCTGATTACGAAGGAATCGGCAAGATTTAAGCCCCTGGGAATTCATATTTTGCAGTCCGATGACGAGAACGCCGTGCACTGGTTCTTGGAGGACAAAAAGGACACGAGATCCTCCGATTACTTGGAGGACGCTGCAACCGAGATTCAAGTCCAAGGCCTGGAGCTAGATTATACCTGCCTCCTTTGGGATGCCGATATGCGTTATGAGAACGGCTCATGGCGCTTCTACAAATTTAACGGTAGAACTGCATGGAAAGAGCAAAATCAGGATACAGAAAATCAGAATGAGCTCAGAAAATATATGCTGAATGCTTACCGCGTTCTGCTTACTCGTGCTAGATGTGGAATGATAATTTGTGTTCCTGCCGGTAATTACAACAAAACAATTAGTGGCGCTTGGGAAGACAGTACTCGACTTCCTGAATATTATGATGGCACCTATGAGTACTTGAAAAGTTTAGGCTTGGAAGAGCTTTGAGAACGGGTGCTGAGGTATAAATCTAATTTCCATTTTTAAACTCCTGTGTTATTCAATGGTAATGATGTTGTCGCAA
>CAVISO010000126.1:0-2437 GCA_963645435.1 Sphaerochaetaceae bacterium | reverse complement strand
TAACACTTGGATTATATGGAATCTAACAGGTGGAACGTCCTTTGTTACTGATGACAGCAGTTCTGGTGTAATGATGCTTTGTGATCCACGTGACGGCTCCTACAACCCGTGGCTTCTCAATGCTTTAAACATTCCACGTTGTATGCTACCTGAAATTGCTGCCTGTAATAGCATTCTTGGCATTATGAAAGCAGATTTCTTAGGACATGAAATCCCAATTACCTGCTCTCTAGCAGATTGTTCTGCCGGTATTGTTGCTTCTGGTTCTGCTATAAAAGGGGAGTTAACGGTAACCTATGGAACTGGGAACTTCTTGCATTTAATAACTGGTGATAGGTTTGTAGAACCGTCAAACGGTTTAACTTCTGCTTGTAGCTTCAGAACAACCACTCAAAAAGTGTACCAACTAAATGGTATTTGTTACACAGCAGGCTCTGCTATTAAGTGGTTGAAAAATGGTCTTGGTTTAATAGAAAAAGACTCAGAAACTCAAACTTTAGCTCAGTCAGTTCCTAATACAGCGGGAGTCTTCTTTGTTCCAGCATTAAATGGGCTGGCAACTCCTTACTGGGATCAAAGCGCCTGTGGGGCTTTCTTTGGAATTACTGCTGCAACAACAAAAGCGCATTTTGTTCGTGCGGTACTTGAAAGTTCTGCGTTACAGGTGGCTAATTGCTGTGACATTATGAGAAATGTTAGCAAAATTGAACCTACTTGCATTAATGCTATGGGTGGAATGACTGCAAATAGTTTTTTAATGCAACTTCAAGCAGATTTAAGTGGTGTTATGGTCAATTTGCCAACTCAAACAGAGCCTTGTTATGGTTCTGCGTGTATGGCTTTAACTGGGGTTGGAGTTAAACTGACAAATAGTGATTTAAAGAGAATTAATCCTTCCGCTATGGCTTATTATCCTCAGATGAATGAAAACCAACGAAAGGAAAAAATAAATGAATGGTGTGAAGCTGTCAAAAGAACTACCTGTTGGCAGCATAAAAATTGAAAATATCTTCAAGGAGGAAGATAATGAGATACGAGTTTAGATATCTTTCACAGGAGGACATTCTTGCCCTCAATTTGTCGTATGCAGATGTAATTGCTGCAGTAGAGAAGGGAATGTCAGAGTTTGGAGCTGGTAGCTGTCAACTTCCTGTAAAGATTCATACAAATCCAAGACCACAGACTTATATTAACGCTATGCCAGCCTACATAGGTGGAGATCAGGATATAACTGGTCTAAAATGGGTTGCAGGTTTTCCTGAAAATAGAGCAAAAGGACTTCCTGTTACATGGGGTCTTATGGTTATGAACAGTACAGAAACAGGCGGAGTTACAGCTGTCATGGATGCTCGTTGGATTACTGCCATTCGTACAGCAGCAGTTGCTGCAGTTACCGCCAAGTATTGTAAAGTGGAAAATACTCATTCAATGACTATCATTGGTGCAGGAGAGCAGGGTCGTTGGAATGCTCGTCTTATCAAGATGGTTGTTCCTGAGTTGAAGAAAATTTATATTGGTGATCTTTATGATGCAGCCATTGATGCCTACCTTAAGAAGATGCAACCTCTTATGCCAGAAGTTGAGTTCGTTCCAATTCGCAATCTACAACAGCGCCAGCAGGCTATTGATGATTCTCAGATTCTTCTTTCCGCAACTCAGAGAAGTGACAAACCAATTATTTATTGCGAGAACCTTCACAAGGGAATGCTGGGTCTTCCTCTAGAAAGCACTGCTTGGGATGGCAAGACTTATACCCACATGGCAGATAGATTTATCTGTGATGACTGGAATCTTGTAAAGTGCTATCTTGACGATGGTAAATACACCGATGGTCTTGATAAGTTTGTTAACAACCATCAGATTCTTGGACAAGTTATTAATGGTCAGGCTTGTGGTAGAGCAAACGAAGATGAGTTTGTTATTGCATCAAGTCATGGAATTGCTATAAGCGATGTTGCTGTTGGTGATATGATCCTTAAGAGTGCAGAAAAGAAAAACATTGGAACCATGCTTCCATTGTTTGAAGAAAATGACATTCTAAGATAATTGGGATTAACGTTGGAGGATATATGAAGAATAAATTATTCGTGCTTTCTATGGATGCAATGGTAGAGGAGGATGTTGAGTACCTGAAAACCAAGCCTAATTTTAGGTCTATTATGCAACATTGTTGTCAAATTGCAAAAGTTCAGACCATCTATCCTAGCATTACATATCCTGCACATACTAGTATGATTACTGGCTGTAGGACAAATAAACACGGAATCTTCAATAACACTCACTTCATGTCTAAAGTAGGTTATCCGGACTGGTATATTAATAAAAGTGACATAAAAGTAGAGGATTTGTTTGCCGCTGCAAAGAGAGCTGGTTGTAGCACAGCAAACGTATATTGGCCAATTATGGGGAATAACCCCAATATTGATTACAATATAAA
>CAVISO010000125.1:0-2463 GCA_963645435.1 Sphaerochaetaceae bacterium | reverse complement strand
ACGACCCTTTCTGATCAGTTGGTTAATTGTAGGCATTATGCTACTCCTCACCGTACACGACGCTTCCGGGCACACTTGCAACGGAACAACTGCCGTATACGCAAATAAATCATCCATACGGACGATGTTGGGCTACACCAAGGTGCAGCCCGTTTTATCTCAAATTGAGGTCAGCGTGTGACGCTGAAGATTTGAAAAGTTCTCACTCTTCATCGTCAGAGAAGTCTAAGTCATCTCCAACGTAATCTTCATCATCACCCTCAATTGACATATCTGCGAGATCCGCAATGTCTTCTTGTGCTCTTGCACTCATTACGGATTCAACTCTGTCGCTAACAGCGGCATCATCCTCGTCCTTAAGTCTAACGTTCCTATAGCACTCCATACCTGTACCAGCAGGAATTAGGTGACCAATAATAACGTTCTCCTTAAGACCACGCAACTCATCTCTACTACCAGCAATTGCCGCATTTGTCAAGACCTTAGTGGTTTCCTGGAAGGATGCAGCACTGACAAACGAGTCAATGGACAACGAAGCATTAGTAATACCAAGCAAGCAAGGTCTAGCTGTAGCAGGAGCAGCGTTACCAGCCAATACCTCTTCATTCTCCTTGTGGAACTTGAACTTATCAACTTTCTGCCCAAGGATGAACTTAGTATCGCCAACATCAATAATCTCAACCTTCTTAAGCATCTGACGAACAATGATGCCAAGGTGTTTATCATTAATATCTACGCCCTGAAGTCTGTAAACTTCCTGAACCTCGTTGAGCAAGAACTGCTGAAGAGCATTTTCACCGGAAATTGCCAAGATGTCATGTGGATCAATGTTACCATCGCAAAGGCGCTCGGCAGCTTCTACATGGTCCCCTTCTCTTACAAGGATATGTTTTCCAAGAAGGATGGAATGTGAATGTTCTTCGCCAAACTCGTCCTTAACATAGACAACTCTCTTGCCCTTTGATACAGGACCAAAGGAAACAACACCACTTGCCTGAGCAAGAACGGCAACGTTCCTTGGCTTACGGGCTTCAAAGAGTTCTCCAACTCTTGGAAGACCACCAGTAATATCCTTTGTCTTGACGCTGGCCATCAACAATCTAGCAATAACTTGACCCTTAGCTACCATCTCACCATCAGAAACCTGAATGTAAGAAGAACCTGGGAGCAAGTAAGAGGTAATTACGTTGTCGTTGGCATCAACAATCTCAAGTCTAGGCTCAACGTTCTCAAGAGTATGGTCTGTAACTCTGAATCCAACACTACCAGTTTCTTCGTTAACTTCCTTAAGAAGGGTTGTTCCCAAGGTAAGATCAACAAACTTAACTGTACCATCGTACTCACAAATGATTGGCTCTGCGAATGGGTCAAAGGTCATCAATGCATCCCCAGCCTTAACGTAGGAATTCTCTGCAACCTTAACTTCTGAACCAGCTCTAGCATCAATTCTTTCCTCAGAGGCAAGAACTAAGAGCTTGTCACCGGCAATCTTGACGGTTCCACCCTTTGCTCCGCAGAAACACTCTTCTTTGCCATTTGTACAAACAAGGGAGTTCCCAGCAATCTTAGATCCATCTTCAACACCCTTAGCCAACTTTGTCTTCTTAGAGTATTCAAACTCTTCCAATACATTTCTGTAGAAGATATGGCCTTTTCTGGTAAGCAGTGTAACATTATCGGACTCTCTGACAACCATGTTTCCAGTAAGCTTTGTGACGAATACTGGATGCTTGAAGGAGATGCTGTTTTCCTCAGCACTTGTGGAAGCGGTACCACCAACGTGGAAGGTTCTCATTGTAAGCTGAGTACCTGGCTGACCAATTGACTGGGCAGCAATAATACCAACTGCCTCACCAACGTCTACAGGCTTGTTTGTTGCAAGGTTTCTACCATAGCACTTGCGGCAAACTCCGTGTTCAGCCTCACAGGTAAGAACGGTTCTGACTAGAACCTTTTCTACGCCAGCATCCTCAATCTTCTTTGCTTCTTCATCTGTAATCTCATGATCAAGAGGAACAATTATCTCTCCAGTATTTGGGTTAACAACGTTCTCAAGGGTATAGTGACCTGTAATTCTATCGGCAAGAGACTGAATGACTTCATCTCCGTCCTTAATTGCAGTTCTTTCAATACCGTTGATTGTTCCGCAGTCATCCTCTGTTATAACCACATCTTGAGAAATATCAATAAGTCTTCTAGTAAGGTAACCAGCCTCAGCAGTTTTCAATGCAGTATCAGACAAACCTTTTCTGGCACCGTTAGTTGAAATGAAGAACTCAATAATTGAAAGACCTTCTTTGAAGTTAGACTTAATTGGGAACTCAATGATGTCACCATTAGGCTTAGACATGAGACCACGCATACCACCCAGCTGACGAATCTGTGTCTTAGAACCTCTAGCACCAGAATCTGCCATGAGGAACAATGGGTTGAATCCATTCTGGCTTTCTCTGAGTTTTGCCA
>CAVISO010000124.1:0-2491 GCA_963645435.1 Sphaerochaetaceae bacterium | reverse complement strand
TGATTGGAAGCGCAATTTTCTCGCTTTCTGGGCTGACAATGTATAAGGCGGGCCCGGGAGCTATAATTTCTTGGGTTTTGGCTGCTGCTATCATGCTGATTTATGGTCTGATTTGTGCCGAGCTTTCTACAAGATTTCCTAAATCTGGTGGCGTATTTGTTTTTCCATCTAAGGCTTTAGGTAAAACTCAAAAAAGTAGTGCCCTTTGGGGTTGGATTTCCACCTGGGGCTATATTAATGCAAATATAGTTGCTGTTGCCTTTGCCGCAATCTACGTTGCAACTTATCTTGGAGCAGGTTTTAGCCTTCCAGATGGGCTGCAGGTTCCTTTAGCAATTGCTGCAATAGTTATTTGTCTTACTCTTAACTGTATTAAGTTTTCTGTTGCTGGAAAATTAAACAGTTGTCTTGTTGGCGGTCTTGTGATTGCGCTCTCTATATATGTAGGAACCTGTTTCTTTGGTGGAAGTTGGGACTCTACCCTTCTCACCCCGTTCTTTACACAGGGTAGCAACGGAACCTTTGGTTTCATGGGCGCAGTTCCAACTGCCATGGTTGGCTACGGCTCTATTGTTGCCATTGCTTTCATGGTTTCTGAGGTTAAAAATCCTTCAAAAAATGTTCCCAGGGCCGTTCTTATTGCTATGTCCATTGTAGCGGCAATCTATGCTTTAATAATTCTTGCCACTTTAGGTTTGGTGTCTGCCTCCTTCCTTGAGCAGAATCCTGGCATGAGATACATCCCTCTTTATGCTGCCTGTTTTACAAAACTTACCGCCTATCCTTGGCTAGCAAAGGTAGTTTCCATTGCCGCCATTCTTGCCTTAATTACCACAATGCTAGTAGTTCTTGCCTTAACAGCAAGAGCGGTTCAGGCGGCGGCACAGGATGGACTTCTTCCAAAGGTATTTGCTAAATCCAACAAGTTTGGCGTTCCAGCCTTTGCCTCTTTTGTCATTGCGCTTTTGGCGGCAATTGTTTCCTGCTTCCCTGCTTTTACGGAGCAAATTGTTGGTTTTGGAACCTTATTTGCAGCAGTTACCATTGTGATTAACATCTTTTCTCTTTATGCTGCAAGACGTACTTTCAAAAGGCAAAACCCAAACGCGATTGGTGAAATTGGAATCTTCAAGGCTCCAGGTGGAAATCTTTTACCAGCTGTTGCCTTGATTCTAATTATTGCTTGTTACATTCCAGATATTATTTCTGGTGGATGGATTATTTGGGCTTACACCATTGCTTGGTATGCAATTGGTCTATTAGTGTTCAAGCTTTGCTATAAACCTAAAAGCCTTGTCTAAGGCAACCTTGGCTTCAGTAAGTCTCACATACATTGGATAGACGTGCAAAAGGTTGTGGGCCATATCCAAGGTAACATCTACCCCATATGCTCTCATTTTCTTTTCCAGCTCTATGGCATCATCTCTAAGAACTTCAGAATCTGAAGCAAAGATTAAAGTTGGAGGAAAGCCGGTAAAATCTGCATATAAAGGAGAAGCCAAAGGGTTCTTCAGAACCTCAGGATCTGTAGTTTGAAAATACTCGCAAAGCGTCTCCAGGCGGTTGTTGGTTACCATGCAATCAGTATCTAGATTCTCAGTATAACTGGGGAAAACCTCAAGATACTGCACACTTGGAGAACAAAGTACAATAGCCTTAGGAAGTGGTATACCTTCATTTTTTGCATTAATAGCTGCACTTAAGGCCATTGTTGTGCCGGCACTCTCTCCCCAAAGGATTATATTGGAAGCGCCGTAAATTTCACATAATCTTTTATAAACAGTAAAGCAATCTTTTACGCCAGCAGGATATGGATGCTCTGGCGCAAGAGCATAATCTGTGGTATAGACATCCCAGTCATAGTTCTGAACTATATAGGCAGAAAAAGAGCCATCCATGTCCTTTGAACCAGCGACAAAACCACCGCCATGAAAGAGAAGAATAACTTTATCTCGCTTTTGCCCCATATAGGTATAAAGTTCACCTTCAATACCTTCTACATTACAAGCCTGAATGCTTACACCCTCAGGTAGCACGGTCTTTGGACTATAGCGCATTTTAACGTAATTAGGTTTGTTCTCAGGGTCATACCAATATTTGTGTCTATCTAAATATCTGAATAAATCTGCATGTGTCATACTACTATTATAGCGTGCGCGCGTGTGAACGCCTACACCCCCTAGGAGCACTGCTTTTCTATAAACCTAACTAAATTTAAACCTCAAAAATTGCAATAAAACGCAAAATTTACAAAAAATGTTGCGATTTGTTGCAAATTTTTAAAATTTTTCTGTACAACTGAGAAAAGCGGGGTTAAAATGTCAACTGTTAAAACTATCTTTCATAACATTCAAAGGAGAGTAATGTATGGAAAAATTCTTTAAGATTAAGGAGAGAAAAACAACTGTCAAGACAGAGATCATGGCTGGTATCACCACCTTCATGACAATGATTTACATCTTAGCAGTTAACCCAGGTATTCTTTCCGCAT
>CAVISO010000123.1:0-2492 GCA_963645435.1 Sphaerochaetaceae bacterium | reverse complement strand
ATTCTTGCCTTTTCTTCAGGTGTAGTGCAGATTTTCTCTACATAGTTTTTGAATTCAGCATATTCTCTGGTGTAATCAAACATCGTCAACCTCCTAGGTTACAGCTTAATAGTTCCATCTGTGCATTTGACGGTAAGAATGGATGACTTCGTTCTCCAACCTCTGAATTTATTAATTAATTTCCAAGATGCTTTGGTCCCATCATAATTTATTTCTAACAGAGACTTACATCCTTCAAACGCATTTGGCCCAATAGCTTTCACACAACTTGGTATTGTTATATTTGTTAGATTTGTACAGCCCCCAAAATCGTGAGAATTAATGTCGGTACAACCGTTTGGAATAGTTATGCTGGTTATATTATTACAGTGATTGAATACACAAGAGCCAAGAGCAATTACATTTTGAGGAAGTGTTATCTCTGTTAAACTACAACAAAAGAAAAAAGCTTCTCTCTCAATATTTGTTGTGCCAGCTGGAATTATTATTTTTTTTAAGCTTGAACAAGATTCAAAAGCTCCATATCTGATATTTATGACACTATCTGGAATAGTGACATTTGTTAAACTTTTACATCCATAGAAAGTATTAGATTCAATAGTTGTTACTCCGTTTGGAATTGTTATACTTGTTAAGCTAGAACAATTCCAAAAAGCACATTTTCCTATACTTGATACACTCTCTGGAATTGTTATACTTGTTAAACTCGTACAACCATAAAAAGCGCACTCCCCTATACTCGTTACGCCATCAGGAATTACCACACTTGTTATACTTAATCCTTTATAGGCATCATTATCTATACTTGTAATCCCAGCTGGTATAACAAGAGTCCCTAACGTACTTACGTTCAAATCTCCGTCAATACATTTAATGGAACAGTTCTTAATATCAGAATCCCAACCTGCTTCTTTGTTAATCAAATTCCAAGATTCTTTTGTTCCAGCATAGTTTATTTCTAGCAAAGAGCTACATTGCTCAAAGACACAAGATCCAATATTTGTTACG
Source organism: Sphaerochaetaceae bacterium (assembly GCA_963645435.1). GTDB lineage: Bacteria > Spirochaetota > Spirochaetia > Sphaerochaetales > Sphaerochaetaceae > UBA9732. Next base: position 1,484 of record CAVISO010000123.1, on the reverse strand, counting down.
CTATTTGGGATTGTCACATTTACTAAGTTTTTACATTCACGGAAAGTATAAGGCTCAAGCGATGCAACATTATTTGGAATTGTTACATTCGTCAAACAAGAACAACCAGCAAAAGCACCTCTTTCAATACTTGTTATATGGTCTGAAATAAAAACTTCTTTTAAGCTAGAACACCCAGAAAAAGCCCACATTCCAATGTTTCCTGGAATTACTATTCTTGTTAGACCAGAACAGCCCTGGAAAGCCTCTTCTCCAATTTTTGTTACACTATTTGGAATTATTACATTGATTAGATTTCTACAATAGCTAAAAGTTCTAGCAGCAATACTTGTTAGGCTGTCTGAAATTGTAATATCAGTTAAACTAGAACATCCATAAAAAGCACTAGCCCCGATACTTGTTACGCTATTTGGAATTACTAGACTAGTTAAACTTTTACAATAGCTAAAAGCCCATGACCCAATAATTGTTACTCCAGTTGGAATTTCTATACTATTTAATACCTCACAATATTGAAAAGCAATTTCTTCAATCCGTGTTACATTTTCTGGAATTGAAATATTCGCTAAACTTTTGCATTTTTCAAAGGTTGACGCTTTAAACTCTGTTAAATTCTCTGGAAGTTTTATATTGATCAACCCAGTGCAGCCACTAAAGACACCAATACCAAGACTTTCCACATTCTTTGGAATTACAACGTTTGAAAGTTTAAAACAATCCTTAAATGCTTCATCCTCAATGCTTGTTACTGAATCGGGAATTGTTATGCTTTCTAAACCAGAGCAACCAGAGAACGCAGATTTTCCAATACTTTGTACACTCTCCGGAATTACTATATTTTGCAAGTCTGAACAGCCCTTGAAAGCCGCATCTCCAATGCTTTTTACGCTACTTGGGATTATTATTGTTTTTAATAATTCATTATCTTTAAAGGCCCTTTTTTTTATACTTTTGCATCCTGCTTCAATAACATAAATTTCAAACCAAAGAATATCATTTAGCTGAACCTGACTTAAACCATTTGGATAATAGGCCAATAAAAACTGTTTAAATTCCTCAAGTTTGTCATTAGCTACAATAGTTTCCCAAAGACTAACCGCACCATACCAAGGCTGATACTCTTTAAGTATGACCTCAACAGGTTTCTTCTCTTTTCTTGGATCATCTGCCATAAATTCCCCCTTTAGGTAAACGACGAGCAGTCATTTCGTTCATTCTACCACAGAAAAGTAAAAACACAATATTTAATTGTGCCACACGTACCGTAGCCTCAATCACACCTTGTTACAATTGGTCAGACAGTGTCTGACGAATTTTATTGCGTAAATATCGGGATTTCTTGGGAGGGGATGCTGGGATATCGGGATTGGAGGGGCGGTAATTAGGCGTTATGTGGCGTATCAAGGGGCTCAGTGGAGGCTGAGCCCTTTGGGTTTTGGGTTTGCTTTAGGGTTATTTTAACGTTATTTTGTGGAGAGGATTTT
>CAVISO010000122.1:0-2542 GCA_963645435.1 Sphaerochaetaceae bacterium | reverse complement strand
TGTTTTTTCCCCTTTGCCAAATAAATGGCGCTAAAAACGTATGATAGCTGTATACTTCTTCATTCACAGTTCCCCCCCTCCCAAGGCTGTAATAGTTAAATTGTACCATGAGAAGATTCACTTTGCAAAAAAAATTTACACCCCAAACACCAGATTCTGAATTGCCTTGGCAACGCCATCGTTTTGATTTGAGGCTGTGAGGTACTTGGCAGCGGCCTTGGCTTCAGGAACGGCATTGCCAACGGCAACGGAGAAGCCTGCCTTTTTCAGCATAGCAATATCGTTATAGTCATCGCCAATAGCCATGATTTCAGACGGGGAAATCTTGAAGTGGCGGGAAAGCGCGTCAATAGCCGTCCCCTTGTTAACGCCGTAGGGCATGAGTTCAAGAAAATCGGTGGAGCGGTAGAACGTAAGGCTATCTTTGTCCATTCCCATAGCCCTGAGCAGGGACTCAATTTCGTTCAGTTTGGCCTTATCTGGGCTCATAAAAAGCAGTTTATTTGTGTCAAACTGGTCCAAAAGCGCTTCAAAATTGCCTTCAATACAATCGGTTTGGTATATCTTCAACTTTTTGGGATACAGGTAGTCATCCTTCTTTTCCAAATACCACTTTTGGTCATTAAAAAGAATCATGGGCACACCAGTTTTTCGCTGCACCTCCAGCACACGCAGGGCAATGTCATGTGCCACCCTATGGTCTTCCACAAGCTGTCCGTCCTTGTCATACAACGTGCCACCATTATAGCAGGAGATAGGTCCCCAAATCCCCAGCTGGTCATAGAACGGGCGAACGCCATTGTACATGCGTCCAGACACCAGCGTAAACTGCACTCCACGCTCTTGCACCGCCTTCTTAATCCAAAACTTGTTAACCTCACTGAGCGATTTATCATCTCTCACCAGCGTGCCATCAATATCGCAACAAATAACCTTAACCTGCTCCATGTCCGCCCTCGCTTCACCAAGTTCCTGCAACTGGTTTTTGCAACTATGCCATTATATTCCACCAGGCTATTTGAAAAAAGAGCAAAAGAGAGTATTCTACATGCATGAAATGGATGATTGCTTCAGACCTACACGGCTCTGCCTACTACTGCAACCTCATGCTTAAAGCCTACGACACCCAGAAAGCGCAAGGTCTAATTCTTTTAGGCGACTTACTTTACCACGGCCCACGCAATGACCTTCCCCGCGACTATGACCCCAAACAAGTCCTTGCAATGCTCAATGCATTCTCTCAACGCCCAGATGTAAGACTGCTTTGTGTACGCGGAAATTGTGACGCAGAGGTAGATCAAATGGTCCTCAACTTTCCCATCCTGGCCACCTACGCGCTACTTGCTGCCGGCTCCCGTCTTGTCTTTCTCACTCATGGCCATCTTCTAGGCGAGCAAAATCTCCCCAAACTCCACCAGGGCGATATCTTCCTCCAGGGCCACACACATATCCCCACCTGCACCCTCAATCCCGATATCTACTGCCTCAACCCAGGCTCAGTTGCTATTCCAAAGAAGGACAGTTGGCATGGCTACATGACCATGGAAATCTCAGAAAAAAAACTATCCTTCAACTGGTTTGACTTGGAGGGAACAGAGGTTTCTCTAAAACCACTGGAATTGGATCTATGATTAAAAAAGAGAACAAAGAGAAAACACATTTTTCAGAGAGTACAAGAAAGAAAATTGTACTTGTAGCTCTCATCCTTGCCTTGATTTTAATGGGCCTCATTGGCTGGTTCGTAGGGCGTCCCCTTGTAAAATACATTTCCCAGCCAGAGGACTTCAGAGCCTGGGTAAAATCTAAAGGTTTTGTATCAAGACTTGCCTTCATTGGAATGATGGTTTTTCAAATTTTGATAGCCTTAATCCCGGGTGAACCCTTTGAACTTGCAGCGGGATACGCATTTGGGGCTATTGAAGGCACAATTTTGTGTTTGGTGGCATGCTCCCTTGGAAGCCTAATAATCTTTCTAATTGTACGCCGTTTTGGCATGAAAATTGTCAGCATCTTTTTCTCCGAAGAAAAGATTTCTCAGCTCAAATTTCTTAAGACAAATCAAAAAAGAGAAGTGCTTTTTTTGATTGTTTACATTCTTCCTGGCACGCCAAAAGATATTCTAAGTTATTATGCTGGACTTACTGACATGAAGTTCTTTCCCTGGTTCTTAATAAGTTTCTTTGGAAGACTTCCATCTGTTCTAACCTCCACCGTAGGAGGAAATGCCATAGGTAAAAAGCAATATCTGGGAGCCATCATAGTCTTTGTTGTGACCATGGCTATAAGCATAACAGGAATTATTATCTACAACAAAATACTTGCCAAACACAAAAACTCTGTGTAACTTTCACCCAGCATTGAGGTTTTTACTCAATGAAAAGAGATCCCCATATTTAAGAGACCTCTGAAGGACGGTGAAATATGAAAAAATACTTTAACCTTTTGATTTTGTTGCTTGCAGCAATGGTTCTCTTTGTGTCCTGTAATCAAGAAGAAGCAGCAGCTCCAAGAGCAACAACAAAAGAAGATGATGCAATTGTTA
>CAVISO010000121.1:0-2842 GCA_963645435.1 Sphaerochaetaceae bacterium | reverse complement strand
AGTCTATTTTTGGCCCTTTTTGCCGTTTTTTTGCGAAAAAGGGCTATTTTTAACCTAGAGCCAAGAGACTTCAATGATAACTTTGGCCCAAGACAACTACAAATCAACTCCAGACAAACCAGATGAAGGCGTAACCTACAATCACAGCGGCCAAGGTGAAGGGCACGCCAATTTTAAGGAAATCGGAATTTTTGACTTCGTAGCCGTTTTTGCGGAGGATTCCAATTGCAGTGATGTTGGCGGAGGCGCCTATTGGGGTGAGGTTGCCGCCTAGTGTTGCGCCAATGAGGAGGCCAAAGTAGAAGATAAGTGGCTTCATGCCCATCATGGCAGAGAGGCTCGCAACTACAGGAATCATTGTGGTGACGTATGGGATGTTATCGATGAAGGCGGAAAGCGCTACGGAGATAAATACAATCAGGGTATAGAGTAAGAATGGGTTGCCGTTTGCAAGCTTGTAGAAAAGACTTGCAATGACGTCAATGACACCGGCTGCGGTGATGCCTTCTATAATAATGAAGAGGCCAAAGAGAATGAGAATTGTGTCCAGATCTAGGTTGTCCAGTACGCTCTTAAGTGGGGCGCGGTCGTGGGTTCTGCCGCATTCGTAGAGGATGCCAACAATGCAAATAAGTGTGCAAATGAGGCCGTTGCGCAGGGACCAGACGGTGGCCCAAAAACTGGTGGTGGGCTCAGGAATGAAGGATGCAAAAATCAAAAGAACCACGTTGGAAATCATCAGGATAGATGGAAAATAATCCGATACTTGGGTCTCAACGGTGGCGCTGATTGGCTCTTTGTGCTTTCTGAAAAGGAAGATGACAATGATGGTGGAAGCAATGGCACCAAGCTCGGTAGCAAAGAACATTCCAAGCTTGCCGTCCATGACAAAGAAGTCAAGGAAGGTCATGTTGGCAGCACCCCCCAAAAGGATGGAAGTTGTGTCTCCAACAAGGGTGGCTGCCCCTTGCAAATTGGAGGACACTGCAATGCTAATGATGACCGATACTGGCGAGATGCCCAACTTTTTACACATGGCAAGGCCAATTGGGGCCACCATTAGGACGGTTGCAACGTTGTCAACAAAGGCGGAAATCACCCCGGCAAACACCGTCAAACTAACCACAGCCCACATGGTATTTGGCACCTTTTGAATAATCATTTCTGACATTCGTAAGGGCATCTTACTATCTATAAATAGCGTCACGGTACCCATTGTACCGGCTATCATCAGAAGGACGTTATAATCAACGGCAGCTAGGGCGGAACCAATGTTCATATTCCAAAGGCCGGTTAGGCCAAGGATTAAAAACACCAGTGCAGAACTACAGGCCACAAGCGGTCTTTTGTTCTGAAAAATCAGCATCAACGCGTAGGTAATAATGAATAATCCTAACGCAATCCAAGTTGAAGTTGTCATAACATCCTCCATCTGCGCACCTGCAAAGCGCCGTGCGTGGTGCGTGGTGCGCCGTGCGTGGTGCGGGCCTTCAAAGCACTCCGTGCGTGGTGCGTTGTACAAAGCGCGCCGTACATTGCAGGCCGGACTCATCAGCCCCAAGCTTAGCGCACCTGCAAAGCGCCGTCAGCCCCAGTACACCATGTGGTTGCCACCAGCAATCTCAGTGTAGTTTAGCTTTCTCAGCCCCAGCAGTTCAATCATCCCTTCCGGCGTGAGGTCGTAGGTCTTGTAAAGCTCCTGACTAGTTTCAAAATGCTTTCCATCCAAATCCTGCCCCACAGCAGAGGCCGATACCGGCAAGCTTTTACCTATAGCATAGGCAAGCTGAACGGTACAGGAGTCTAGACCATACTTATTAACAAGGTCAACAGCAATGCGTCTGGCCATGTAGCAGGCGCTACGGTCCACCTTGGTGGGATCCTTTCCACTGAAGGCGCCACCACCTACCGGAGCATAGCCTCCGTACTGGTCGCAGACTATTTTACGGCCGGTGAGACCGCAATCTGCCTCAGGGCCTCCAATGGTCCAAATCCCAGCTGGGTTGAGCAAAAGTTGGCCTTCAAGTGCTTCTGGGACCATTGTTTTAAGTAAATTCTTTAAATAATCCTGAACCGCTTCAAGGGTGTAACCTTCTTTGTGACAGACGGAAATAAGCACGGTATCAATTGGTTTTACGTAGCCTTTGGCACTCAATTCTGTGGTAACCTGGGTCTTGGCATCCCCTTTGAGGATGGTATCTGGGTTATTAGAGACATCCTTCTCTAGGGCCTTGATGATACGAATTGCTAGTTCTTGACCGTACGGAAGGTGGTACTGTCCACCACTTACGGCATAGCCAAACATCATACCTTGGTCACCTGCCCCAAGAGTTGCACAGGAATTTACGGCAGCTTCAATTTGCACAGACTGAGCCGATATTAGGTCAATTACCTTGTCTACCTGGTAGCCAAGGGACTTTGCTACTGCATGAACCACTTCTTGGTGACTTTCTTTGGAGCACTTGGCCAAAGAAGTGATTTCTCCAGCTAGAACCACTGTGCGGTCTTTGACAAGACATTCGCAGGCTACGTGAGAGTGCGGGTCAAGTGAAAGGTAATGGGTGAGAATTGCGTCCGAAATCTGGTCCGCATACTTGTCTGGATGGTATTTGCTAACCATCTCTGTAGAAAACAATGCCATGTTTTCCCTCCTTTAGCTATTTCTTAGACGGAGCAAGTAGAGCTTAAATCCCGTCAGAGATTAAAATGTAACCCTCAAGCAAAAGACCTGAGGGCATAAAAAAAGCAGCAGACGAGGATCGAACTCGCGTAGGCCACCTTGGCAAGGTGGTGCGTAACCACTACGCTACTGCTGCATGACGGATTGTTTATAGCATTTTTG
>CAVISO010000120.1:0-2880 GCA_963645435.1 Sphaerochaetaceae bacterium | reverse complement strand
AGATTCCACTCACTTCAAGAGAGTTTTCAATTCTTTACAAGCTATTGAGTTATCCAAAAAAGACGTTTACTAGAACTCAGCTTATGGATGAGTTCTGGGATGCTGACAGTGAAACTGCTCCACGTGCGGTTGATGTTTATATGACCAAACTCAGGTCAAAGTTCTCTGACTGTAGTTCCTTTGAGATAAAGACGGTGCACGGACTTGGCTACAAGGCGGTAATCAATGAAGAATGAGTTATTGAGAAGAATTTATCAGTATTTTCTCGTCTTCCTGCTGATTGCCTTTGTAGTCACCTGCTCAATGATTCTTTTTTTGTCGGTGTTGTCCCAGGAATGGGGCGTTGCTTTTAATTCTCAGAACATAAGAAGTTCAGCAATGCTTACGTTCTTTAATGTGCTTCTTCTCAGTCTGATTTTTACTGCGCTTGATATTATTAGACGCAGGCTTACCACGGATAGAATTGCCAAAGGAATCAGAGATGCTGTACAGGAGCTATCAAATGGTAATTTTTCGGTTCGCATCTCTAAAAAGGGCTATTGGGGGCTTGATAGGCACTATCTGGAGATAATTGACTGTATTAACAAGATGGCAGAGGAACTTGGCAGCGTTGAAACACTCCGTTCCGATTTTATCGCCAATGTCTCTCATGAGATGAAGACGCCTCTTGCTGTTATGCAAAATTACGGAACTCTTCTTGAGTCGCCTAATTTGGAAGAGGAAAAACGCCTTGAGTATGCAAAAGCCATAATAGATTCTTCCCGCCGAATGACCAGTATGATCATGAACATCCTTCAGCTGAATAGGCTGGAAAATCAGAAGATTTTTCCAGAGGGGAAGCTGTATAATCTATCCGAGCAGCTAAGGATTTGTCTCTTGCAGTACGAGTCTATCTGGGAGAAGAACGATATTGAAATAGATACCGATATTCCTGAGGAAGTCATGATAACGGCAGACGAAAATCTACTTGCCCTTGTATGGAATAATCTGCTTTCCAATGCCTTTAAGTTTACCCCACAAGGAGGAACTGTTTGCCTGTCTCTAGTGATAGCAAACGGTTATGCAGTTGTCTCTGTCAAGGATAGCGGAATAGGTATGACTAAAGATGTGGGCAGGCACATCTTTGAGAAATTCTATCAGGGCGACAAGTCTCATTCTTCTATGGGCAACGGGCTTGGGCTTGCCTTAGTAAAGAGAATTATAGATATAATGCGCGGCGATATTACAGTAGAAAGTACCTTGGGTAATGGTAGTATATTTACTGTTAGAATAAAACTTTAATAAATATCGGGATGTGGAGAAAATATGAGTGATAACGATACCTTTAAGATGACCTATTCGGCAGCAGAGAAGAATGAAATTGAGGAAATTAGAAGCAAGTACGAAGATAAAAAGGAAGATGGAATAGCCCGGCTTAGAGCCATTGATGCGCAAAGTGAGAGTAAGGCAAAAATGGTCTCAATTGTTTTGGGTGTGATTGGCACGCTTGTTTTTGGCACAGGCTTGAGTCTCTGTCTTTCTGATTTTGGCAATTTCTTGGGAGAGGCTGCAATGTCGGTTGGGATTATCGTTGGTCTTGTGGGGTTAATTCTAATGGCGCTTGCCACTCCCTGTTATTCTCGCACCCTCCAAAAGGAGAGAGAGAAGAGAAAGGAAGAGATTCTTGCGCTGGCAGATGAACTTTTAAAGTAAAACTAAATCTGCAGAGTTGTTTTTGAAAAGTTTCCTTGCTGCTCATAATCTTGGCAGTAAGGATAAACGATTTTCTTTTTGATTGCTTCATCAATGAAGGCCTTTGCCTGAGGAAGTTGGTAGACGTTGGATTTGCAGTACAGATAGGTGGGTCTTACAAACGGCTCACCGTCTGCAAAGAAGCAAGGGATGGAACAGCCTTCAAAGTCATCCAGGGCAATTTCTGGAATAAGTGCCCAGCCTAGACCTCTTTTGACTAAATCCATGCTAGAGGTGATGGAATCTACCTTTATTACATGTTTTGATGGCCTAATTCCGTTCTCATGGCGCCATTTTGCCATCATAGAGGCTTGAACGGCATCTGTTCCTCTGTCTATATAGGTAAAAGAGTTTAAGTCTCTGCCCTCATATTCCTTGTTGCAAACCACACACATGGCTTCCATGCTTAGAAGGGTTTTAAAGCCTTCCCATTTATAGTCGCCTCTGATGATAGCTATATCAAGTTCATCTGAGAGAACCATGGGGTAGAGCAGGTGCCCTTTTTGTGTTCTTATTTTTAAATCTACATTAGGGTAGTTTTTATGAAAGTCAGATACTAAATCTGGAAGATGGTAGAGCATGTAGTTGTCTGAAACTCCAATTAGAAGGGTTCCAAAGACATCTCCGCGAGTTTCCCTAAGGCAGTTTTTCATCTCAGAGATGTTTTCTGAGAGCAGGGTGCAATATCTGAGAACCTTTTCTCCAGAAGGGGTAAAATGTACGCCAGAGTGGCTTCTGGTGAACAAAACGGTGTTGAGTTCATATTCAATATTACTGATTCTCTTTGAAACTGCGGATTGCGTTAGGTTCATTAGGTCTGCAGTTTTAGTAATATTTTTAGTGGAGTTGAGATTTTTAATCAGCTCAAAATCAATTTCATCCATTTAGTTTCCCCTTTCTTATAGATATATTCCATTTTGGAATGGAAATCAATGAAATACTTTCAATTTCTTTTTAGATAATCTCGTGAGAACATATAAATTGCGATTGAGTAAAGTTCTTTCGCAGAAGTCTAGAAAAAACTTTTTCATTGGGAGGCTATTATGAAAAAAGCTTTGTTAGTTCTTTTGGTACTTGCTCTTGCTTTTACCGCTTTTGCAAACGGTTCAGACGAAAGTGCTGAAGCAACCGGAGAATGGAAATTTGAGA
>CAVISO010000119.1:0-2909 GCA_963645435.1 Sphaerochaetaceae bacterium | reverse complement strand
GCCAACTAGATGGCAACTAACCCTACTTCTAGTCCAACTACTAAGGTTTCCTGGAAATAAAAAAGGCCACGGAGGTGGGCACATGTGCTACAATGGGCCTTATGGAAGGAAAGAAATTACTGTTTGTTGCTTTATGTTTGGTTTTGGCATTGGTGCTGGTAGCGTGTGGCACCTCTGGGAATGTAACTGAAGATATGAATTTAGTAGATATCGGGGTTGGGGAGGCTGAAGAGGCGCCAGCTGAGGTTGCTGAGGAGGCGGTTCCGGCTGGGTATAACCGCGTGGAGTTCTACTGGAAGGGCACGGCGGACCTTGCTACGTCCGATGTCTGGATTTGGTGGGACGGGAAGGATGGCTCGGGCTATCTTTTTGAGGCGTGCGATTACGGGTTTAAGTGCGCGGTGGAGGTTCCAGAGGAGATTGGCAAGGTGGGCTTTATTGTGCGTACGTCGTGCAGTGAGCCAGGCGGGTCTAGTTGGGGGACGGCCACAAAGGATTTTAGCGACGATAGGTTTGCTTTCGTGGAGGGCAAGGTTACGCAAATATATTTGAAGACAGGAGATGGGCTGCAGTATGCTTCGCCAGATGGCGGGGTGACGCTTGAGCCAATTAAGGTGTTCGTTTTGGCGTCCATGGATGATTTTAACGTGGTGAGCTACTCGGTGTCGCCGGCGGCGGAGTTTGCCGGAAAAGAGGCTTTCAAGGTAAAGGATTCGGAAGGGGCGCTTTTGGAAATTGAGAGCGTTGCAAAGGGCAAGATTACGCTTGCAAACGAGTTGGCACTGGACGGGCACTACACGCTTGAGCTTGAGGGCTACGGGGAGAAGGAAATTGTCCCAAATGGGATTTTTGATACGGAGCGTTTCATTGAAGAGTATACCTACGATGGCGATGACTTGGGCGCAGTAATTGTTGATGGCAAAACGACTTTCAAGGTTTGGGCGCCAACTGCAAGCAGAGTTGTCCTCAATTTATTTGAGAACGGCGCGAGCGGGGAGAGTGCGAACGTAGACGGCGCAGGTGGAGACAGCGCGGGCGTAGATGGCGCAAACGTAGATGGCGCGAGCGGAGAGGCCTACTTTTCTGCAGACATGGTTAAGGGCGAAAAAGGCGTGTGGAGCTACACGGTAGACTCTAACACAGCTTGCGGGCATGGCACATACTACACCTACACCGTCACTACGGCGGTTGGCATGGCAGAAGCTGTGGACCCCTACGCAAAAGCCGTGGGCGTCAATGGCAACAGAGGCATGGTTGTGGACCTATCGCTAACTGACCCAACTGCTTTTGACGCAGATAGTTACGTGAACTCAATCTCCACGTACTCGGACGCCGTAATCTGGGAAACCCACGTCCGAGACTTCTCCATAGCCAACGCCCAAAGCGCCTACCAAGGCAAATACCTAGCCTTCACAGAACGCGGCCTCACCAACGCCTCAGGCTTCCCAGCCGGCGTAGACTACTTGGTTGAACTTGGCATCACGCACGTGCATCTTCTTCCTATATATGACTTTGCAACAGTAGACGAGTCCAACCCCGATGCCTCTTACAATTGGGGCTATGATCCAAAGAACTACAACGCCCTTGAAGGCAGCTATTCAACGGACCCATATCATGGCGAGGTAAGAATTTCCGAGTTCAAGCAGGCCGTGCAGGCTCTGCACTCATGCGGAATTGGAGTTGTAATGGATGTGGTTTACAACCATACCTATTCATCGGATTCCTCTTTGAACAGGATTGTTCCTTATTACTACTACCGTTACACCAGTGAAGGCAGAAATTCCAACGGGAGTGGTTGTGGCAACGAAACAGCGTCTAATCGTGTGATGTATAGAAAATATATGGTGGACAGCGTTGTCTATTGGATGACAGAGTACCATCTTGATGGCTTTAGATTTGATCTCATGGGCCTTCACGATACTGAAACCATGCAGGAAATTGAGAAGGCGCTTCACGCCATCAATCCAAAGTGCCTCATTTACGGTGAAGGCTGGGCCGGAGGAACCGCCGCTTATTCAAGTTCTCTCTTGGCAACTCAGGCAAACATTTCCAAGGTGAAAGCTACTTCCGGCGCAGCAGGTAGCATTGCTGTCTTTAATGATGCCATCCGCGATGGCTTAAAGGGCAGCGTATTTACTTCCTCTGCCAAGGGCCTTATCAGTGGAGCTGTTAACAAAGAGAACGCCCAAAAGGTAGCCTTTGGTATAGCTGGAGGCGCTTCTTCCTCCGCCGTTTCTTGGTCAGTAAAGAACGGCATGGTAATAAATTATATGAGCGCGCACGACAACAACACTCTATGGGATAAGTTGTTGTTATCTAATCCTACTTCTTCTACTGAAGAACGTATTCAAATGAACAAGTTTGGCGCCGCCGTTGTCATGATAAGCCGTGGAACTCCGTTCCTGCTCTCAGGTGAAGAAATCTTAAGAACAAAGGCTGGCGATAGCAATAGCTACAAATCCTCTGATGAAATTAATAAGATTGACTGGGATTTGGTAACTTCTGGCTCAGCTGAAGAAGATATGTTTAACTGGTACAAAGCTTTAATTGAGATGAGAGCTAAGTACTCCTGGCTCAGAGATAGCACAGTAACCTGCACCGTCAGAACCGATAATTCAATTCTTGTTTCGTATAGATTTAGAGGAAACGTTGTTGGCCTTGCAGTTGTCAATCCTACTGCTTCTTTGTTTGAAGAAACGCTTCCTGCAGGAGACTGGAAAGTTATTCTCTCTGGTGAAACCTTTGTGAATGAGGCTGAAGTTGCGCAGGGTAGCGTGGCAGTTCCGGCTAGGGGAGTTGTGTTGTTGGCAAAGTGAAATTATGATATTGCCAATTGGAGAAAATAATAATGAAGATTGTAGTTATAGATGGACAGGGCGGAAGCATTGGCAGAGCTATTGTGGAAAAAT
>CAVISO010000118.1:0-2978 GCA_963645435.1 Sphaerochaetaceae bacterium | reverse complement strand
TGGAGATTTTGCCTTCCTTCTTCATCTTTAAAAGGACATACATGGTGGCAGAAAAACCCTTTTAGCCACGAGAACAAGCCCAAGATGCATGAAGGCAGTTTTGCAAATGCAAAAACCTCGATAATTCGTATAACGAGAAAAGGTCACACACTCGTTTTGGACATTGCTTCAAGGCTCCAAACTCAAAGAAATGTATTCTAATGTAATTATGTTCTAAGATTAATGGCACATTGAATTATAATTAATATGCAAATTTGGCATATTTTAAATTGACTTATGTGCCATTTTGACATATTATTAAAACATGAATTTAAAAGAGTTAAGGATAAAAGGAAAGTTAACACAAAAAGAAGCCTCGCAAATATCGGGATTGCCTCTTAGAACTTATATTAGATATGAGAAAAGCGAAGACAAATCAGATAGTATTAAGTACTTATATGCAAAAGAAAAGCTTGAAGACTATTGCACGGTGACTGAAACCAAGGGACTTCTTTCTATTGAAATAATCAAGGAGAGCCTTGAACCTGTTTTAATGAAAAATAATGTTGACTTTTGCATTCTCTTTGGCAGTTACGCAAAGAATAAAGCAACAGAGAAAAGCGATGTTGATTTGTTAGTCAAAGCAGACATTAAGGGTTTAGCTTTTTATGGTTTTGTTGAGGAAATTAGCCAGACTCTTCATAAAAAAATTGATCTTCTTAGAGTTGAAGACCTAAAGGACAATGTTGAGCTTCTATCTGAAATATTTAAAGATGGGATAAAGATTTATGGATAATATTGATTTTGTCCTTAAGCATACAGATAGCTTAAACTTAACTGACATTCAAAAAGATGAAGTTCTTGTTGATTCAAATAGCAGAAAGTGCTCATGAATTATCGCCTCAGATTCTTGAAAAGACAAAGAGCCTTCCATGGCAGCAATTAAAAGGAATAAGAAACAGAATTGTTCACGCTTATGATGTTGTAAGAACTGATATTGTCTACGATACCGTCAAAAACGATTTGTTACCATTCAAAGAAGAGTTAGAGAAGCTAATTTGAGAGATTTCTTTTCTTTTAGCCTTAATCTTCACAACGGCTTACTGCAAGAAGATTGGCTACACAAAGGGTAATGCAGAGTTCTATCTCCGGCACAACCGCCCAAGTTGGCGACAAAATGAACGTCATCAAAGACGTCAAATTCACCGGACGAATCCCAGAACCATTTGATTTCAACATAATCAATGCAAATTTCAACTGCCGGGCTCCCCTCTGATTTTGGATAAGGTCTGAAAGTAATAGGCTGCTGGCCAAGAATAAACATTTTTGACCACTGCACGACAAAAATGTTTATTTTTAAACATTTTTGTCATCCTCTGGCGTTTTATGTTTATTGCTCCCTTGCCTAGAATTTTTTATCTGCAAACTCTTCAAAAATTGCCTTTGGCATTGAGCCATATACTAAAACTATCCGTGGCTCTAGATACTCAAGCATGGCCTTTAGTCCTGCTTTAAAGTGTTGTTTCTCTAAGGCTGTCTTTATCACGCCATATCGCTTCTCAAAAGAGATGCAAGCATTGTAACACCATGCTCTGTAAATACATATGGAAGTTTTCTAGAACCTCCCCATTTAGTTGAACTTTTAGTTGAACTTGATGTCACAATTTGTGATTTCAAGTTTTGTAAATCACAAGTTGCCAGCTGAAAACAAAAGTCTTCAGGAAAACGATTCTGATTTCTTTTCACTGCTTAGTTCAAAACTCTCAGAGGGTCACTTCCCTCCCATCCTTAAACCTCACTCTCACCTCAGCAAATCCCATCACAACCACGCGCTCCAGCTTGCGCTGGGCGATATCGGCTTCAAGTTCGCACTCTAGATTGGATATCAGACATAAGGAATCTCAGTTCTCGAATTTGCGCCAGCACCTTTCACGTAGAAACAGTTTTATTTTATCATCATCCTTTCCTTCATAATAGGAAACAAGCAAGCTCTTAAAGTCACTGACAATGCTTTCTGGAACAACCAATAATCCAGCCCCTTTTTGAATCAAGAAATGATTCGCAAAAATAATTGAAGCCCGTTTGTTGCCATCAATGAAAACTTGAGTTTTCATACAATACAAAGCCAACTCAATTGCAGTATCAACAGCATCGGCCTGCATACAAACAATGGAATCTATTTTGTCCTTCACTTCGTATTCCAATGGTATGGGAGGGACATACAAAGAGCCACCTATAGAAACAGGTACTGTACGAAGATTTCCACCGTTGGCATAAAAGCCCTCGTTCACCAATTTAGCGATATGGCTAAGCAAGTAGTAATTACAGGGAGAAGCTACAACATCTGGGTCAACTATGAATTCCCATGCGTGTTTCAGGTTCAATATCTTTTGCACATCGCTAGCCTTCACTCCATGGATTTCGCCATTATCAAGAATGGTCTCTGTCTGCGGAAAGGTTGTGGATATACCTTCAAGCACTGCTTGGTCATATATCAGATTCTTTACATTTACACGGGCAAAATCTATGTTTAACAGTACTCGTGGAGACAATTTTGTTTCTTCGTATCCAAGTTGTGCAAGCTGTTTCTCAACTTTGCGAAGTTGCTTTTTTAACGAACGAAGTTGCTGAGCTTGGATAACAGCAAGGGAATACAATTCATCACTGTATTTGTCTACATAGGTAGATTTGTACCTCCCTGCCTCTCTTTTTCTTACGTAAATGTATTTTTCTCCATTTACATTCTTTATCTCTATGCTACCGTCAAAAGGATTCAAACTAATCCGAGCTTTTAGATTGGCTTTTTCATTAAGTAACTCTTGCATCAAATCTATTTCTGACATTCTCATTCTCTTTTAGGGTGAATTCTCTTTGTTAACTATATAATTATACACCCTAAAAACAATTTTTAAAATATATTAGGGTGATTTTTTAATTTTATTCTGGCTCTTCCGAAAATCTGTTGGTCAAGGCTTAATATTCACTAAGGAAATCTTTAA
>CAVISO010000117.1:0-3125 GCA_963645435.1 Sphaerochaetaceae bacterium | reverse complement strand
AGTTCATGGATCAGATTAACCCTCTTGCTGAGCTTACTCATAAGAGAAGACTTACCGCTTTGGGAAGTGGTGGTCTTAACAGAGATAGAGCCGGATTTGAAGTCAGAGACGTACACTACACCCATTACGGAAGAATGTGTCCTATTGAAACTCCTGAAGGTTCCAACATTGGTCTTATTGTTTCTTTAGCAAACTACACAAGAATTAACAAGTATGGTTTCTTGGAGACTCCTTACAGAAAGGTTGTTGACGGAAAGGCTACTAAGGAAGTCAGATTCCTGGATGCTTACGACGAGGAAAGATACTATATTGCAAATGCTAACGCCAAACTTAACAAGGATGGCTCTTTTGCTGAAAAGATGGTTCCTGTACGCAACAAGGGAGATTACTCAACCCGCAGACCTGAAGAGATTAAGTACATGGATGTCTCTCCAAAACAGGTTGTTTCTGTTGCTGCTTCCTTGATTCCGTTCCTAGAGCATGATGATGCTAACAGAGCCTTGATGGGTTCTAACATGCAGCGTCAGGCTGTTCCTCTCTTATTCCCAGAGGCTCCTAGAGTTGGTACTGGTATGGAAACCAAGACTGCTTATGATACTGGCGTTCTTATCAAGGCTAAGCGTGGCGGTAAGGTTTCTTACGTGTCCTCCACTAGAATTGAGGTTCAGGTTAACCCAGCTGAATGCGAGATTGAGGGCGAAGTAGACAAGTATGAGGTCCAGAAGTTCCAGAGAACTAACCAGGACACCTGTTTTACACAGACTCCAATTGTCTGCAATGGTCAGATTGTCAAGGCTGGTGATGTACTTGCAGATGGTCCTGCAACAGATAGAGGTGACTTGGCACTTGGTAGAAACATTCTTGTTGGCTTTGTTCCATGGAATGGTTACAACTACGAGGACGCCGTTCTTATCTCAGAAAGAGTTGTCAAGGACGATATCTACACTTCCATCCATATTAAAGAATTTACAACCGATATCCGTGAGACCAAGCTTGGTCCAGAGAAACTTACTCGTGATATTCCTAATACTAACGAGAAAATGCTTGAGATGCTTGATGAAGAAGGTATTGTTAAGATTGGTACCATGGTTCATCCGGGGCACATTCTTGTTGGTAAGGTCACTCCAAAGAGTGAGAGCGATACAACTCCAGAATTCAAGCTTTTGAACTCTATCTTTGGTGAAAAGGCTAAGGAAGTCAGAGATACTTCTCTTAAGGTTCCACACGGAACTGAAGGTATCGTTATAGATGTTCAGAGATTGAAGAAGGGTGAAGGTGGAGATGATCTTCCACCTGGAGTAGAAGAGACAATCAAGGTGCTCATTGCAACCAAGAGAAAGCTCCGCCAGGGTGATAAGATGGCTGGTAGACATGGAAATAAGGGTGTTGTTTCTAGAATTCTTCCTGAAGAGGATATGCCTTTCATGGAAGACGGCACACCACTTGATGTCTGTCTTAACCCACTTGGTGTTCCTTCACGAATGAACATTGGACAGCTTATGGAAACTCAGCTTGGTTGGGCTGCTGTGAAACTTGATCAGTGGTATTCAACTCCTGTATTCCAGAGCGCTTCAATGGAACAGATTGAAGAAAAGATGAAAGAAGCTGGTCTTCCAATTACTTCTAAGACCACTTTGTATGATGGAAGAACAGGTGTTCCATTCGTGAACCCAGTCTTCTGTGGCTATATCTACTACCTCAAGTTGCACCACCTTGTTGATGACAAGATGCATGCAAGAAGTACTGGTCCTTATTCTCTTGTTACTCAGCAGCCACTTGGTGGTAAGGCACAGTTTGGTGGTCAGAGACTTGGAGAAATGGAGGTTTGGGCACTTGAAGCTTATGGTGCTGCAAATACTCTCCAGGAGCTTCTCACCATCAAGAGTGATGACATGAACGGACGTGTTAAGATTTACGAAAGCATTGTTAAAGGCGAGCCTGCTTCTAATGCTGGTATGCCTGAGGCTTTCAACGTTCTTGTTCAGGAAATCCGTGGTCTTGCTTTGGATATGAGTGTTTACGATTCCAAGGGTAAGCAGGTTGCTTTGACAGAAAGAGATGAAGAGATCATTGCCAAGAAGAAGGGTCTTTGATTTAGGGAGCTGGACAGATGAAAGATATTCAAGATTTTGATAATGTGATGATTAAGCTTGCTTCTCCAGAGCAGATCAAAGATTGGTCTTACGGAGAGGTTAAGAAACCAGAAACCATTAACTACAGAACTCTCAGGCCAGAGAGGGAAGGACTTTTCTGTGAAAAGATCTTTGGAACCACCAAAGAGTGGGAATGCTACTGCGGAAAGTTCAAGTCTATCCGTTATAAGGGTGTTGTCTGCGACAGATGTGGCGTTGAAGTTACCAACGTTAAAGTTCGTCGTGAGAGAATGGGTCATATAACTCTTGCTTCTCCAGTATCTCATATTTGGTATTACAGAAGTGTTCCTTCAAGAATGAGTCTCCTTTTGGACATTTCCAAGACCGCTCTTCAGAGTGTTCTGTACTATGAGAAATACATTGTTCTCAATCCTGGTGAGGGTACAGACTTAAAGGAAAAGCAGCTTCTTTCTGAAGAAGAATACATTAATGCACGTGAGCAGTACGGAGACTCCTTTACTGCAAGCATGGGTGCTGAAGCAATTAGAATTCTTTTGTCAGAACTGGATCTCCAGGACCTTAGTGCTAAGCTCAGAGATCAGATGAAGCATAGCACAAAGACCGTGGACAAGAGACTTCTCAAGAGAATTGAGGTTGTTGAGAATTTCCGCGACAGCGATAACAAGCCAGAGTGGATGATTCTTACAGTCATTCCTGTTATCCCACCAGATCTCAGACCTATGGTTCAGTTGGATGGCGGAAGATTTGCAACCAGTGATCTTAATGATCTTTATAGAAGAGTTATTAATAGAAACAACAGACTTCAGAGACTCATTGGTCTTCATGCTCCTGACATCATTGTCAGAAACGAGAAGAGAATGCTCCAAGAGGCAGTTGATGCTTTGTTTGACAACTCCAAGAGAAAGCGTGGTGCCGTCAAGGGTGCCAATAGCAGACCTCTCAAGTCTCTTTCTGATATGCTCAAAGGTAAGCAGGGTCGTTTCAGACAGAACCTCCTTGGTAAGCGTGTAG
>CAVISO010000116.1:0-3140 GCA_963645435.1 Sphaerochaetaceae bacterium | reverse complement strand
CTATTGAATGCTTGAAAGGTATTATGAATTTAATAAAAAAACAGGCGTTGCCTGAAAAAAGGAGTAGATATGAAAAAAATTATTGTAATCATGCTGGTGAGTTTTCTTGCAATTACATCCGTATTTGCAAATGCCGCAAGCGAAAAAACAGAGGTTAAGGAAATTACCTATGTCACGCTGGGAGACACAGGACTTGATCTTCTGAAGGAGTGCGCTGCTGAATTTGAAGCAGAGACTGGAGTTAAGGTTAACATTGAAAGCTGGTCTTATTCTGATGCTTATCAGAAGATAATCACAGCAGCAGCTGGAAACAATATGCCAGATGCTATGTATGGATTCTCTTCTTGGACAGTTCAGTTTAAGGAAGCTGGTTACACAGTGAGCCCTGAAAAGGTTGTAAGCCAAGAATTAATTGACGACTTTTCACAAGCTGCTAAGGATGTTTGTTCTGTAGATGGTGAGCTTTGGGCTCTTCCTTCATATATGTCAGTACGTTCTGTTATCATTAACAAAGCATCTTTTGATAAGTCCGGGGTTGCAATTCCTACAACATGGGAAGAACTTCTTGAAGCTGCACCAAAGCTTTGCGGTAATGGTGTAACAAATTATGCTTATTCTCTTGTTGCTGGTCATGCAAAGAATACTCTTGATACCTTCCTTCCAATCTTGTGGGCTTATGGTGCAGACGTCCTTTCTGCTGATCAGAAAACAGTTGCTTTTAATACAGAAGAAGGTGTAGCAGCTCTTCAGATGTTTGTTGATCTTTCAAAGTATTCTGTTCCAGATTACGGTGAAGCAACAATCAACGAGACTCAGAACAACTTTACTTCACAGAACGCAGCTGCCTATATCCATAATGGACAGGGTATGGCTGACCTAAAGAACAGAGGCCTTGATTATAGTTGGGCGGAAATTCTTCAGCCACTTGCAGGTCCTACTGGCGAGGCTTATTCCTATGGAGTTATGGACATAGATCTTATTTTTGCAACAGGTAATGAAGAGATTACTGGAAAGTTCCTTGAAAAGTGGCATCAGAGCAAGTACCAAGGTGAAGTTATTAATAAGGCAGGTTTTGTACCAAACCAGTCTAGCTACGTAGCTGAAATTGCTGCTTTCTCAGATCCAGAAAACGCACTTGTTGCCCCATTCGTACAAATGGAGCCACAGGCAAAGTTCAAGCCAGCAATTACATGTTGGGAAGAGATTCAGAAGATTATGGCAGACTACATTACTAAGGCAGTCTTTGGTCAAATGAGTGCAAAGGACGCTTTTGCTAGTGCAGAGAAAGAATGTAATGCAGTTCTTTCTGCTCAGTAATTATTAATTAATAAATGGAACATTCATTCAGGGAGGATGTCTCCTCCCTGAAATTTTAAAAGAAAAAGATGAGAGATATAGATTTTTCTAAGGCTAGGAGACGAAAAGAGATGGAAAAATACATTAACCTTCTCTTTCTTGTTCCAATGCTACTTGTGTTTTTAGTATTTATAATTATTCCTATTGGAGAGGTCTTCTGGGATTCCTTTCACAATATAAAACTCAATGGTTCAAAAACTTTCACCGGCTTGTCGAATTACAAGAAATTTTTTCAAGACACAAAATCTCTTTTGGCAATAAAGAATACGATTATTTGGGTCTTTGGTGGAACAGCAGCAAAAATTCTTTTGGGCCTAATAATGGCACTAATCCTGTATAAGAATTTTGCAGGAAAGAGATTACTGACTGTAGTTATGCTTATTCCTTATGCAACTCCGGCAGCTGTCTCTTGTATGATTTGGAGGCTTATGTATCATCCATCATTTGGACATATAAGCCAGTTTTTGAAAGATATTGGGATTTTGAGCCAAGAGGTGTCTTTTTTAGGTTCAATTGATACTTCTCTTTTGGCTGTGTTAATCGTTAATGTTTGGGCTGTAGCTCCTTTCTGTGCCTTGAATATTCTTGCTACTATGTATTCTATTCCTTCATACTTGTATGAAGCTGCTAACATAGATGGGGCAAATTCCATTCAGCAGTTTTTTAAGATAACATTACCACTTATTTTGTCTAATACACGGACCCTTGCACTTTTGATTGCAATTTGGGCGTTTAATTCGTTTGACGTTATATATATGATGACAACAGGAGGACCTGCTAACTCATCATCAATCTTGGTTAATTTGATTTATCAAAATGCTTTTGAATTTAATAATAGAGGGTACTCTGCGGCAATCAGCGTTATTTGCTTCATTATGCTGTTTATCTTTGCAGTCCTCTATGTAAGGTCAAAGAAGAAGGAGGAATCTTATGAATAAAGATTTAACTCTGAATAACTATAAAGCAATGAAATTTGTGGGCAAAGTCCTTTTTACTCTGATGATTGTCATAATGATTATTCTTCTTCTTTTCCCGACAGTGGCAATGATTTCCGTTTCACTTAAGGAAGGTACAAGCGTATTTACTACACCAGTGAAATGGATACCAGAAACCTTTGAATGGAAAAATTATGTAGAAGTTTTCCAAAAAATGGATGTTCTAACGGGTTTCAAGAATAGTCTTATTGTTACAGTTGGAAGTATTATTTGTATTTTGCTTGTTGGCATTCCTGCCGCTTACGCTTTATCTAAGTTGGAATTTGTAGGCAAAACTTTTATTTACTATATGGTTCTAGTAAGTCAGATGTTTGCACCTATTATTGTTGTTATTCCGCTATATAGGATGTTGAACAAATGGAATTTGATTAATACTTATCTAGGACTTATTGCAATGAATACAACCTTTAATCTTGCCTTCATTGTTCTTATGCTGAAGAGCCATTTTGATAATGTTCCAAAAGAAACTCTTGAGGCTGCAACTATAGATGGTTGTAGTAAGGTTGGAACATTGTTGAGAATTACAGTCCCAATTTCATCGATGGGTATAATCGTTGCAATTATTTTTGCATTTACAAGAACCTGGAATGAATTCTTGTTTGCGTTTACATACACTTCAACATCAAGCATGAAGACAATTATTGTCAAGCTGTATGAGATTTTGAAGAATAATCCTGCGGTTGGAATTCCATGGCATCTCGTTATGGCGGGAGCTGTAATTACAACTGTTCCAATTGTTATTTTGTTTATTTCAATTAGAAATTATATCACTGGCGATGCAACAAAAGG
>CAVISO010000115.1:0-3261 GCA_963645435.1 Sphaerochaetaceae bacterium | reverse complement strand
AATTCTAGCTATTGCTTGACGAGTATTTGGGAATATCATCTGTAGATTTTACTTCTTCCTCTGGTTTAGCCTCGTCAATGGTGAGAAAGCAACCAAAACCATGGAAAAGGGAGATTATATTGGTTGCCTTATCTGGGTCACAATTGAAAAAGGAGTACCATTTTCTATAGTCGCGGCAGGTGGTGACTATTGTTGCTGAAGGCTTGAAGTGACCAATGTTGCCTTTTACTGACCTACTGTAGGAATTGCGGTGTTCTGAAATCCTAGTATCAAGAAAGGTATAGAGTACGGAGAGAAGATCTCTGTCTTCAATGTCTTGCCCAGCGAAGTCTTCAATAATCAGGCAGTCCCTCTTGATGAGTTTGTCATATTCTTTGTTCATTCTTCTGTCTATGGTGTGGACCTTCAGCATGTCTATCAAATGACTGAATTTGATGTAAGAGACGGTATAGAGTTTGTTGCATAAAGCGTCTCCTAGACCGGAGGCAAGTTTCTCACTTCCATAATGTGATGGGCCGTAGAGTGTGATATTGGGGCAGTCATTTGTCATGAAGTCTAGCTTTATCAAATCATCATACTGCTTTCTGTCTTGCTTATTCAGGCAGGATGGGTTGAAATCCTCTAGCTTGTAATGATTGGGGTAGAGCGGAAAGTTGGCATCCTCAATCAGGTTCTGAACTTTGTCAGACTTTCTGTTTGAGGCTGCGGTATTTAACTCGGCAGCTATTTCTTCTCTGAGTTCAGGGTGTCTTGCATACAATGATTTGAGGGCAGACCCTAGATATCGGTTTTTGAAGGAGTCTATATTGGAGAGCAATTCATCTGGGAGTTCAAGAATTTCCTCAAATAGAGATGTGGAAGGTTCCGCATTGGACTTTTGTTCCAAAATGGGCATTGTAGAAACTCCTTGTATATTGGATTGGTGGATGCAAAGTACTGATAAACCTTGAGAGTAGGCTATTCTGGACGGGCTTTGCTTTTTTCTGTTTCTGAGGTTTCAGTGGTTCTTCAGTTCTGCTGTACCTCTTTCTGATGTAGACGGGAAGGTTGCGCTTTCCTAGAATGACGAGCTCGTTGTTGATGATGGCAAAGATTGAGTTGCCTTTTATAACTATTTTGCCTTCTTCTCCGGCGTACTTAGAGTCAACTGAATACACGTAGCCATGATAGAAGATACTTCCGTCTCGATGGACTTTGACGGTGTTATCTTGGAAGTAGGTGACTTCCGGTAGAGGTTTGAGATTTTCATCAGGTAGACGGTCAAACGGTTTTTCTTCTGTTGTGCCATGAACTTTTGAGTTAACGTTATCGCACCAGAGAAGAGCTCTGCTGTTAAGGTCTCCAAGGTCATGTCCTGTTTTCTTTTCAAGAAGAGGCATGAAGCTATCTTTGAAGAATCCTACGAATCTTTCTACCTTTCCCTTCTCTTGGGGACGGCGTATACGGGCCAGTCTTATTTCAAATTCGCAGTAATGTGAAAAAGAGACAAACTCTGGAATAAGTTCGCGCTCGAGCTTATGACTTTCACGGTCTATGAGACAGCGGTTCACAACTTGGGGCATGTTATCAAAGAGAAGTTCTTTAGGCGTTCCGCCAAAGTATCTGAGCCCGTTCTCAATGCAGTGGATGAGGGATTTGCAGGTCATTTCTGTTGTGAATTCTACATACTTGGTTCTAGAGTATCCGAGGATAAGGAAGAGGGCATAGACGGGTTTCTCTACTCCGTCAACGTTAACTTTGTAACCTGGAAATTCTCCCCAGTCAACCTGAGCCTGCTGTCCCGGTGTTGTCTCATACCTGATTGCCGAGAGATCAAGTTCATGCTTGATATCCTTGACTGCACGTCCCACTGTTGAGCGGGATAATATGGCTCCCAGGTTCATGAGTTTTTGAAATACGTTCTCAATCTTGAGGTCTGCTTTTGTGAGCCAGGCTCGGATTTGATCTTTGTAAGGTGTGATTAGAAGGTTGGTTGGGTTTGAGGTTCGGTTATATACATCTTTATCAGGTGTGCGATCTAGGATGTTTTTGATGGTTTCTGGACAACATCCAAAGAGATGGGCTAATTCTGTTTTGGTGTATTCTTTGGTATCGTATTTCTCTCGTATAGAGATACAGTCGGATACAGCTACCATGATGGGTCTCCTTCAAGTTTTTAAAAATGTGGGAAAGGTGGAGCGTTTGTTTATACAGGCTCTGTAAAAATCGTATAAACCAAAAAACAATACGAAATTATATGTTGGCTGAAAAGAAGCTGTCAATAGGTTTTGTTCCTATATAGGTAAGGGGTTTTTGATGAATAAAAGATTTAAGCAAGTGCGTGAATATTTTGGGTTATCTCAGACTCAGTTTGCCCAAAGGATGGGTAAATCTCCAGGGTGTATATCAAGTATAGAGGCAGGGAAAACCCTCAATGTATCTGATGAAACCATAGATTCTCTCTGTTCTGCTTTTGCTGTTGATCGTAATTGGCTTGTTTCTGGTGTTGGAGAGATGTTTGTCCCGGGGAAAGAAAAAAGTAAAGCTGATAAGGATGGCGTTGGTTCTCGTATACGAAAAGTTCGTAAAGAGACTAGTCTAACACAAGAGCAGTTTGCTAAAGAAATTGGCTATAGTGCAAGCCAGGTTTTTTCTGCGGAAGCAGGTAGATTAACGCCGTCTAATGACTTTTTGCTTGCTGTTTCTACAAAGTTTGATGTTAATTACAATTGGCTTCTAACAGGAAAGGGCAATCAGAATGGTTCTGTTAAGCCTGTTGATAGGGCTTTAATTAAGTGGCTTAATGCTCACAAGGATGTTTTAGAAGATTTGCGAAATAAAGCGGGATTGAATTGAAAAGTGTTAATAAAAGAGGCATCAAAAGGATTTCTCTTCTGGATGCCAGGCAAACAACAGCGCGTATGATGCTAGAGTTGCTAATGAAGAGAAAACTCAAAAAGAAGCAAATCAAGACAAGGAGCGAGAGAACTAGGAAATATCGGGATAGAGAAAATTGAGGCCTTAGGAAGCTTGCAAGGTGGTATAAGAAGTTCTATCAGATATCGGGTTAGATGAGTTTTGCGGTGTTTGGAAAATAGAGTTTCGTGAAGGCGAGGAGTTTGCTCTTCGCTTTTTTTGTTGTTATGATGGGGGTTGGTCTTTAAAATACTTGTGTGGTTAGTTTTTTGTTGTACTGAGTGGCCAAGTTTCTGATGAAGGGGGAGTGATAATGCCAATTGATGAAATTGAAGAATTGAAAAATGATTTCGTGAAAGACTTACT
>CAVISO010000114.1:0-3349 GCA_963645435.1 Sphaerochaetaceae bacterium | reverse complement strand
TTGTCTTCTATAAGGGAAGCGAGGCAAAGCAGAAGGTACAGCAGGGCCTTGCAAGAGGGACAAGCAACTTTATGAAGACGGTAGCCTTGGCATTTCCGCCTTCTCTGGCTGCAGAGGTCTAAAACAAGTCACTCTTCCAGGTGTCAAGACCCTTGAGCCTTATTGCTTTTCTGGCTGTAGAGCGCTAGAGCGCGTTGAGCTTCCAGTAAGTGTCACCCGTTTAGACAAGGCTTCCTTCAAGGGCTGCTCTTCCTTGACAGAAATTATCTTTAACGGCTCAAAGCAGGCTTGGCTCTCAGTTTTCAAAGGCGAAAACTGGCAGTCTGGTATTCCTGCCTGCAGGATCCAGTGCTCAGACGGAAACAATTTAGCCACCATAACAATTCCCGCAAGCGTCACCCACATAGACTCAACTACTTTCTTCTTGTGCGAGATCCCTAATAGCTCTGCAGAAAATAAAATTTGAAAATAGAGCTATTTTTAAACCCGTTACCCCAATGATGTAGTCTGTGTTGATTAGAAATAGAATTGTGTTTTTAGACCATGTGGGGTATGATTTATAAATAAGTTTGAATTTAAGAATAACAGGGAAGAAGTAAAATGTCTGTTGAATCTTGGTTTTGTATTGAATTAAAGAGAGAGACTCTAAAGAATTTTAGATGGGAACAAAAAAAGAGGGCTTTGCCAGATGAAAGTTCATCTCAAGTCACTGAAAAAATATTAGCGAACGGGGCAGACCTTAATGATTTTTATGTTATATCAGATTGTAATGGAGTAATTGTCTGTCGTACTTTTACTTGTGTTCCTGTAAAAACAATTGTAGATGCACTTAAAGATTTTGGCGATTTTTCTTTGATTTGGGCATCTTCAGACTGTGAAGAATACGATAATGAAGGCTTGCTGGATGAAGAGGGTAACCTTGAGCTAAATGATTATATGGAGGACTGTTGTGGTTATTACAGACAGAGAGGAGATCAGGTCTCCTTTGGACTTGGAATGGAACCCAAGACAAAAAGCAAATTGTTGCTATGCTCTCAGAAAAAGGTAAACGTAGACAAAATCATAGACCAAATTCCAGGATTAACGAGCAAAAAGGTGGATAAGTCTCTTGAAAAACAAGTTGAAACAAACCCATTAAATATAAGAAAACCTGCTGATGTCTTACTTTCAGATGGTCTTTATAAGCCTTGGAGTGGTGCGGCTAGTACCTGGCAGATTATTGTTGATAACAATAAAATCGAGGATTTAAAGAAGTATTTGCTAAAGTATTGTCCTGCTGATGGAGTCAGCCCAGTAGAGTTAAATGATATGCTTTGGTTTGATTGGAAGAAAGTTTTCAAGGATATTGGTTTAGGATATATAAAGCCAAATGCTGAAAGCATAAATAAAAAGGAATTTGTGAATTATAAAAAGCTAGAGAGTATAACTGTCCCTGAGAGTGTAAAAACCATTGGAGCTGAGGCTTTTAGTGGCTGCTCTAAGTTAACAAATATAATAATTCCAGAAGAAGTTAACTGTATTGGTTCTAAAGCTTTTTATAAATGCAAAAGTTTGAAAACTATTATTCTGCCTAAAAATTTAAAGGAGATTGAAGAACTCACTTTTTATCATTGTACAAGCCTGACGAGTGTAACAATACCAAAGGGTGTAACCAGCATTAAAAAAGATGCTTTTTCTGATTGCAATGCCTTATCAGAAATAGTTTACAACGGAACTAAAGAAGAGTGGAATTTGATTGACAAGACGGACTCTGGCATTGAGACGTGTAAGATCATGTGCGTGGATGGAGTTATTGTCCTGTAATGTTAAAGGTATCGGGATTTAGGAGATGAAAGTGAGCCCCTTGCGTTGGAAGACTAGTGGCATTTGATGGGTATGAAAGAAGTAAGGGCAATTAGCTTGTTTGCAGGAGCTGGCGGGCTTGATATGGGTTTTGAGCGGGCTGGTTTTAAGATTATATGGGCAAACGATTTTGATTCCAATGCCTGCAAAACGCATGAGAGGTGGAGTTCCGCAAAGGTGGTTTGTGGGGATGTTGGGAAGATTGAGGTTTCTAATATTCCAGATGCAGAGGTTGTATTGGGTGGGTTTCCGTGTCAAGGGTTTTCGCTGAGTGGACCCAGAAAGCTGGAGGATTCGCGCAACAAGCTGTATAAGCATTATGTTCGCATTGTGCAGGCAAAAAAGCCGATGCTCTTTGTGGGGGAGAATGTCAAAGGACTACTAACCATGGGTGGTGGTAGCATTATGGATGCAATAGTGGCGGAGTTTGCTGACTGCGGCTATGATGTGTTCTATAAACTTCTTAATGCCAAAGATTATGAGGTTCCAGAAGACCGCGAGCGTGTGATTATCGTGGGTTTTAGGACGGATTTAGGGATTAAAAACTTAGAATTTCCCAAGCCAAGGAATCATCAAATTTCCTTGAGAGAGGCGCTGAAAGATATTCCCGCTCCCCCAGTTGAAGAGGTCTGCCGCGCACCTTACAGTAGCCGATACATGAGCCGCAACCGTAAGCGCAATTGGGACAGTGTTTCTTTCACAATTCCTGCTATGGCAAAACAGGTACCTCTGTGGCCGGGCTCGCCAGATATGGTAAAGCTGGGCAAGGACTTATGGCGCTTTGGCTCTGATAGCGAAACTAGAAGACTCAGCTGGCGTGAGGCCGCTGCTATTCAAACTTTTCCAGCAGACCTAGAGTTCTACGGAGATTTGACATCTAAGTACAAACAAATTGGCAACGCCGTTCCCGTCAAATTGGCAGAGGTTGTAGGCAAGTGGCTTCACGGGGTGTTGATGGAGGTTGACGGGGATTCTGCTAGAAAAAACGTCAATTGAAGTTTTCCTTGCGGGGGCTCATGAATCATTAGATACTTAAGAAGATAGTTCTTTGTTGGAGGTCAACAATGGCTGAAAATAATCTGGAGGTAAAAATAGAATGAATTTAAGTTGTTGTTTTCGTATGGAACTAGAGAATGAAACTTTAAGTAAACTTTTTCAGAAGGCTGAAGAAATTAAAGCAGAAAAGGAGTGTGAATTAGAAGAAGCATTAGGTTTTATTTTTGCAGATGGTGCAGATGAAACTGATTACACCGTACAATATCCTTTTGAAGACGAAACAATTTTCTGCCATGTTTTTGGCTCGGCTCCTGTTGAGTCAATTACGACTGTATTGGAACGTTATGGGAAATTTTCGTTAATTTGGGCGACTACAGACTGCCAAGATTACGATGTAGACGATTTGTTTGATGAAGATGACGAGCCGATGCTTGATGATTACGATCAAGATTGTTGTGGATATTATCGTCTAAAAGGTAAAAAAGCAGCTTTTGGTATTGCAAGAGATGAA
>CAVISO010000113.1:0-3356 GCA_963645435.1 Sphaerochaetaceae bacterium | reverse complement strand
ATCAAGAGGCTCTTAAAGCACTATTTCCAAATACTTACGGGCTTCCAAAGGTAAGTTTTACAACTGGTAAAAATGACAAGGTTGGCGCTAGGCTTAACGTTGGTGTAATCCTTTCTGGCGGTCAGGCTCCTGGTGGACACAATGTTATTTGTGGTCTTTATGACGCTCTTAAAAAGGCTAACAAGGATAGTCAGCTTTACGGTTTCATGGGCGGTCCAAGTGGAATTCTTGATGACAAGTATATCATTATGACTGATGAACTTATCAACGAATATAGAAACACCGGCGGATTTGATATTATAGGGTCAGGAAGAACCAAGCTTGAAACCAAAGAGCAGTTTGCTGTTTGCACGCAGGTGTGTCGCAAGCATCAAATCAATGCAATTGTCATCATTGGTGGTGATGACTCCAATACTAATGCTGCTGTCTTAGCTGAATATTTCAGAGCCCAAAATGAGCCTGTATGCGTTGTAGGATGTCCTAAGACTATTGATGGGGATTTGAAGAATGAAAGTATTGAAACTTCTTTTGGTTTTGATACGGCTTGCAAGACCTATTCAGAACTTATTGGAAACATTGAGAGAGATGCAAATTCTGCCCGCAAATATTGGCATTTCATTCGCTTAATGGGTAGAAGTGCAAGTCATATTGCCCTTGAGTGTGCCCTTCAGACTCAGCCAAACCTTTGTTTGGTTGGAGAAGAGGTTGAGGCTAAGAATCAGTCTGTTGAAGACATTACCAACTACATTGCTTCTGTTGTTGCAAAGCGTGCTGAAAAGGGCATGAATTTTGGTGTATGCCTTGTTCCAGAGGGACTGATTGAGTTTGTTCCATCCTTAAAGGTGCTTATTAGTGAGATTAATGACCTACTTGCCAAGACTGAGGCTGAGTTCAATACGCTCGAGACTTCTGCTGAAAAGATTGCTTTTGTTGAGAACAAACTTTCTACTCAGTCTAAGGCTGTTTTTGATAGCCTTCCAGTTGAGATTAAGGCTCAGTTGCTCGCTGACCGTGACCCACATGGAAATGTTCAGGTAAGTAAGATTGAAACTGAAAAGCTGCTCATCCAGACTGTTGGTGCAAAACTTAAACAAATGAAAAAAGACGGGACCTACTGTGGTAAGTTTGCTTCTCAGAACCACTTCTTTGGATATGAAGGACGCTGCGCCTTCCCTTCCAACTTTGATGCTGACTACTGCTACAGCCTTGGCTACAATGCTTTCTTCCTCATTAGCGCTAACCTCACTGGCTATCTTTCAAGTGTCACCAACCTTTCAAAACCTGCTTCAGAGTGGGCTGCAGGTGGTATTCCTATTACCATGATGATGAATCTTGAGCAGCGTCACGGTGAAAAGAAGCCGGTTATCAAGAAGGCTCTTGTTGAACTGGACGGTAAGCCCTTTAAGTACTTTGAAGAGCACAGGGCGCAATGGGCTGAAGAGACTTGCTACACCTTCCCTGGTGCCATTCAGTACTTTGGTCCAGAAACTGTCTGTGACCAGACTACCATGACCCTGGCACTTGAGCACTAAGTTGTTAACTTATTGATGCATGTATGCAATGACTGTGTACATGCAGGGCGAATTATTAGGCAAAAATGTATACAAGAGTACATTTTTGCCATTTTTTTGCCCTTTGTGAACACCAAGCAAGTCAAAAAAAAAGAGCCGTTATTACTAACGACTCTCTTTTCCACAACTCAAGGATTAATAAGCCTTTGAATTGCGCATCTTCTTGACTTTCAGCATCTGCTTTCTGGCCAAAGCCTTGTTCTTACGATGCTGAATGGCAGATGGCTTCTCAAAGTATTCGCGCATCTTGTACTCGCGGATAACTCCTTCTTTCTCTACCATTCTCTTGAAACGCTTAATTGCTTTCTCAAGTGGTTCAGTCTCATCGACTTTTACGAATGCCATTACTAACTCACCCCCTCTGCCTAAAGGCTCAAGAATCGGTTAGTAAATTAACATTATCTCAAAGATTTGTCTAGCATCCCAACGGTATAAAGTATAGAATCTATTTGCAAAACAAAGGACCTAGAACAAATGAGTACCAACAGTCAAGCCTATGCAAAAACAATAGTCACAGATTTACTTAAACTAAGAGCTGGAGACGCCCTATCAATTAATACAGAAGAGACAGATTTGGAGTTTGCAAAAGAAATTGCAAACACCGCGCTTGCAGTAACCAACGTAACTGTAAAGATTGTTGTCACAGAAAAAGGTAAACCCACTCAGGTATTGGAGTTTGATCCTGCACCACCAGCGTTAGACCCTCAAGGTTTTGCAATGCTTCGTCTTGCCCATGAGAGCAAGCAGCCTGAACTGAAGAAAGATGAATATCTAGAAGTAATAGTAGATAAAGAAGACCTTGTTACTGTACAGAAACTTGGACACCTGGCAGAGCCAATACTACTAAATAGAAGAATATCGGTTCCTTGGTGTGTGGCTAAAGTGCATGAAAAAGGTACAGATGCATGGGATGAAATTACCAAGAAACTAGAGCTGGGAATTTCAAATCAGAGCCTTGTAGCAGATTATAGAAGACAGTTTTTACAGCAATCTGACTCTACTTTGTTACATATAGTAGGAAAGGACACGGACTTTACCGTAAAGGTGCCAGAGGGCGCAAAATTCCTTGGCGGAACCCAGGTACTGCCCAATGGACGCAAATTTCTCAACAGTCTTGATTTTGACATAGTCTCCTTTATTACAGACTGCCAGTCCTTGGACGGTAAAATAAGTGCTCATTGTCAGGTTTTAGGTAAAGAACAGGATTGCTCTTTTGAATTTAAGGAAGGTACCCTTGTAGCTTGTACACCAGATAAAGATCTAAGAACTCTCTTTGCCTTTGACGAAAACCTGAAAAAACCAGGCTACTTCTCCTTCAGAGATAAGGAATTTACCCTCAGTCTTGGAGGCTCCCTTGTTGAGGGACTACCAAATATCCCGGAGGAAGAAAGCCTACTTCCAGAGTACTTTAACAGGTGCCTTTACACTTTAAAACTAAACTTAGATTCAAAGCTCAGCATCTTTGCTACTAACTGTGAAGGTAAGACTACAGAGTTAGTTCGCAAGGGCTATTTTCTGAAATAGACAGAATAAGAGGATTTACCAAATCTTAACTCTTTACCAAAATTAAACCATATATCATAAAGAGTTACGGAATTTTCCTTTTACCAAATCTTAACTTTTGTGTGAATTGGTTAAGATTTGGATTATGGTTTTTAACTCTTGGTAAAGAGCCGGTAAAAGCACAAAAAAACCTATTTTTTAATTTTTGGGACGGGTTTAGAGTGCAACCGTGATGAAAAAGACAGTTGCTTTCCTAGTTCTATTCCTACTCGTTCTTGCAAG
>CAVISO010000112.1:0-3508 GCA_963645435.1 Sphaerochaetaceae bacterium | reverse complement strand
AGAGCACAATCAACAATGCAAGCTACAACGTAATTATTTACGATATGCTGGCAACAGCTGACGATAGCATGGCTTACTACTCCTATCTCAATTACCTTGACTACTACAACTTCCTTGATGAAGTTTCTCAGGTTCTTGAATCAAATCCAGAAGTGGTAATTGCAGGACTTCAGTACATCCAGCAGAACCTTGCAAATTCTTACAAGGCAATTTCAGCCTTTGCAGGAAGCAAGCAAAGCAACGAAAATCATAAAGCAGTTGCAGATGCCTTCATTGCAAAACTTAACCACACAGAAGTTCCAGCTCAGGAATATTCCTTTGAGACAATGGGCAATTCTCTTGCTTTGATTGTAGACAGCAATGTGAACTTCAACTTTATGTTTGCCTCTTACGAGGACATGGGACTTGAAGAATACACCGCTGACCTTGATGCAATTTCCAGCCTCATCAATGATAACTACTTGCTTCCAATGCTCAGAGACCAGTACGGCGTCTATGGTGCTTACACCGCTGCAGCAGATGCAGGTATTTATCTTTACACCTACAGAGATCCTAACATCCTGGAGACTTTCCAGGTTTATGCGGGACTTCCTGAATACATGGCAACACTTGAGAACCTTGATCAGGAAACTCTTGATGGTTACATCCTTTCCAGCTATTCAGCATACGCAACACCAAGCGGAGAGCTTTCTGGTGCCTTAAGTGCAATTCTCAACCACATTTCCAAGACGCCACAGGATAAGAGAGTAGAATACATGCAACAGCTCAAGAGCATCACAGCCGAGAAGGTTTCTGACTACGCTTCAGCCTACCAGGCTCTGGTTGAAAACGGCATCTACGCAACCTCCGGAAGTGCCTCTGCAATCTCACAGTACGCTTCTATGTACGAAGAAGTTCTCAACCCATTTGGTGTTCAGGACTCTTCCAGCGTTGTTCTCTCTGACATTGCTGAGGGCGATTCTTACTATGAAGCTGTTCGCTTTGCCTTTGAAAATGGCTTTATGGCAACTGTCTCTGACTCAACCTTTGGCGTCAACGACAGCGCAACTTTGGGCGACCTCGCTGCTTTCTTCTATATGATGATTGGTGGCGGCAGAGAACCTGAGACTGCAATCTCTTTCCTCTCACAGTATGGAATCCTCCCAGCTGACCCAGCAGACACAGTAATCTCCAGAACTGAAGCTATGCTTTACACCTACTACTTCTGCCAGGCAGTTGGCTACAACGTAAGCCTTGTAGACCTCACTGAAGTCTACCCCGATGCTGACCAAATCCCAGAAGGCTATGAAAGCCTCTTTGGTTTTGGTCTTGAGTATGGCCTCATTGACACCGTTGATGGTCTTTTAGACCCAATGGGCACAATGACCAGAGCTCAGTTGGCTAAGCTCATCTACGGCTTTGCCGCTGAGTAAGATTAGTTAGTCTTTATTAGGTTTTTAGGGTGTTGCACATGCTTGTGCAGCACCCTTTTTTTGTTACAGTGTTAAAAACTATATTGTAAGCTTAGAGCCAGCTGAAGATCGTTTTGACGGACGCCTTTTTCATTGCCGTAGTTGATAATATCGATATAATCGGCTTGGAGAGAGGCGGTCAAGCAGTCCAGGAAGGCGTAGGAAGCGCTGACTTCGTAGACAAAACTCAGCTGGATGCTGTTACGCACCGTCTTTGCGTTGGGATATTTGTTGTTGGTGGAAGTGTGTGTGGTGGTTGGAGTTGCCTTGTTGGCTTCATAGGATTCCTTGGTGCCGCCAATTCTTGTCCAGTGGGTCCAGAGGTCGTGTGTGCCGTGAGCCATGAAGAAGAAGTTGCCACCAAGGCGCAAAGAAAAGTCGGAGGAGACCCATTGGGCTTTAAGGTTGCCAACAATGGCGTCAGGACCATAGGTGTAGCCAAGTGGGTATTCGTCGTAGGTGATGGCGCCGGAGGAAGAGCTCCAATTGCGTATGGCTACAATATAATCAATGCCATAATAGCCATCGCTGCTAGAAACTCCATCTCTCAGATAGAGATAGGGGTCTGTTAAGGCAAATTCAAGAGAAGTTGTAAAGACTCCACCTTTTAGCGTGAAAGCCCCTTGGACTCCAAGTAAATAGCCCATTGCGGATGGATTGGTATTATTGGTTTCAGATGGTCCTTCCTCTATCCCGGGGAAAGCAAATTCATCGAGAATAAGCTGAGCATAGATATTCAGACCCTTAAGGATTGTCCAGTCTGCCTCAAGTGCAAAGGTTGAATTGGAATTTAAGGCTATGTAGTTATTATGGTTAAAGTTAATAGGGCATAGGGCTCTGAAGTCAATGGTGTTGTCGTCTGACATATACATCAGACCTTCTGTTACGGCTAAAGTTAATTTATCGGCAAAGAAACGTCCTTCAACGCGGTGAGCCGTGTAGAATCTAAGCCCATGAATTGGCTCGTTGGCATAGTGAGAATTATCTGCTGCCCAAGTACCTGCCTCTGAAGCTGAAGTGCTTGTTCCTGCAGCATTCTTCCAATAATTCATTGGATGAGAGAAGAAGGATACCAAGAAGGTGTATTTATATTTATCGGAATAGGTGGTAAAGCGAGTCATTTCGTGGCGCGGAAGATTGTCGCTTATAGTCATGTTGCCTGTGGTTCCAGCGCCCCAACTAAGTCTGTCTCTTCCAATTTCAATGTTCCAGCCAGAACCTCCAATGGAAGCAAAGGCTCTGTTTGGGAAGTTCCCATCAAAAAGTGAAAAATCCAGCTCTAGGTTTTGAAGTCCTAGTACATTTATACTGACAGGTTTTACCCCAAGTTCTTTAGAGTAGTCCTCTCCACTATGAACGCTGTTTTGAATAGCGAGCTGAAAGAGGGCATAAAAATGCTCGGTTGCCCACGTCTCCCAGTTTACATTGAAAA
Source organism: Sphaerochaetaceae bacterium (assembly GCA_963645435.1). Taxonomy (GTDB): domain Bacteria; phylum Spirochaetota; class Spirochaetia; order Sphaerochaetales; family Sphaerochaetaceae; genus UBA9732. The sequence continues at coordinate 625 of CAVISO010000112.1, read as the reverse complement.
AGGGCTTCTGCTCTTGAATGCCATACTGCCATTCTTCACGTCCTTGAAATGCTTTTTCCTTTATGTTCGCTGCATTTGTCCGTGCATAGCCATCTGTATTTGTGTGCCCATATACCTCTAGCGCTACTTGTCCAGAGAATTCTAAATCTACGCCCTGTGTCTGAATCTGATGTTCCTTCAATATTCCTTGCTTTGCTCCCTCCAGTATTGAACGAACTTCTTGGTCTGTTACCTCTGCTTCAATGTTAGTAATCATCTTTAGAAGCTCATCACCACTCCAAGGACCTGTGGTGCTGGGCAGAGAATGTCCCTGTAGCAGGTATACATACTTTATAGCTTCATATTCCTGACTTGTTGTGGAATAAATCTTTTGCAGGTTGTTTGAATTGTTTCCTGCAAAAACAAGAGCCAAAACAACAATTAGTTCAATGACAATAATAGATAGCCGTTTCATTGTTCTCCCTTCCTTTAGGATATCTTCCTTTTGGATACCTTCTGTAAAAGATATCTTCTGTAAAGATTAACCTACTATTTCTGAAAATGCGAGAACTTTCTAACAGAGCGTTACAGCTTCTTTTTTTAGGAGTTTGTGCCAAATAAAAAATTTTTTGCACTCTCTTTGCGT
>CAVISO010000111.1:0-3528 GCA_963645435.1 Sphaerochaetaceae bacterium | reverse complement strand
AGTACATATATGCCGTCATCCACGTGGGTTCCGTTACCAAGTCTGCCAATGTACATTCCTGGTCTGAGTCTTATGTGCTCAAGCGGGGACATGGTTTTGATTGAGTCTTCTGTATACTGTGGTTTACCTTGAGAAATTTTGTCTGCCATAATGTTTATTATACCAAAAATTTTGCTTTTGCGAGTAGTGTTTAACTTAAAATTTGCTTAGACACAATTAAATATACTTTTTATTCATTTACAGATATAATTTTCTTTGCGCGGTTTTTAGAAGAGGAATGCAAAATGAAAAAGTGGATTTTGGTTTTATTTTACGCAATTGATATCTTCTTTTGTCTCAGATCTATTGCAAAAAAGAAATCTCAAGAGTATGTGCTGACAAAACCTTTTCTTATGCCTCTTTTGTGCGTAATTTATTTTGCCTTTCTGCCCCTTGCTTTCAGAGCGGAAGCTTACCAAAGGTTTGTCTTTCTTGCTTTGCTTTTTCATACCCTTGGTGATGTTTTACTGCTTTTTCCAAGAAACAAGACCAAAGCCTTCTTTTATGCAGGAATGGCTTTTTTCTTTGTTGGACACGTGATGTACTGTTTATGGTTCATCAAAGCACCTGTAGGACATTCTCATAAGGTTGCCTTTTTCACTTTGTTTGTTGTCCTAATTTGCGAATATCTCTTATTCAGGCAATTAATGCTGGGTCCAAGGCGCTATGCATCAAAGCTTCTTCCTTATTCTCTTGGGCTTTCAATTTTGGCAGTCTCAGTAGCCTCCACCTTTGGCAATGGAACAGACCCTATTGCAACCCTGATAAGTTTGATTGGTGTTGCATTATTCTGTTTTTCAGACTACTGCATAGAGCGCCGGCTTGTGAGAATGCCTCTGTTTGGACAAATGGTGGTCATGTCCACTTATATCTCAGGGCAAACCCTTATTGTCCTTGGAATGCTTTTGTTGCAAATTTAAATCAATTAACTGAGGTTTTCAAAAACCTCAATAAAAAGGAGTTTGTTATGGATAGAATTAAAAAGAATTTTGGCTTTGGTTTTATGCGTCTTCCAATGCTTGGAGAAGAAGTAGATATTGAGCAGACAAAACAAATGGTAGATGCCTTCTTAAATGCCGGCTTTAATTACTTTGACACAGCCCATGGCTATCTCCAGGGCAAGAGCGAACTTGCACTTAAGGAATGTCTTACCAGTAGGTATTCAAGAGACAAATACATCCTTACAGACAAGCTAACCTCTAGTTTTTTTAAGGCACAGTCCGATATTAGGCCATTGTTTGAAACTCAGCTCCAAGCCTGCGGGGTTGATTATTTTGATTTCTACCTTCTACATGCTCAGAGCGCTAGAAACTATAATCACTACAAGGAATGTCAGGCCTACGAGACAGTTTTTGAGCTAAAGAAGGAAGGCAAAATTCGCCATGTTGGAATCTCCTTCCATGATACTGCAGAATTTCTTGAAAAGATTCTTACAGATTATCCAGAAGTTGAAGTGGTCCAGCTTCAGTTCAACTATGCAGACTATGAAGATCCTGCGGTACAGAGTAGAAAATGCTACGAGGTGTGCCGCAAGTACAATAAACCAGTTATTGTCATGGAGCCAGTAAAAGGTGGAAACCTGGTAAATCTTCCTGCCAAAGCAAAAGATGTTCTTGACGCGCTTCACGGAGGAAGTCCTGCAAGTTATGCAATTAGGTTTGCAGCAAGTTTTGAAGGAATAATGATGGTGCTCTCAGGCATGAGCAACCTGGAACAAATGCAGGACAATATCTCCTTTATGAAGGACTTTAAACCCCTCAACGAGCAGGAAAGAAAGGCAATAGAGCAGGTTCAGGGGGTTTTCAAAAGTCTAAATCTTATTCCGTGTACTGCTTGCCGTTACTGCACAGACGGCTGTCCAAAACACATTTCTATTCCAGATTTATTTGCAACTTTAAACACAAAGCAACTTTATCACTCTTGGAATGCAGACTATTACTACAACGTTGTTCACACCAGTGAAGGACGAAAAGCATCGGATTGTATCAAATGTGGAAAGTGTGAAAAGGTGTGTCCACAGAAGTTACCAATTCGCCAGCTTTTGGAGAAGGTGGCGGCGGAGTTTGAGAAGCCTAGAACATAACGGAGCAAGCGGCTGGAAGAGCCTGGTCTTCATTGACCAAGACACCCTATATAATTAAGATGTGGAGTCATGAGTAAATATCCGTTTAATGAAACAGAGCCAAAGTGGCAGAAGTATTGGGCAGAACATAAAACGTTCTCAGTGACAGAAGATCCCTCCTATCCAAAAGAAAAGAGAGCCTACGTGCTGGACATGTTCCCATATCCATCAGGAGCAGGCTTACACGTTGGACATCCAGAGGGTTATACCGCAACCGATATCTACAGCCGTTACCTCAGAATGAATGGCTACAACGTCCTTCATCCAATGGGTTTTGACTCGTTTGGTCTGCCTGCAGAAAACTATGCAATTCAGACAGGCACTCACCCCGCAATCACAACGGAAAAGAATATCAACACCTTCAGACGCCAGATTAAGAGTCTTGGTTTCTGTTATGACTGGGACAGAGAAATCTCCACCTGTGACCCAGACTACTACCATTGGACTCAGTGGATTTTTGAAAAGCTCTATGAGAAAGGCCTGGCTTACGAGACTCAGGCACCAATAAACTGGTGCCCAAACTGCAAAACTGGTCTTGCAAATGAAGAGGTCAAAGAAGGCCATTGTGAACGCTGTGGCGCACAGGTAGAAAAGAAAAATATCCGCCAGTGGATTTTAAAAATTACAGCCTATGCTCAGAGGCTTTTGGATGATCTGGACTTGGTTGACTGGCCAGAATCCGTCAAGATGATGCAGCGCAACTGGATTGGCAAAAGCGAAGGTGCTTCTGTTACCTTCCAGGTCAAAGGTCTTGAAAACGACCCTGCTGGCAAACTGGAAGTCTTCACAACCAGATGTGACACCCTTTTTGGCGCCACCTACATGGTCATTTCCCCAGAACATCCACTTGTGGGCAAACTCACAACAGCAGAGCAGAAAGAAAAGGTTCAGCAGTACGTTCAAGACGCAGCAAAAAAGAGCGATCTTGACAGAACAGACCTTGCAAAGGAAAAGACCGGTGTCTTCTCCGGCAGCTATGCAATTAACCCTGTAAACGGAAAAGAAATCCCAATCTGGATTGCAGACTATGTACTCATCTCCTACGGCACTGGCGCCATCATGGCTGTCCCTGCCCACGACACTCGCGACTGGGAATTTGCAAAGAAATTTGGTCTTCCAATCATTGAAGTCTTAAAGAGCAAGATAGACGTGCAGACTCAAGCCTGGACAGAGGACGGCATCCACGTAAACAGCGGTTTCCTGGATGGTCTTAATAAGGCCGATGCCATTGAAAAGATGATTGCCTTCCTGCAAGAACGTGGAATTGGACATAAGACCATCAACTTCAAACTCAGAGACTGGGTCTTCAGCAGACAGCGCTATTGGGGAGAACCAATTCCTCTCATTCACTGTCCTGACTGTGGAAC
>CAVISO010000110.1:0-3538 GCA_963645435.1 Sphaerochaetaceae bacterium | reverse complement strand
CGGTCCGGGCCTGTCCCTCGCGTACTCTTTATGGATACGTTCAAAATGTAACAAACAAATTAAAAATCGTCAAGTCGTACTTCGCTCAACAATCACTGTGCTAATAGAAATCTTGTGATTCACGTGCTCGCCGTTCATCACTTCAAGAAGATTACGCACCGCAATAAGGCTGGTGTCGTACAACATATTATCAATACTTGTTAAAGCCGGATTGCTAATAGACGCATAACGCGAATTATTAAGCCCAATCACAGCAATCTGAGACGGTATCTTAACGCCCATCTCAACTAGAGCATGAAGACCAGCAAGAGCCACAAAGTCATCTGCAAAAACAATAGCATCAAGCTCAGGCTTAGATTGCACTAAAGACGCCGTGGCTTTCTGAATCTGAGAGACATCATCTCCAGCCTCAACCACAACACTGGTAGCGTCCTCTGGAGCATACAGCTTTAGTCCCAAATTAAAGCCATCAAGTTTAGTATAATTACTTGGAGTATAATGATTAGTGATAAAAGCAAAATGATGACGACCCTTAGAAGCCAAAAGCTTAACAGCATCAGAGACACCAGTCTTTTCGTCCGATATCACCCCGTATATATTCTTGCCATCCAAATAGCCGTTACAAATAGCAACAGGCGTATTTGGCAAATAAATCATGATAGCATTCTGCACGCTGTCATTCTGATACACAGAGCCCATCAGAACCACTGCGTCCACACGACGCTGGCTAAGAGTCTGAATATACTTTGCCTGAGTATCGGGGTCTGAGCCCGTATTATAGATGATAGAAGAATAGCCGTGGCGGGAAAGCTCGTGCTCAATGTAGTAGACGCCTTCCGTGTGGTGCGTTGTGCGCACGTCCGCAATAAGAATGCCCACCATCTTGGACTCCTGCGTCACAAGACTGCGCGCCGCATCATTTTGCACATAATTGTACTCTGTCAGCGCCTTCAGCACCTTAGCCCGAGTCTCTTTCTGCACGTACGGATAGTTATTGATGACGCGGGACACCGTACTTGCGGACACTCCCGTCGCCTTTGCAATTTCATATATAGTAGGATCTTGTTTAACTGGCTTTTCGCCCTTCTTCACTGGCATCTATCTTTTCCCAAAACAAGTAATTATAACTCAGTTATGCGTAAATAATCAATGCAATGATTTCAAGTGGCTCATCATACGGATTCTCTACGCCATGACCAGTACCACTTGGCGTAAACGTCACATCACCCGGAACAATCTCCACAATAGACCCGTTATCGTTATAATTGGCCTTACCAGAGAGCACATAGTAAATCTCCGTATCTCCTTCATGCTTATGAAACCCGATGCCCGAATGTGGCTCCACCGTGGTGTGAGCAAAAACTCTGCCCTTTCCATTGAGCTCTGCATCTGAATTAATCAAGTTTCTAACAGTAATAAAGCCATTCCCCATAAGTTTGCACGCTACTGCATATCGTATATTCATCTTAGCAGTTACTGAATTAGTTACAACTAAGGAAGCACATCCAGATTGAAGGAGAGCTTCACGTCTTCGTTGCAGTTTTCAATGGAAACACCATCGCCAAATCCAACGCATTTAACCTGATGGTCAACCATCCACTGAGCCGTCTCACCATTGACAAGAAGTCTCTTGTCATTTGGACCGTTGGTCTCTGGAGTAAAAGGAGCCAACTTGTGAATAGAATCTAGAATTACAACATCACCAGGCTTAACCTTATCGCCAATGGCCTTGTCCAAGTCAGCAGCACTTATGTGCTTCAAAGGCTCAAGATCCTTGAACTCGTAGTACAACCCTCTACCCATAAAAGATACCAATGGCAAATCTGCAACACTTGCACCATCTTCAAAATGGTGATAAGGACACTCACAGTGGGTGCCAAGGTGGGTCATGATATCCACATTGGTATGAAAATCTGGGATTGCTCCACCAGTATTGAACCTGTCCAGCTTGCATCTTCTAGTCTCTGTAGCCGGATCAATATACTTGGTCAGGTCAACGATTCTAAGTCCGTTAAGTTCATAAACGCACTGCATTTATATGTTCTCCTTCTTCTTGTTCTCCAAAGCATGAATTGCCTTCACCACAAACTCGTGATACGGCACAGAAATCCCCTGGTCGTGGGCGGTTTCCACCACGCTACCACTAATCGTATCAACCTCGGTTCTGTGCCCATCTCTAATGTCCGCATAGATGGAGGTATAGCCCTGTGGCGCATTGACGCAAACCGCATCTACATCGCTCGTCACCTGCTCCAAATCAAAGCCCAAACCAAGCGAGTTAGCCACACTCACAGCCTCAGCACACAGCTGCCTCATGAGGAAATTTGCATTGACATCGGCATGGATAAATCCAAGCGGTACCTGAAATAAGCCCGTAAGCGATGACGCCGCAGTATTCGTAAACAGCTTCTTCCAAACCTGCTTCTGCACGTTCGCCTCCGTATGACACTCAAAGCCACACGCGCTCAAGTTATCCGCAATCTCCTCAATTGCCTCACACCCGCCATCCAACAGCCCGATGCTACTTACCCCGCTTCCACCATGATTTACAAAGCCCGGCTCTATGACGGAACTATTGTGCTGCGTTGAACCGATTATAACATGGGCTCTATCAGTATACTTCAAAAGCTTACTCTCATGTCCCGCCCCATTCTGAAGCGTCATCAAGTAAGTATTAGGTCCAATCAAATTCTTATTAGCTTCAAGTGCAGATAGCGTAAACATTGCTTTTACAAACACAACAACTAGATCTTGATAACCTAGCTCAACGGAAGAAACCATTGCATGAGGATAGCACTTTGTAACAGAACCATCTTTCTCTTTGATTCTGACACCGTTCTTGTTGATTGCATCCACGAACACAGGATTAATATCAATAACCGATACTTCATTTTTCCTAGAGAGATATCCGCTAAATAATGATCCCATGGCGCCAGCGCCTAAAACAGCAATCTTCACACAACCCTTCCTTTCTGTGCTCATCCGTTGCAAATTATTGCACCATCTTTTGCAATCGCTTGCAACTTCATCTGAAATCAGCATAACACGCCTTTCTCATTCGCGCAACAAAAATTTTAAGAAATTTTAAGACTGTGTTTACTAAGCCATACCTTTTACGAGAAGGTCTTCAATAAAATCCTCATTTGTAGTTGTAATTGATGGCTCAAAGTTATAGACATATTTGTTGTGATATTCAAGGAATTGACCAACCCCATCAGGAACCTTTCTAAGATGTATTTCTTCATTTATGTTTAACTTGTTAAGATTTGACCACATCTTCATGGGCAATTGCTCAGGCAGAATAATCATACCATCATTTGGATTAAAAGAAATAACTCCACGGTCAAAAAGCTTGTCATAGTTTGGTGTTAACAGTAATGAGTTTTTAGGATCAATTCTTTCGCTATTGCTTGATTCTCTCCAAGGCTTAATATGACTTGCAATTAACCACTTTTCATCGTCAACACCAGTTACTGCACATTGGTTATCCCAGAAAGAGAGAACATTACTTCTATACCGGGTTTGTGAAGTTCTAACT
>CAVISO010000109.1:0-3571 GCA_963645435.1 Sphaerochaetaceae bacterium | reverse complement strand
GATGAGGCCTTTGGAAAGAAACCTGTAATTGGAGCCTTCTATTCCTTTAAAGATAGTAAGGTTTATTTTGTTTGGCCAAAATTTGCGTACAACAAAAATCTTAATAATTTCTTCTATGATAAAAAAAGCATCCCCTCTGATTTTCCACTTAAAAGCGATAAGACGGAATATGTAGAAGAGAACTATAACAAAAGAGTTGAAGAATTGGACAGAATTGTAAAAGAGCAGGATTTTGCGCCAAACCCAAAGGAAGTGGATTCCTGTAAGAATTGTCCATTTTTTAATCTCTGCAGAAAGGGGTTCCAGACGGTATGACAGCTATGAATGATAAATTTTTCAAATTTTGCGAAGACCACGGTATGAAGTTGAGGGAGGCTGACGGCTCCTTGACGGTCCAAGGACAGGCGGTAATGGAAACCAATAACTGCGTTGTTGCAGCCGGTGCCGGCTCTGGAAAAACCACTGTCTTGTCCTACCGATTTTTACGAATGGTGGCCCAAGGAACGCCTGTCGACCGAATTTTAACCATCACCTTCACAAAAAAGGCCACCGCTGAGATGAAAGGCAGAATCTATGAGCTTCTTCAAAAAGGCCATGATGAAGGTCTTGTAACTGACCAAGCTATGAAGAAGTTTTCTGAGGTCACAATCTCAACTGTAGATAGTTTCTGTTCTGAAATTGTTCGTCGTGATGCCGTACATCAAGGCGTTCCTGTAGACTTTAGTATTCAAGATGATGACGATTTTAAAGCCATGTCCAATACAATTGTGAATAGTCTTTTGGAAAAATACAAAGATGCTGAAGGCATAAGAAAGCTTCATACCTACTTGAAAGTTGACGACATTGAAGCAATTTTTAGAGACATAGCTTATAAATTTTTAAGCATTGCAAAGCCTTTTACTAATTCAATACTCAAGGACTGCCTTGTCTCTGTTCAAAAACAGCTTGCTAATGCTCAAGAGTTATTTCAACAAACCTTAAATCTTGAGCAAAAAGATAATCGGAACCTTCTGGAATTTATCAGCAATGGCAATGATGAAGATAATCTTAAAACTCTGAACGAACTTTATAAATTTGTTCAAGAATACGAGCAAGAAATCTTTAAGGCTAAGCGGGCAGCCGGAGTTCTATCTTTTAGCGATGTCATGCAACTTGCACTAAAAATCCTTACAGAAAACAAAGCTATCAGGGATTTTTATAAAGCTAAGTTTGACAGTGTCATGATTGATGAATTTCAGGATAATAATGACGACAATAGAAAACTTCTCTATCTACTTAGCGAAAAACTAGATTCTCAGAATGCTGGAATTCCAACTAAAGAGAATCTTTACCCAAACAAAATCTTCCTAGTTGGTGACGAAAAACAGAGCATTTACAAGTTCCGTGGCGCCGATGTCACTGTCTTCAAACGCCTTTGTACAGATCTTTGCGCCAAGCCCATTCAGCTTAAACGCAACTGGCGAAGTGAGCCTGCCATCATCAATTTTTGCAACACTGTCTTTCCTGAACAGATAATGCCAAGGTCCACAACCCCATGCGAAGATTTTGAGGCGCAGTACGAGGACTTGGACACAAGACCAGCAACCCCAGGGTTGGAAAGCAAGATTGTGTTTTTACATCCCTCTATCCCAGCAGAGTTTGGCCAAGTGAAATCGGACTGTGAGACGGAGGCAAAGGTCGTGGCCTCTTTCATCAAAGAGCTTTGTTCGCCGCAAAGCACTTACTTGGTGCCAGATGATACCTCTGGGTTGCGGCCCCCACGCTACAACGAAATTGGACTTCTTCTGAGAGCTAGCTCACACCAGGCCCTTTTTGAACAGGCCTTGACCGCCCAAGACATCCCTTATACCGCCACTGAAGCCCGATCTTTAATGAAAGGTAACCTTGTAAACGATTTCTACAACGCCCTTCAATTTTGCATTTATCCTTACGATAAAATCAGTTTTGCTTCCTACTTAAAATCGCCATTTTGCTCTTTTAAAGATTATGAAATAGATCAGGTTTTAAACTATAAATGGCAAGCTATGGATAGCTCTTTGCCTCAGGACCTAAGTGCTCGTTTAAAAACAGCAGAAGATAGGTTGGAAAATCTAAAAACTGTAATTGAAACAGGATCAATTTGCAAAATGGTAGACTTTCTCTGGCATGATTTAGGCTATAGAGATTATATGTTGTCTAAAAATGAAAACCGACCCTACATGGAGGACTTTGACAACCTCTATGCTATAGCTGTTGATTATGATAACAATGGGGAGTCTATTGTAGCGTTCTTGGATTATCTAAGACCACTGCTAAATTCCAATGGCAAAATTGAAATGAATGCTGTTTTCAAAGAAACAATAAATGGTGTTCAAATAATGACCATTCATAAATCTAAAGGCTTGGCCTTTAAAATTGTCATTGTTGCAGATATGCACTCAGGAGCTAGATCTGGTGGAGGTTTTAACTCTGAGGTTTATGTTGATTCAAAACATAATCTCTCTTTGCGCTATGTGGTAAATTCAGATAAAAAACTCAAGAATCCTATCTTTGAATTACACAAGGCAGAAGAAATTGCAAAAGAGAACGCCGAGGCAAAACGAGTTCTTTATGTTGCAGCAACCCGAGCTAAGTATCATTTGATCTTCAGTGGTGCGGATCCCACTTGCAAGGTAAGTACAACAAGTCAAAACTCACTTTTGGCATATTTACTTGATGCTGTAGACAAGACTAGAGATAGTCTAAAAAGCTATAAAGAAATCAGCTATAAGCTACCACAAGATACAGACTCCTGCTCAGATAATAAGAAAAAAGATTACTACAAGAAAATCTTTGACCGTGCAATTGTTCCAGCACTTGCGCCAAGCCTTGTGCGAATTTCTGTCACTCATGCAGAGGACACAGACATTGCCTCAGTGCAAACAATAGCCCAAAAGCAAGTTGTCTTAAGAAAAAAACTTCCAACTCTTGCTTGTGATGCTATTGTTAGAGAACATAACTTTGCAACTGGCTTTGGTACTCTGACTCATAAAATCATTGAGGATAACCTTAAGGGCCTGCAAGACCAGCTTCCAGCTGACCTAGAAAAAATATTCTCAGATGAAGGTCAGAGCTTTACGGAACAGGAGAAAGAATCACTTATATCTTGTGCAAACCAGCTGGCTTCAAATTTCTTAAACGGAAGTCTTTACACCCAAATCAAGGATCTGAAGCTTATGTCTGAAAAGAAGTTTCTGCTCTATAACGGAAGCTCCTACGTTGAAGGTGTGATTGACCTTCTTGCAGTTGGCTCTCAAGAAGCTTACATCCTTGACTTTAAGACAGATTCCACCATGGCAGAAGAAGACCACAAGCACCAGCTTGAGCAGTATGTAAATGCGGTGAAGTCAATCTACCCCCAAAAGAGTATTCGCTACTGCGTCTGCTATCTTAGAGATCTTGATTCTTGTCAAATTTACTGATAGCAAGAACACTTAGGAGCAAGCAAATAGAAGCATCTACAAGAAGAAGAGGACCAGAGTTGCTAGTTTGGGTGAAGAGGGCATTGGTGGTAATTGCAGCGTCAGTGTAGGTGAAAAACCAAGCATTGACC
>CAVISO010000108.1:0-3778 GCA_963645435.1 Sphaerochaetaceae bacterium | reverse complement strand
CTATACATCTCATTTCTCTTAGTCTCATCCACCAAATAAGTAACAATTGGAAGCCGCCCTTTTGGCATTGTTTTTATGGTAGAAACATTAAGATTACCAAAAACGGTAAGTGCAAGGGTTCTGGGAATAGGAGTGGCTGTCATAAGCAGAACATCCGGCTGAATACCCTTTGCCAAAAGCGCCTCTCTCTGCTCAACTCCAAAGCGGTGTTGCTCGTCAATTATCACGTACCTAAGGCTTTTGTACTGCACATCCTTTGAAAAAAGAGCGTGAGTCCCTATCAAAAGGTCAATGTTTCCCTGCTGTAGTTCTTTAAGTAAGGCCTCTCTTGGTTTTCCGTGGACTTCACCATCCAAATAGGCTATTTTGGCCCCAATTTTACCCAAAAGAGCATCTGCCACCTGCGCATGCTGTCTTGCTAGAAGTTCCGTTGGCGCCATAAAAGCCACTTGGTGGCCCTGACTTATCACATGAAGGGCGCTGACCCAAGCAACAAGGGTTTTTCCGGAACCAACATCACCCTGAAGAAGCCTGTTCATGTTCTCTTCTTTGGACATATCTGCTCTGATTTCTTCTAAAACCTTGACTTGGTCCTTTGTAAGTTCAAAAGGCAAAGAAGAAATAAAATGTTGCTCGGCAGACCCTATTTTTGCAGGAATTGGACTCTTGGATTTAACCGTTTCCGGCTTTCTTTTGGCTTCCAGTTGCAAATAGAAGACCTCTCTGAACGCCAAAGCCCTTTTAGCAGCCCTCAGAGCTGCATCCCCAGTGGGAAAGTGGATCTCTCTAAGCGCCCTATCCAAGGGCAGGAGTTTATATTTTTCAATAAGGCTCTGCGGTAGCTCTTCATCAAATTCTTTAACCTGAGCTAAAACTGCCTTTACATCCCGTCTTATACTTTTTTGAGTTAGCGAGCCACTTAGGTTGTAAACCGGTAAAATGCCCCCATTTAGGGCAAGACTAAGAGCCGTTTCATCAAAAACCTCAGTCTCTCGCATTGGAGAAAGTTCAAATTGAGTTGCCTGAAGTGCCGTTCCATACAAGCTAACATTGGCATAAAGGTGATAAAAAGCACTGGGAAAGATGGTTTTTAGCAAAAAAGTTCTGTTAAAACCCATAAGGAAGGCCTTTTGATTACTAAATTGATCTCGTACAATAATTTTGACGTCTTTTCTGCCCTTTCCAAAAGCGCTGACACTTTCTACTCTAACTACTGTGTTAACCCAGCAGGCTTCTTTGCTGGAGCCAATGCAAACTCTAGAGCTTCTATCTTCATAACCGCGTGGCACCATTGAGATTAGATCGCAAAAGGTCAAAACCCCAAGATTGCCATAATCTGCAAGGGATTTCTTTCCAACTCCAGTAAGTTGTCCTATGCTCTGTTTTAGTTGCCAAACGAACACTCTACGTCCTCTGCGCTTTTACTCTGCGTATACATCAAATACGCTTTCGCACTCTTTCAATTCAGCAAATAGCTCCTTTGATGCGTCTACATTAAACCTAGAATCAGCCACCACCTTGGTAAACTTGCCCTCCAGTTGCCCCTCATCATTAACGCTTGGATAAACGGTGAAAACCAGCTCAGCGGTTCCGCGATGCTTGAAAGCCACGCGCCTCATTTCTTTTATTGCGGCTCTGTTGCCTTCACTCTGATTTATCTCCACGTAAACTCTTTTAATCTTTGACGGTCGCATTTGATTGGGATCTGCATAGACGTTCAGCGCAGAGAAACCAAGCCTTTCATTGAAGGTCTTAAAGGATCCTTGTACGCCTACAATCTTTCCCACCGTCATGGCCGTAGAACACAAAGCCCATTGATTGGAGAAAACCGTGACCTCAAGTCTTCCGTTATAGTCCTCCAGTACTAGGTGTCCCATCTTGGCGCCAGCCTTGGTGGTGTATTCCTTGACCTCAGTAATCATGCCAATGATGTCGTATCTAATGCCTTCCCTTCTCCTATCTGGTTTGGAAAGATCCAGTTTCACGTAGTTTTCCCAAAGGGTCTTGTACTTATCCAAAGGATGGCCAGAAACGTAGAAGCCAAGATATTCTTTTTCAATTTCCAACTTCTGAATGAAATCATAATCCGGCTGAACCACCATCTCGTAGGAGGAGCCTCCAATATCATCAGCTCCAAAGAGGAAATTTTGCCCAAAAGCCTGAGCTTCTTTGTCTTCCTTTACGGATTTGATTGCAGCTTCATAGTTTGCAAGCAAGGTTGGTCTGTTATAACCAAGAGCGTCAAAGGTTCCAGAATTTATTAGTCCTTCCATTACTCCTGAATTCAAGACCTTCTGATTGCTACGCTTGAGGAAGTCAAGAAAATCGGTATAGGGGCCGTTGGCTTGGCGCTCGTCTAAGATGGCTTGGACGGTACTTGCTCCCACGCCTTTAATGCCCGCAAGGCCATAAATTAGCTCACCGTTGACTACGTTGAAGTACATGTCTGAGTCGTTAATGCTTGGAGGTAAAATGTTAATACCAATGCTTTTAACATAGTCTAGGTATTCTTTATATTTGTCACCAGAACCAATTTCATTGGTCAGGTTGGCGGCCATAAATTCAGCCTTGTAGTTGCATTTTAGATAAGCCGTTCTATAGGCCAAAACGGTGTAGCAAACGCTGTGGCTCTTATTAAAGCCGTAACTTGCAAAAGGCTCCAGCATGGTGAAGATGTCTGCCGCATGCTTTTCATCTCTGCCCATAGCAACGGCACCCTTGATAAACTTCTCCCTTTGGGCCGGCATCTCCTTTTTCTTCTTTTTACCCATGATTTTTCTCAGGGTATCGGCTTCTGCAAGTGTAAAGCCAGCAATGATTTGGGCAACACGCATGACCTGTTCCTGGTAGACAATTACGCCGTAGGTAGGCTTTAAGAGTTCTTCCAAGTCCGGATCTGGATAGACAATTGGCTGTCTGCCCTGCTTTGAGTCAATGTATTGAGGAATATACTGCATTGGACCTGGTCTGTAGAGGGAAACCATGGCGTCCAGTTCATCAAACCTTGTAGGTTCAAGCAGTCTTAGGTTCTTTTGCATGCCCGGACTTTCCAGCTGGAAGACCATCATGCTGTCGCCCTTAGAAAGCATGGCAAAGGTATCCTTGTCTCCATCTGGAATTTTTTCCAGGTCAAAATTTGGCTCTTTCTTTCTGATAAGGCGCTCAGTATTGCGCAGTAGCGTAAGGGTTTTAAGACCCAAGAAGTCCATCTTAACTAGACCACACTGCTCTAGGTAAACCATTGTGTACTGAGTAGATATAGAGCCTGTGGCATTATCACGGTAAAGCGGAACGTAGTCTTTTAAGGCGGTTCTTCCAATTACAACTCCACAGGCATGAGTAGAAACGTGTCTTGCAAGATTTTCTAGCCTAAGGGAGGCATCAAAGAGCTCTTCATAAACGCCTCCCCTGGCTCTGATTTCCTGTAGCTCTGGAGATTGCATGATAGACCACTGCAAAAGAGAAGAAACATGCTGCTCTTTGGCTTCATCTGGAAGAGTATCCAAAATATACTTGGTAATTTGGTTGGACTCATCAAAAGGAATATCCAAAACTCTGGCAACGTCCTTTACCACGGCCTTTGCCTTGAGGGTTCCAAAGGTAGCAATCTGACCAACTCTATCTACTCCGTAATGATTTGTAACATAATCAATTACATCCTGTCTGCCTTCGTAACAGAAGTCAATATCAAAATCAGGAAGCGATACTCTGGAAGGATTTAAGAATCTTTCAAACAGAAGGTCATGGGCTATTGGGTCTACATTGGTAATATCAATAC
>CAVISO010000107.1:0-3787 GCA_963645435.1 Sphaerochaetaceae bacterium | reverse complement strand
TTTTTTTTTGATTTTTTTGTCCAAAAAATAGAATCAGTTCTATTTTTTTTGAAAAATTTCTCAAAAAAATAGAACTTTAGTATCTTAAGGGGCTTCTGGTTGGTAAAAAGGGAGAGATATGGCAGATTATACGGATGACTTATCTATAAAAAATAAAATTCATGGGTTTTGCGTAATTAGAGTTGAACTGGATGATAAAGGAAATCCTGTTGACTGGACTTTTATTAATGCCAATGAAGAGCTGGCAAGAATTGAAGGTAAGTCCCTTGAAGAATTAATTGGACACCGCTTTTATGAGATTTTTCCTAATGGCGACTGCAAGTGGTTGAAATATTATTACGAGGCTGCTTATTTAGGTAAGAACGTTGGTTTTGATGATATTTCTGATGAGATAGATTTGTATTTGCACGTGGAAGCCTATCCAATAGGACAGGTAGGTTACTGTGCTTGTGTGGTTTGTGACATCAAGGAAAATGTTTTTGCAAGACTGAAGCAACAAGAAGAACAAAAAGCACAAAAGACCCTTCTAGAAGACTATGAGGCAGAGCGGCGGCGCAATATCAGAATTAGGCAATATGCTGAGGCCTTGGGTATTATTTATCCACTGGTTATTGGCATAGATTACATGAAAGACCATTACTCAATGGTTGAGTATGATAACTTCCTCAATAAGACGGCTGCCTACTCTGGCACAATTGATGAGCTGGTTACAGTAGGAGCATCAACGATACCCGATTCTAAGGTTGCTGAGGCATTTGTAGCGCTCTTTAATAGGGAAGCGGCTATTGTTGCCTTCCGCAGTGGCAAGAAAGAGCTTTCTTTGCGTCATCCGCAAAACGGCGATGACGGCAAGATTCACTACATGGAAACGCACATAATTTGCACGCAGTGCACCTCTGATAATATTACCGCTATCTGCATGGCCAAGTGCATTGATGATGAGGCTGAGCGCGACTATGCCATGAAGCAGGCTACAGAGCACGCAGAGGTTATTAGTGCGCTTGCCACCATCTACACCACTATCATGGAAGCGGATCTAATCACCCATAGCTTCAAGATTATCCAGACCGATTCTCCTATGAAGAGTGTTGTTGGGGGCAAGGAACAGGGCAATTTTGATGAGGTCATGGAAGACGTACTGACCTACTATATGCATCCGGACGATATTGACAAGATGCGTGCCTTTGTTGACCTGTCCACTCTCTCCAGCCGCCTGGGTAACGAGACTTCACTGGTAACTGAGTATAAGACCCCTTATGCCAAGTGGTTTGAATCTAGGTTCATAGCCAAAAAGCGGGACGAGCAGGGGCACGTCATCTCTGCCATTTATGCCGCAAGAGATATCACGGCAGAAAAATTGAAGGAACTTTCCTTCCTGGAAAAACTGAAGGAGGTGGCAGAAGAGGCCGATAGAGCCAACAAGGCTAAGACCGATTTCCTGCTGCGCATGAGCCACGATATTCGCACTCCGCTGAACGGTATTAGGGGTATGCTGGATATTGCAGATTATTATGATCATGATATTGAAAAGCTCAGAGAATGCCGCAACAAGATACGAGAATCGTCTAATATCCTCCTAGAACTAATCAATGAAGTGTTGGATATGAGCAAGCTGGAGTCTGGAGAAGTAGTGCTGGAGCACGTTGCCTTTGACTTGTCCCATATTTCCTACGAGATTTTCAACCTCATTGAAAAGCAGGCGGATGAGCAGGGTATTGATGTAATTGAGGATTGTAAGATTGAGCACACTAGACTCATTGGCAGTCCAATACATTTTAAGCGTCTCATAATGAATATCCTGGGCAATGCCATCAAGTACAATAAACCTCACGGCAAGGTCTATATCAGCTGTAAAGAGGTATCGTTTGATGGAAAGATTTGCGAGATAGAGATTATTGTTAAAGATACCGGCATAGGAATGAGCGAGGAGTTCCAGCAGCACCTCTTTGAGCCTTTCCAGCAGGAAAACTCAAATGCTAGAACCAAATACGGTGGCACGGGGCTTGGCATGGCTATTGCCAAGAGCCTTACTGAAAAGATGGGTGGTACCATTGCCTGCGAAAGCAGGAAAAATGTTGGTACTACCTTCACTATTAGGCTACCGTTTGAAGTGGATTTTTCTGAGGTTGTGGAGCAAAAGCAGGACTGTGAAAAAAAGGCTTCAATTGCCGGTGAGACCCTTATCCTGGCAGAAGACAATGAGCTGAATCTTGAAATTGCACGCTTCCTTCTGGAGTTAGAAGGTGCCACTGTCCTTGAGGCTCATAACGGGCAGGAGGCGGTTACCGCGTTTGAAAACTCAAAACCCGGCGAGATCTCTTGTATCCTCATGGATCTTATGATGCCTGTGATGGATGGCTACGAGGCTACGCGTCTTATTCGCAACCTCTCCAGGCCCGATGCTGCTACTATCCCCATCATTGCCATGACGGCCAATGCCTTTGTTGAGGACAGAATTGCCACCCAAAAGGCCGGCATGAACGCCCACATCACTAAGCCGCTAGACTCCGCCAAGGTGGTTCGCGTCATTGCCAAAGAGCTGAAGCGCTCAAAGGCTTGTCACTAGCCTGCAACAGGCAGGCTAGTTTGCTCGCAACCGGCAGGCTCGTTGGCTCGCAATTAGCTGGCTCGTTGGCTCGCAATTAGCTGGCTCGTTGGCTCGCAACAGGCTGGCTCGTTGGCTCGCAATTAGCTGGCTCGTTGGCTCGCAACCGCAAAAATTCAATTTTTGCCCTTCCTTTGTGCTTTCACCTGCCGCCCCGGCTGGCTTCGCCACTTTTATTGCCTTCCTTTGTGCTTTCACCTGCCACCCCGGTTGGTTTCGCCACTTCAAGTCTCTTCCCATTGAGCCTCACCTTGCTGATATCCGAATTTTGCAGAAATTTGCAATTTTCGATACAAAATGTCCGAATTTTGCAGAAAATTACATTTTTCGGATATTGCCTTAGAAAAATGTCATAAAGACCCCTTTGGCAATAAACCTAACTAAATACCTACTAAAGCGGTATATGCTTTTGGCATGTCGTTGAATTAACAATAGAATTTGTCAAACAGCGGAGACAACCCAAAGAACCAAGACAACCTAAACAGCTAGTACAGATTTAGAGTAGGGTGAATGCTTTATCAAAATGCAGTGCATTGGCTACTGCAGGTGCGCCGTTTATGGTCAATTTATAATGAGTATAGCCGAGGGCGTGCCCTAAAGCATAGTAACCGTGATCCAAAGCGTAGTGATCATGCTTTAAAGAAAAAATCCTCTAGTCTTTCAGCCAGAGGATGTGTTTGTAGTCATGGTTGTAGCAAATTTTAAGATTTCTCAGAAACTATAGACATAACTTCGTCAGCACTCAGTGAGACGTATTTCACTATCTTGCTTACTGGAATGTTGTCTGCGTACATACTTTTTACCGTTTGGGCTTCTTTTGCCTTGGCACTTGCTTGGGCTTCAGCTTTGCCTTCTTTAAAGCCTTCATCATATTGATCTTCCAGGTCAAAAGCGTACTTCATATACAAATCCCTCCATTCATCGTCATTGTTGGTTCTTTCAACATAGCTGTCAATGAGTTTCACTAACTCACTGTCAGTCTCTTCTCCAATGGAATCACTTCCTCCATTGATGTATTGAAACAAAGCCTCCAGCTCACTTGAAATTTTACCATCTACTCCTTTGGTATTCAAGAAAATGAGATGTCTTCCATCATCTGTTAGAACTGTTGGCTACTACAGAAAGAGGGCTCTGCAGATTACAGAGCCCCTAGTTGAATATTTTCTCAGTTAATTATTTTTC
>CAVISO010000106.1:0-3818 GCA_963645435.1 Sphaerochaetaceae bacterium | reverse complement strand
GACTTGAAGGCCTCAACGCTAGAAAAGCTAGAAAACGCTAGAAAAGCTAAACGCAAGGAAATAAGAAAAAATGAAAGATATCAACATCACAATCATTGGTGGCGGTAGCAGGCTCTGGGCAATCTCCTTTATGAAAGATCTAACCCTGAACCAAGAGGCCCACGGCACCGTCACGCTTTACGATATAGACCTCAAAGCAGCGCAAAACAACGTGGAAGTTGGCACGCGCATGCTCCGGCTAAACGGCCAGGTGGGCCGGTTTAAGTATCGGACTGAAAAAGAAATAGAGAGAGCGTTGGAGGGTGCAGACCTAGTTATCATCGCAATAGAGCCGGGGCGGATTGAGTGCAGAAAAGCGGACCTGCTGCTACCGGAGGAGTACGGGATAAGACAGACGGTGGGCGACACGACGGGGCCTGGGGGACTAATCAGAGCACGCCGAGCGCTTCCACTGTTCTTTGAGTTCGCACGGGCAATAGAAAAGTGCTGTCCGGCGGCCTGGGTAATCAACTACACCAACCCCATGACGCTTTGCACGGCCGCCCTCTACAAGGCCTTCCCCGCTATCAAGGCGTTTGGGTGCTGCCACGAAGTCTTCCACGCGGAGGACAACCTGTGCCGCCTTGCAGAGAAAAAGTACGGCACGCTCCCCTCGCGCAGAGAGCTGGACGTGGACATCACCGGCGTCAACCACTTCACCTTCATCACGCACGCCTTCTGGGACGGCCACGACCTACTGAAAGCCGTTGACGAGCTTGTACGCAATCCCGATACCTTTTGCGACCACACTGCACAGGCAGAAAAAAGAGCACGGGAAGAAAAGTGGTTTGATTGCGACAATCTTATAGCCTACACCTTCTACAAACACTTTGGCGTTTTGGGCGCTGCCGGAGACAGGCACCTTGCGGAATTTGTTCCTTGGTTCCTTGCGGACGAAAAGTATCTTAACTCCTTGGGCGTCATAAGGACCCCCTACTCTTGGCGCGTAAAAACCGATGCAGAAAAGAAAGCTAAAATATTCTCTGATGAAGAGTTAAAAGCAAGCCCCAGCGGAGAAGAAGGGGTGGATATCATGATGGCGCTTCTTGAGGGTGGCAGTGCTGGGCTGAAGACCAACATGAACCTGCCAAACAGAGGCCAGATTTCATTTCTTCCGGAGGGAAGAATAGTAGAAAGCCTAGGCCTTATCACCCGCGACAGAGTAACACCACTGGTTTCTGCAAATCCTCCTCTTGCCGTTCAGAATCTCATAAGACGCATCTCGGACGAACAAGAAATTGCCCTGAACGCAATTTGGGCCTCTGACGACAATCTTCTTTTCCAAGCCTTCCTCATGGACCCGCTTGTGAATCTTTCTGTTAATAAAGCCAGGGAACTTTTTGACAAAATGCTTTGGGAAGGAAGACTGCAGTATTAAAGAGATTATGAACAACTAAGAAATCTTCGTAGGTATTTTGGCTTCAGAACAAGAAGAAAAAGCCCTCCACCTTGAATAAAGGCAGAGGGCAATGAAAGTTAACAGGTTAAAGCAATTTGGGAGTTAAGTAAATTTTTACCGAATTTTTACCAAAGAAGTTTCTACTTTTGGACAGAGAAATTTCCATTTCACACCTTCAACTTCTGAAGCCCTTTCTCCTTTCAGAAAATAAAAAGTCATCTTGAAAAGGTCATTTTTGACTCTTCAGGATGACTTGTCATCTTTTTTGCTTAATTTTGGCCCCAAAAAGATGACAGTAGGTTGTCTTGCTTTAGCTCTTAGCACACCCTATAAGCTTTTGAGAATAACACATCAACGAAATCAAAAGCGAGGCCTGACGCTTCACCTCAACAGTGAGGCGGTCTCCCTCAAGCTCAGAAGTCCCCTCTCCCAAGACCACCTGACCTTGTTGCCGTGGGAGAAGCGCAAGGTCCAAACTGAGCTTTCTCGCCTCTCCCCGGTTGATAACTGCAACCAGCGCCTTTTGGTCCTGCACTCGGATTATTGCAAACGCATCCTCGTCCAGAGGCCTGAACATCACCCCTGACCAAGCGAAAAGTTCATCCTTTCTAATCTCCCCAATTTTTCTCATAAATGAAAGCATATCCTGATCTTGTTTTTCTTCTCTCCACTCCATGGGATACCTAGCACCCTCATTGGACTCTAGGGTTCCGTCAAGAAGAACTTCATCGCCGTAGTAAGTACAAGGCATGCCGGGGAGCATGTAAAGAGCCAGCTGAACGCCCTTGTGGAGGTCTCTGTTAAAGATTTTGCTGTGATTATGAAGACGTGGAGTATCGTGCGAATCAATGAGATTCATCTGAAGATATGGGGTCTGTCCTGGGACAGAATCTATTGCAACCTTTAGATACTCACAAATCTCCTCTGCCGTAAGAGGCTTATCAAGTTCAGGTTTGTGGCCGTCTCCTTGGCACAGGAACCGGTCCTTCTCTCCAAGCCAACTTCTCAAAGGACGCCCTGAGCCGTAGTAATTCATTGTGGCATTCCAGATATCGCCCTGAAGATAGAGCGTGCTGTCATCCCAATCTTCTCCAACCAGATAAAGGTTGTTTTTCACTTTTCTGAGTTCTAGGTTTATGTCTCTCCAAAGCTCCTGACAGAGCTGCTCTGACCCTCTTCTTCCAACTTCAGGGGAAACATCCAGCCTCCAGCCGTCAATATTAAAGGGCTCCTTGAGATACTTCTTCATAACGGAGTTCTCGTTTCTGTACATTCTGTCTCGTAGTTTAGAGGAAGAATACCTGAGCTGGGGAAGCGTTTTCACGTCTTGCCAGCACGCGACTGAGCCATCGGGATTGAAGTAGTAGAAATCGTGCTCATCGGACTTGGGGTCCTCTAGGGCTTTCTTGAGCCAGACGCCGTTGAGGCCGGTGTGGTTGATGGAGATGTCAAGGATGACTCTGATGCCATTTTCGTGCATGGTTTTCACAAGGGAGGCCAGCGCAGGGTCTCCGCCCAGCTTGGGGTCTATGGAGAAGAAATCGACTGTGTCGTAGCGGTGTACAGATTTCGATGCAAAAATGGGGTTGATGTAGATGGCGTCAATGCCTAGGGCTTTGAGGTAAGCGACCTTCTTTTCAATGCCTTTGAGGTCCCCGTTGTAGAAGTCGCAGCAGCGGGAGGTTTCCCACTTTTTGGGGACAGCTGTCCACTGGGGCGTTGTTACTTTGCCGCCGTCAAACTCGTACTGGCCTTCTTTTGCGCCCACGGAAGGGTCTCCGTTGCAGAATCTGTCTGGGAAGATCTGGTAGCAGGTTGAAGAGGAAACCCACAGGGGAACTGTTGGGGCTTTTGGGGCTGCCGTGGGCTGGGCTATTTGGGCTGTCGAGGCAGTCTGGTCTGTCGAGGGCTGATCTACTGGGGGCTGGGCTGTGATTAGGGAGAAACGCTGCAAAATTGATGGGGTGTATCGGGTTATGCCGGCCTTGGAATAGTAGTAGCTCACCCCGTCCTTGAAGAAAACAAAGAAGTAATGAAAGAGCGTTTCATCAAGATTTGCGCTGACGGTTGCACTGTACTTCAGGCCTCCGTTGAATTGCCCGCTTTGAGTCATCTCCGCTGTGAAGACAAGTCCCGTGTTACTGTCGTATTTCAGAAGAACAGAGTCCGGAGCCGAAGAAAAGGCAATACTTAAAGTCACCTCCTCGCCTTTAGAGGGAAAGAGAGGAGCTACGAAAGAGAGGGAAACCGCAGAATATACAGCTGGCAAATTTGTGTCCATAATTAGGCCTCAGCCTGATTTTATCTAAACTGGGTGGAAAAGAACAACACTTATAAGGCCCACAGCTGTTAATACGTGTCAGTTTCACAACTAGTTTTT
>CAVISO010000105.1:0-3954 GCA_963645435.1 Sphaerochaetaceae bacterium | reverse complement strand
GCAATCCTACCGGAGCGTTTGACTATCGCTCGGTTCAAGTCCCATCATGTCTTAAAAGCACGAAACCCAGCACAAGGCTGGGTTTTGTACTTTTACCAAAGACGGGACTTGCCCTTGCGCCGGCTTTTTGTAGAGCCGGCTGCGGGCCGCCTCGCTGCAAACGCAATCCTACCGGAGCGTTTGACTATCGCTCGGTTCAAGTCCCATCATGTCTTAAAAGCACGAAACCCAGCACAAGGCTGGGTTTTGTACTTTTACCAAAGACGGGACTTGCCCTTGCGCCGGCTTTTTGTAGAGCCGGCTGCGGGCCGCCTCGCTGCAAACGCAATCCTACCGGAGCGTTTGACTATCGCTCGGTTCAAGTCCCATCATGTCTTAATAAAACAAAAGGCACCCACAAGGAGTGCCTTTTGTTTTACCAAAGACGGGACTTGAACCCGTACGGCCGCAATGGCCAGGGGATTTTAAGTCCCCGGTGTCTACCATTCCACCACTTTGGCAACAGGGGAATTTTACGTTCAAAATGCGCTTTAGTCAATTACTGCTCGTCAACTACGTTGTCTTTGTCTATTAGCTTTGCATTGGTCTTGCCGGGAAGAATTTTCTTCCAGAAGGGCTGGATGCCAGAGTAGATTTGCTCAAACTCGTCTTCGCTCTCTTTAAGGGCAGACTGCCAAGCAGCACCAAAGCCAGGGCTGTTGATGATTAGCCGGTCAACTGCCTTCTGGTAAACCTGAAGACGTTGTACTTCAGCTCTGCCAGGCTTTTGGGCAAGGGCAGCATTGGTGACTCTGAGGTTCTCATTGGTCTTCTTAAGTTCTTCGTTCTCAGCTTTAAGTTTGTTAAGCCCTGCAGACTCAATGTCCATTCTGTCAGCCAAAAGATTTTTAAGACGGGCAATTTCATCCTTGGAGGCTTTTTCAATATCCTTTTTTGAGATGCTCTGCCAAATATATACAATTATTGCAACCAAAAGACCAATTCCAAGTCCAATCAGTAGTTTATCCATAATTTGCTCCTTGCCAAACTTTATGGTCTGCAAAGGTCAAACTGCAAGAACTAAACCTGCAGACCACATACAATAAATATACTAATTAACTCTTAAAGCGGTCAATAACAGCCTGTTCACTGTTGGCAATTGGCTCTGGCATGGTTACACGACCATCAAAGACTGCCATGTCTTTGAAACCAATACCTGTCAGTAGCACGCAGATGTTAGCCTTGGAGCCAAAGCGCTCTTTTAGCATTGCACTGTCTTTCTCGAGTGCTGCCCATGCGGTAGCGCTGGCTGGCTCAACAAAGATGCCACTGTCGTGGACAAGTTTCATTTGTGCGTCTAGGATTTCTTTTTCTGTGACCTGGGTGCACCAGCCGTCGTAAGCTTTAAGGTATTGTACTGCCATGCGTCCACTAGCAGGGATGTCAACAGAGATGGAGTCTGCACGAGTAGAGGCTTCAATGGATTTGAACTCGCCAGTTGCAAAAGCTTGACTGATTGCGTTGGATTTTTCGCTCTGAGCACAAACAATGTGCGGGATGTGGTCAGTGAGACCTGCCTGCATGAGATCATAGAAGCCTTTGTAGACCCCGCTGATGATGCAGCCGTCTCCAACTGGGACGTAAACAATGTCAGGAATCTTTCTGCCAAGCTGTTCAAAGAGTTCAATTGAGATGCTCTTTTTGCCTTCAATGGTCATTGGGTTGTAGGCCGTGTTGCGGTTAATACCACCAAAGTGCTTGGTGTAGGCAATAGAAAGCAGGAAGGCATCATCATAGGTGCCATCTACAGGAACTACGGTTGCCCCGTAAAGGACACTTTGCATGAGCTTGTTAATTGGAGCAGTTTTTGGGACAAACAGGATGATATCTAGTCCGTAAGCAGCACCTGCACAGCTCATGGCAGCCCCTGCATTACCGGTGGAGGCTAGGGCAATCTTCTTGGTGTTGTGGGCTATTGCCTGAGCGGCAATGAGCTGGCTTGCTCTATCTTTGAACGAACCAGAAGGAAGGTATGCATCCATCTTGCAGTACACATTTTCAAGTCCAATTTGCTGATTTAT
Source organism: Sphaerochaetaceae bacterium (assembly GCA_963645435.1). Lineage (GTDB taxonomy): Bacteria > Spirochaetota > Spirochaetia > Sphaerochaetales > Sphaerochaetaceae > UBA9732. The sequence continues at coordinate 1,894 of CAVISO010000105.1, read as the reverse complement.
ACGCATTGGTTTTACAATTGGTGTTATTCCTACAGGATAGACTTCCTTGTTTGGAACAGTGTAAGGAAAGAAGTCATAAATTGAAACGTGGTCTTTTTCCTTCAGTTTCTGAAGTTCTTCTTTGTCATAGATTACCTTTAGATAGCCACGTGGAAATTCTCCTTCCTTGGATTTTGCTGCGCATTCGGGGCACTGATAAATAATCTCGTCGGTGACAAATTCTTTACCACAGTCAACGCAAACATATTTGAATTTCATAAAAGTTTTCTCCTAATGAGGTTTTCGCAAAAACCTCTAATAATTAAAAAAGAAAAAAGGCTGCCCAAACGAGCAGCCTTAAAAGAGTCATTAAACTCAGTCAGCAAGAACTTCTTTGTTGAAGTCTTCAATGAGCTTATCAATTTCAGCAGCCATTGGAGGAATTGATGTCCAGTAGTCTCTGTCATACCACTGAGCGTTGATTTCTTCATAGGTCTTGCCCTGCTGTTCAACCCAAGTGTAGTACTTGAGGTTGTGGATGCGGAGTCTGTCATAATAGCCAAGCTCAAGAGCATCCTGATAGCTCTGGTGAAGAAGGGCGCCACTGTGAACTCTAGCAGCTTCCATTTCTGTGAACTTGCCCTGCTGAGCGTCAAGCTCTGCGAGTCTTGTCTTGTACATGACTGAAGAGTCTGTGCAGATTGTGAAGACAACATCATCTTCATCCATCTCGTAGTACTTAGCCATCTTGATTGCGCTGAGGGTGTTACCAATACCGGAAATACCAAAGTACTGGAGGTCTGCAATCTGCTTGTCTGTAAGGCCAACAGTCTCTTTGAGGTACTTGATACCAGCTGGCTCGTTGAAGAGTCTGTAGATGTCCATACAATCCTGGTCATCAATAGCACAAATCATGTCAGTATTCTTTACGTTGTGGATCCATGGTACATGCTTGTCGCCAATACCTTCAATTCTATGTCCACCAAAACCGTTTCTAAGAAGGGTTGGGCACTGCTTTGCTTCGCCTGCTGCAATTACCATGTGTGGGTAAACCTTCTTGAGATGGTCACCAGCTGCCAAGGTTCCGCCGCTTCCTGTTGATGATGCATAACCGCGAACGTTCTCTGGCTTGACACCAAGCTTCTCAAGAACTTCAAGAATTGCTGCACCAGTTACGGTGTAATGCCAGAGGTAGTTCTCAAACTGCTCAAACTGATTGAAGATAACAATGTGCTTGCCTCTTTCAGCATCCAGCTCATGGCACTTGTCAAAGATTTCCTTGACGTTGGACTCGCAACCAGGGGTTGCAATAACTTCACCAGCAACGGTCTTAAGCCAGTTGAATCTTTCCTGGGACATCTCTGCTGGGAGAATAGCAATGGACTGACATCCAAGAAGTGCGCTGTTGTAAGCACCACCACGGCAGTAGTTACCAGTTGATGGCCATACAGCCTGCTGATTCTGAGCGTCAAAGTTTCCTGTTGCCAATGCTGGAGCCAAGCATGAATAGGTTGCTCCAACCTTGTGTGCGCCAGTTGGGAAGAACTTTCCAACGAGAGCATAGATGTGAGCCTTTACTCCGGTGAGCTGCTTTGGAACTTCAATGTAGTTAACTCCACCAAATCCGCCGCCCTGCTCAACAGGTTCGTTTTTCCATGTAATTCTGAAAAGGTTTACAGGGTTGACATCCCAAAGACCAGTCTTTGCGAGCTTTGCCTTAATTTCTGCAGGAACTGTAGATGGATCTACCATCTGCTTGAAGGTTGGGAGAATAATTCCCTTTTCCTTACAAAGCTGGATGTTCCTAGCTCTTACTTCTTTGTTCATGTTCAAATTAATGAGCATTTTTTCCTCCATAAGCTAAAAAGCTGAATGTACAATGTTTTGCAGTGATAATTATTGCATAGGTTTTTTC
>CAVISO010000104.1:0-3983 GCA_963645435.1 Sphaerochaetaceae bacterium | reverse complement strand
GAAAGTTCCATCTCCCCTTTTTGTCTCTAGAACGCCAAGAGTATTGAGTTTCATTAAAGCAGATCTAACAGTATTTCTACTTGCATTTAGTTCCTCAGAAAGTTCATTCTCAGAAGGGATTTTTTGTCCTGGCTGATATTTTCCTCCAAAAAAATCCTTCATTAATTGTTCATAAACAAAGTCTGAAACTGTCTTTTTAGACATAATTTCACCCCTTTTCTACATTCTATCAACGTTTCTTTAAGTACTTTTGTGTATCTACAGCAATAGCAAATACAATGATAATGCCTTTGATGACATATTGAACATACGGGTTAATATTCATGTAAACAAGACAATAAGAGAGCACCTGGAAAATTAGAACGCCTACTATTACGCCACTTATCTTTCCTATACCACCTCTCATTGAGACTCCACCAACAACACATGAGGCAATAGCATCAAGTTCGTAACCTTCACCAAGAGCGTTAGTTGCACTACCTGTTCTTCCTGCATCAAGGAATCCGGCAAAAGCATATGCAACACCAGCTAGAAGATATATTGCCAAAATAACCTTCTTAGGATTGATTCCAGAAACAATAGCAGCTTCCTTGTTTCCTCCAACTGCATACATATTTCTTCCAAGAACTGTCTTATTCCACACAATCCAGAAAAAGATAGTAAACGCAACAGCATACAGAATAATGTATGGAAGCCTAAAGTTTCCAATATAAAAAGCCCCTTGGGAAAGAGTTGAAAACCTTGTATCAAGTCCGCCTATAGGAGAGGAGTGGTTTACTCCATCAAAATACAAGGACATTGCACCGTAAACTATCATCTGCATTCCCAAGGATGCAATCATAGGGGCAATATTAAATACAGAAATCAAGATAGAATGGATTGCAGAAAATATGAGACACACCAATATTGCAATAAGAAGTGGTCCAATAATTGGCAACTGTGGCATATCTGAAAAAATTCTCAGGCTGTAGGTAGGTTGTTGCAAAAGTGAAGCACAGATTATACCTGCAGCACCAACCATTTTTCCTGCAGCCAAATCAGTACCGCCCAAAATGATTATTCCCGCAACTCCAAGAGCAATTATAAGTTTTGGCGCAGCCTGTTGCAGGATAAAGGTTGCATTTCTCAGCGACAGAATTGTAGGCTCAATGCAAATAATAACCAAAATAACCCCAACAAGAGCAAGGTAAATTGCATAATTCATAAGCCATTCTTTCATGTTCACGTTTTTTATATTCTTAAGATCTTTCATTTTATTCATCACCTCTTTTAAGCTTTACAGATATTTTGCAGCAAGCTTCATTATCTCTTCTTGGTTTGTTGTTCTAGCATCAACAACACCCGATGAATGGCCATTACTCATAACCAAGATTCTATCTGCTATTCCAAGCAACTCAGGCATTTCAGAAGAAACAAAAATTATTGTTTTTCCTTCAGCTGCCAGATTAATCATTATCTGGTAGATTTCCTGCTTTGCTCCAACATCAATACCTCTTGTTGGCTCATCAAAAAGCAAAATTTCAGGATCCATCTCAAGACATCTCCCCAAAAGAACCTTTTGCTGGTTTCCTCCAGAAAGATTACTAATTAGCGTCTGCATAGAAGCTGTTTTGATATGCATAGCATCAATCATTTTTTTAGTATTTCCTTCAATTTTTTCTGCTGATAGGAAGCCAAACTTGTCAGTGTTTTTCTTTAGACTGGCCATGACAATGTTCCATTTAACATCCATCAATGGAAAAATACCTGTGACACGTCTTTCTTCTGTTAAGAAACCCATGTCAGATTGTTTTACCCTTCTTCTTTTTTCAAGAAGATTCTTACCATACAATTCAATAGAACCAGACTCAACCGTTCTAAGTCCAAAAAGACTCTCTAAGAGCTCAGTTCTACCCGCTCCTACAAGTCCGCCAATACCAAAAATCTCTCCTTTTTTTACATCAAAAGAAACTTCTTTGAGTTTTGGCTCATATACGGTACAGAGATGCTCCACCTTCAGTATTACATCTTCCGGTTTATTTGTCTTTTCTGGGAATCTGCTTTTCATCTCACGATTAACCATAAGAGTGATAAGCATATTCTGATCAATTTCCTTTATATCTCTTGTAGCAACCTTGCAACCATCACGCATTACAGTCACTCGGTCAGCAATTTCCATTACCTCGTCCATTTTGTGAGAGATATAAATAATTCCACATCCCTCATCTCTAAGTCTTCTGATAATTTTGAACAAAAAAGCTGTTTCTACCTCTGTTAAGGAAGAAGTAGGCTCATCAAAAACAATCAAATTTGCGTTATAGGAAACAGCCTTAACAATATCAACCATCTGCTTTGTTGATACAGACAAATCAGCAATGACTGCGTTAGGGTCAATGTCCATCCCCAAATCTTCAATTATTTTCTTTGTATTCTCATATAATGCTTTGTCGTCAACAAACAATCCTTTCTTAGGCAAACGACCAAGCCAAATGTTATCTTTAACTGTTCTTTTGGGAACCTGTTCCAACTCCTGTTGCACCATGGCAATTCCCAGCTTTAAAGCATCATTGGGATTCTGCAGGTTGATTGGCCTATCTTGAAACAGAATTTCCCCCTCGTCCTTATGATAAATTCCAAATAGAATTTTCATTAACGTGGACTTTCCTGCTCCATTCTCGCCCATAAGAGCATGAACTTCACCCTTTCTCACACATAAATCAACATTATTTAGTGCTTTGACACCAGGGAAGCTTTTTGAAATTCCATGCATTTCAAGAATATTTGTATATTCACTCATTAAAACAACCTCTGATATTTATTAGGATGGCGCAAAGGCCATCCTAATAACAACTTTTTTAATAATCTAACGTTTTAATTATTTTGCAAGCTTGTAACCTTCAATTGCAATATCAACGTTTTCCTTTGTAATCTTTTCTTCTGGAATTCTCATGTCTCTGTCAACCATTTTCCATTCCATTCCAGCATCTGCTTCACGGCCATTACAAACATTGACACAAATATCAATGATTGCACGAGCAGGGTCATAAGTACTTGTGAGAACTGAACCAAGCATGATTCCTTCTTTAATAAGTTCTGATACTTCTGGAAGAGCATTGACACCAATAACAGGAACAATCTTATCTGCAGTAATGAGACCGTGAGCCTTCATTGATTCAACAGCACCAAGAGCCATTGCGTCATTTCCGCTGATTACCATCTCAATCTTATCGCCAAATTTACCAATCCAAGAATCCATAACCTCTACAGCCTTTGCTGAGTTCCAGTTGGCTGGCTGATTTGCAAGCTCTTCAACCTTAATGTCTGATTTGTTGAGAACTTCATAGAAGCCATTGATACGATCTGTTGCATCACTGTGACCTGGGGTACCAGTAAGAAGAACATACTGAAGAACGCCGTCTCCATTTGTATCCCACTTTGCCTGATCATTTGTCCATGCATCTATCAACATTTCAGCCTGAAGCTGTCCCTGAAGAATGGTATTGTTTCCAACATAATAGCACTTATCATAGCTGGCAAGAACTTCATCTGAAGGTCTTCTATTGAAGAAAACTACTGGAAGGTTGGCTTCTTTTGCCTTTGCAACAATAACATCACAAGCTGTTGTATCAACAGGGTTTACTGCAAGAACATCAACACCCTTACTAATCATGGTATCAATTTTCTCCGTCTGTGTTGCCTGATTGTTTTCACCATCAACCATCAAGTACTCTACATTTGGATACTTCTCAGCCATGTAATAGTTGATACCATTTCTGATATAACCAACAAAAGCATTTGAATAGTCAAAAATACTAATTCCAATAAATGGAACCTTGTCACCGTTTTCTGTGGTTGTTGCTTCTTGAGCACCACTTGCGAATGCAATGCCTGCAATCAAGGCAACCAATAAAACCAAAAACAATTTTTTCATAATTTCCTCCTCTTGAAAAAATCCGTTTTGCTACTTGTAGAACTTCTAAGCTATTTTTGAGTATAGCCTAGGT
>CAVISO010000103.1:0-3991 GCA_963645435.1 Sphaerochaetaceae bacterium | reverse complement strand
TTTTTTTCCAAAATCGGGCTAAATTGGACGAAAAGAAATAAAGTTGGACGGAACGGGATATGAGAACCTTTGATTATGAGCAACTTGCAAGAAGAACATGGGACTCCGATATATTGAACCTTGTTGCAAAGATTCACGAGTGCAAGGGAAGACAAGATTTGTTCATTCGACAGAAACCGGTGGAACTTTCTCGTTTGGTTGAGATTGCAAGAATACAGAGTACGGAGGCTTCAAATAAAATTGAAGGTATTGTAACTACAAGTACTAGGATGAAGCAGTTATTTGAAGAGAAAACCACTCCTAGAAATCGTGACGAAGATGAAATAATGGGTTACAGAGACGTGTTGAATACCATCCATGAGAGCAATGAGTATATTCCAATACGGTCGTCTTATATACTTCAACTTCATAGGGATCTTCTGAAGAGAACTGGATTGTCGTATGGAGGACAGTTTAAAAACACTCAAAATTATATTAATGAGATACGGCCTGATGGAACAATGGTTACAAGATTTACACCAGTTGAACCCTATGATACGCCGGAAGCTGTAGAGAGAATCTGTTCCTCTTATGAAACTGCCATAAAAGGAGAGAAAATAGATGCTTTGATTTTGATTCCAGTCTTTATCTGTGACTTCCTCTGTATTCACCCGTTTAATGACGGGAATGGAAGGATGAGCAGACTCCTTACGTTACTTCTTCTTTATAAGAGCGGCTACAGTGTTGGAAAATACATCAGTATTGAAAAACAGATAGAGAAAACAAAAGACCAATATTATGATGCTCTTAAAGAGGCAGATCAGGGATGAAATGAGGAGAAAAATGTTCTTGCAATGCGATTGATTTCATGCCGATCACAACCTGCCAAATTCTTTTACCATATGATACAGCCTTAGTTCTCACTCTGGATTACACCACCGTCGTTGAGGGTTATCTCCTCAGCACCAAGGCTCTTTATGAAAGCTGTCTGAGATGCCAGTGACTGGAAGTAGCCGTAATAGGAAGATGTGGAAAGAAGAGACTTGGGAAGCTTGCGATTGGGCATTCAAACCTCTTACAAAAGGATAATTTTCTATTGAGCCATGTTCTAAAAAGTATACCAGAAGTATAGCTCACATTAGTAAAAAACCCCACAGAATTTAATAAGGTATAAAATTTTTTAACACACTTCTACTCTTATTTTAACGAAACGATTCCAAAAAAAGCAAACGTGGATCAAAGCGCAAGCATCTCTATGATCTCATTACCCCTATGATAAAATTTTGGGAAAAAATGAAAAGACGGTATAATTATTACAGAGGATATAATGAAGCAGAAAAATAAATTATTCATAGAAGCTCTCGAGAAAATAGTTGGATCCCAATCTTGAATGATAGCCTACATTGGCTATTTATCCTAAAATCTTTCTTGATTATCTTAAAAGGAAGCCCTCGTTTCTTTAAAAGAACTAAGGCAAAAACAACGCTAATTGCCTGGGCAAATACGGTTGCAAGGGCAGCTCCAGCTGTATCCATATGAAAGACTGCTACCAGTAAAAGATCTCCAAAAATATTTACCACACAGGCTACAGCTACAAATAGCAAAGGGGATTTGCTGTCTCCAAGGCCTCTGAACACAGCAGAAAGTAGATTGTAGGCAATAATGAAAAATATTCCACTCCCACAGATGCGCACGTACTGAGTAGTTTGTTCAATAGCTTCCTCAGGCGCCTGCATCAATATTGATATAGGCCGTGCGAATACAACCATCACTACAAGCAGAACCGCGCAAATGATTGAGAATACTATGGTAGAACCTCCAATGACCCCACCAATCTCATCTTCTCTTTTCTCTCCAAGATATCTGGCAATAAGAACTGTAATTCCCATTGCAAGCTGAGTGATTACAAAGGTAACTAGATTTAACACCTGGCTTCCAGTCGATACTCCTGAAAGTCCCGCTGTGGTTCCAAAATGTCCAACCACCAAAAGATCAACAGCTCCATAAGCGGCCTGTAATATCTGCGCTCCAAGAATTGGAACCATGAATCTCAGCATCTTTTTCAAGATGCTTCCCTGTGTAAAATCTAAACTATTAGTCATACCATCGGTAATTATTTCAATAATCAGAAAACCGTCAAGTATTTGTAGACAAAGCAGAAAACCTAAAATATACTATGCTTAACAAAATAGAAAAATATAGTAAAAAAAGTTTAGGATGGAATCAAATGATTGCAAATTACATTTTTGACAATTATAAGGAGATGGAACCTATTTTTGTATCTGATTTATTAAAGGAAAATATCTCAAAATCTGCACTTACACAACAATTGGGAACTTTGTGTAAAAAAGGAATTCTGTCCAAGTATGACAATGGCATTTATTATATTCCCAAAAGGAACAAATTGCTGAATATTAGTATGGGGCCATCGGCAGATCTTGTCGCAAGATACAAATATATTTCTAATGGAAAAAGTCTAAAAGGGTACTATTCAGGACATACTTTTGCAAATCAGATTGGACTAACAACACAAGTGCCAAGAGTTGTTGAAATTGTGAGTAACAATACTTCTGTCAAATATAGAGAGGTAGAAATAGGAGAAAGAAATTTTGTTGTAAGAAAAAGTTTAGTGCCAATAAATGAAGATAATGTTTATGTGTTACAATTATTAGATTTGTTGAAAAACATTGATTTCTTTATTGATGGTGATTTTTCTGAAGCAAAACCTAAAGTGTATGCTTTTATTTCTTTTCACCACATAACAAAAGAGAAGATTGATAAGTATATAAGAGATTACCCAGTTTCTGTGTTCAAGAACTATTATGAGATGGAGTTGCAAAATGTACTTGCATGAGCAAAGCAAAGACTTGTTTGAGGAAATGATAGTAGCTGTCTCACAAATGGCTAAAGTGAGAGTTGATATTGTAGAGAAAGATTATTATGTGACGATGATTTTACAAGAGCTATCAAAGCAAGAGCTTCCCCTTGTATTTAAAGGTGGAACTTCCCTTTCTAAAGCTTACGGAGTGATTGATAGATTTTCAGAGGATATCGATATTACTTTTACGGAACACATAGGAGGAAGCAGGCGAAAAAAGCTTAAATACAATGTTTTAAAGCCAATAGCAGAAAAGTTAGGACTCAGAATTATTAATTGGGATTTCATTGAAAGCGACAAAGACCTCAATCAATATGATTTTGCCTATGACAGTGTCATAAACAATGGTAATGAAGGAATTCCTTCGTTTGTAAGAATTGAGACTTCTTTAATGTCATATTCTTTTCCTACAACCGAAAGGATGATTTCAAATTACCTTTATGAGTGGCTGAAAGAGACGCAACTTGACTTGTTGAAAAAATATTCTTTATTGCCTTTTTCAATGGGGGTCCAGTCTCTTGAAAGAACTCTGATTGATAAATTGTTTGCTGTATGTGATTACTATATCTTAGGTAGAAGTAAGAAAATTGCTCGCCATCTGTATGACATATACAAATTGGATGAGTACGTTAATTATGATGAAAATTTTATAAGATTAGTTGGTGAGGTCAGAGAACATCGGTTGTCTTTAGGCTCTAAAATTGCCCCATCTGCGGATTTTAATGTAAATATCAGACAACTTTCAGAAGAGATATGTAATACAGCTTTTTATAAACAAGATTATAACGATACGACTGTTTTCTTGATATCAGAAAGAATTAGCTATGAAGCGGTAATTGAAAGATACCTAGAAGTTGTGAAGAAGGTATGGAAATAAACAATATTGTTAGCCATAGGAGTTTACAGTAAAATTCAATCATGCTGAAGATTTTGCTTGTAGACGATGATCCTAATTCAATGAGGATTACTAAGCGAGCCAGTTATGAGACTTGTAGAAGGAATGAAGCCAGAAGACGTAATTAAGCACAATTAAAAGCTGAGCCTAAAGAAAAAGGGGTTTCCTCCTCCAAGGAAACCCCTAAACTTTTATCTTCTCATTTTTGTAATTGTCTAAATCAAATAGCTTCAAAGGAC
>CAVISO010000102.1:0-4040 GCA_963645435.1 Sphaerochaetaceae bacterium | reverse complement strand
GAAGCCTAAATGGTCAAATTGAGTTTTTGCTTTCAGAAGCGGTAAAACAACGAAGGAAGAAGAATTTTAAGAGTCAGGAGGACGGCCAATAAGGCCGTCTTTCTATATAAAAAGCCAACTTGTTATACTGTAACAAATTACAGAAAACGAACGGGGATTTGCGTAGTTTTTAGCCTTCAACGAACGGGGATTTGCGTAATTGTGCTTATCAAATGTTAGTCTAAAATGATATCTGAGAATTCTGTGATTTCAGGCTCGTCTTTAAAGGTGATGGTGATGTTTGCCATCTGAGCAGCTTCTGTTTTCTTCTCTTTAAGTTTTTTGCCGTCCAATATTAGGCAGTCTAAGCCTTCCCACAAAAAAAGCCAAAAGAGCATTACAATTGCTTCTCGCAAGGGTAAGCCGTTTGTGGTTATTTTACTTACAAGTTGAACGCCAAAAGAAGCAGTTGCTCCTGTTATAAGGAGGGTTATTCCCTTACGGATATTTGCACCAATTGCCAGTTGGGCATCTCCCATCTTTAAGGCGTAGTAATCATGAATTGTTTCGCGAATTATGTTTTTTTCTTTTTCAGTAAAGGTCTTGCCATTGATTTCTAGTACTATTGGGTATTCAATGGGAATATATTCAGCATTGGATTCTATGAAGTGCAAGAAGTCATTATTGGGCCATTCGTAGCCTGTTGCAGAGAAAGGGTCAATTAGGTCATTAAACTTTTTGACATTACAGGTTATGAAGGCGAGGTCTTTTTCAATATAGAAATCCTTGACGTATTTTTCACCTTCAATCTTTTTCTTTTTTAATTGTTTGAGGTTCTTTTTTAATCTTTCGCTTTTTATTTTGAATGGCATGATATGTTTTTATTATAACATTGCTTGCACAAATTTCAAACTAGTATCTTTTGGACAATTAAGATAAAATCATTGGTTGGTTGGATTTTAGCATATGGAAATAAAGAAATTTGATTTTGCTATTATTGGCGGTGGTGTTACTGGCGCTTGGATTGCCTATGAGCTTTCAAAGTATGCTTGTAAGGTTGTAGTCCTGGAAAAAGAGGACGATATTTGCGAGGGAACCAGTAAGGCTAATTCAGCCATTGTTCACGCTGGTTTTGACCCAATGCCAGGTACGCTCATGGCAAAACTGAATGTTAGAGGCAATGAGTTAATTAGGTCCTTGCACAAAGATCTTTCAATCCCTTTTAGACAGGTAGGTTCTTTGGTGGTTGCCTTCAATGAAGAAGGTTTAGAAGTAATTAAGGCTCTATATGAAAGAGGTCTTCAAAATGGTGTTCCAGATTTGAAACTTCTTACAAGAGAGGAAACTTTAGCAAAGGAAAAGCACCTTTCTCAATCTTGTCTTGGTTCTCTTTATGCTCCAACTGCTGGGGTGTGTTCTCCGTTTGAACTGACTGCTGCTCCAATGGATTTGGCTATTGAAAACGGGGTGACTTTGCTTAGAGGTTACGAACTTAAGAAGGTTTCACGTAAAAAGGATGAGACAGGAAAAGATGTCCTAATTCTTAATGATGAGTTAGAAATTTCAACTGTTATTAACGCTTCAGGCGTTCATTCTGATAAAATTGCTGCCTTATTTGGAGACCACTCTTTTAAGATTCTTCCTAGAAAAGGTGAGTATTCCTTACTTGATAACAACGTGGGTTATTTGACCTCTACTGTAATTTTCCAGCCCCCTACAAGTGCCGGTAAGGGAATTCTTGTGACACCTACTGTGGACGGTAATATTCTTGTTGGACCTACCGCTTTTGATTTAGAGGATGCGGAGGATGTTAGTACAACTCCAATAGGACAAAAAGAAGTGTTTGAGAAGGCAAGGGTATCGGTATGTGAGGTGAGCGAGAGAGATGTTATTACCTCTTTTGCTGGGGTGCGTGCTGTTAGTGACCATAAGAATGAAGATGGAAATGAGGACTTCTTGATTGGATTCTCAAGTGTCAGTGGCCTTTACAATGTGGCAGGGATTTGTTCGCCGGGTTTGACTGCTGCGCCGGCTATTGGAGAATATGTTGTTCGCCAGCTGAAAGAGAAGGGGCTTTTGGGAGAGAAGAAAGCCAACTTTAAGGATACGAGAAAAATCGTACGCTTTATGGAGCTAAGTGACGAGGAGAAGCTGGCTGCTATTAAACAGAATCCGCTTTATGCAAGAGTGATTTGCAGGTGTGAATCGGTCACGGAAGGTGAGATTGTGGATTGCATCCATAGACCTTGTGGGGCTGTGGATATGGATGGCGTCAAGCGTAGAGTGCGTGCTGGAATGGGGCGTTGTCAGAGTGGTTTTTGTGGACCTCGCGTGATGGAGATTCTTTCAAGGGAGCTTCAGATTCCGTATACAGAAGTGACCAAGTTTGGCAGGGGCAGTTGGATGACTATTGCCAAGAAAGGCTTTGAAGAGGAGGCGTGCAATGATTAACGTTCAGGTTGCTGTTATTGGCGGAGGACCTGCCGGGCTCAGTGCCGCTTACGAGTGCTGGAACCAGGGGATCAAGGATATTCTTGTGATTGAGCGAGACACCTCGTTGGGAGGAATTCTGAATCAGTGCATTCATGCTGGCTTTGGGCTTCATGTGTTTGGAGAAGAGCTTTCTGGTCCTGAATATGCCCAGCGCTATGTTGATATGGTTGCAGAGACCGGGATTAAGACGTTAACTGATACCATGGTGCTCTCCATTTCTCCAGATAAAGTTGTGCGAGCCATGAATTCCAAAGATGGGCTTTTAGATATCAAGGCGCAGGCAGTAATTCTTGCCATGGGTTGTAGAGAACGCACTCGTGGAATGTTGAGAATCTGTGGAACCCGTCCTGCTGGGATTTATACTGCAGGTACTGCACAGAGACTGGTTAACATGGAAGGCTATATGCCAGGAAAAAAGGTTGTCATTTTAGGCAGTGGGGATATTGGACTTATCATGGCGCGTAGAATGACACTGGAAGGGGCTCAAGTACTTGGAGTCTATGAAGTGATGAGTAAGTCTAACGGACTTAAGAGAAACATTGTGCAGTGCTTGGATGACTTTGGCATTCCATTGCACCTTTCTACAACTGCTATAAACATTCATGGAAAAGATAGAGTTGAGGGAGTTACTGTTGCCAGGGTAGATGAAAAGTTCAACCCAATTCCTGGAACGGAAGAGTATATTGAGTGTGATACTATTCTACTTTCTGTTGGTCTTATTCCTGAAAATGAACTTACTAGAGGAGCCGGAATTGAGATGGATCCTAAGACTAGAGGTCCGGTGGATAAAGGCTCGTTTATGACAAGTATCCCTGGAATTTTTGCCTGCGGTAATGTTCTGAAGGTTTATGATCTTGCAGATAATGTTACCAAAGACAGTATCCTATGTGGCAAGGCAGTGGCCAATTTTATAAGGGAGAGTTGAATATGGAGACATCGTTTGTAACTTGTGTTATTTGCCCTAAGGGCTGCTCAATCTCTGTGGATTGGGAGTTCGTGCCTGGTGAGAAAGGCTCGGCTGGCGAGAAAAAGGTGCTAAAGGTCACTGGTAACAGCTGCCCTAGAGGGCTAAAGTACGCAACTGCGGAGGTTGTTCATCCTGAGAGAGTTTTAACTTCTACCGTCAGAGTTAAGAACGGTTCTTTGACGCTTCTTCCCATTCGTAGTGCTTCTCCTATTCCAAAAGAGGCAATGTTGGAGGCAATGAAGACAATTTCTGCCACGGTTATTGATATTTCTGATTATGGCTCAAACGAACTTAAGATGGGCACTGTTGTTATTCAGAATGTTGCCGGAACTGGCATTGATATGATTGCCTGCAGGGATGTTGTTTTAGCATTAAAGCACCTCATTTAAAATATTCACATATGACTCTGGTTATGTTATTGACTGTATCACTTGCAATCATGCTTATTGGGTTTGTTTGCTCTTGAGCATACTCGCCAGCTTTGCCGTTGATATACGCTCCAGCAATAGTTGAAAGAGTAAGGTCCTTGTCCCAAGCACAAATGGCCGCCAAGATTCCTGAAAGTACGTCTCCACTTCCGGCGGTTGCCATGCCAGCACAG
>CAVISO010000101.1:0-4233 GCA_963645435.1 Sphaerochaetaceae bacterium | reverse complement strand
ACGTAAACGGGACACATTTGCAAAGAAAGAGTTCCCTTTCTGATTGCCTCTTCAACCAGCTCAACTGAAGGTTCTTCTCCCTCAAGTACCATGTTCATAAGGTCATCAGAGAAGTCTGAAGCAGCCTCAATGAGCATTTCTCTTCTCTCAAGAGCCTCATCCATCATGGACTTTGGAACTTCTTCTTCTCTGAGGAGGCTTCCGTTTGGACCATCAAAGTAAATGGCTTTCATTCTCACTAAGTCAACAACGCCTTCAAAGTTATCTTCAAGACCAATTGGCAACTCCATGAGCACTGCGTTGAGATTGAGCTTTTCCCTCATTTGCTTGACGACGTTAAGCGGGTTAGCACCAACACGGTCACATTTATTAATGAAAGCAATACGTGGAACCTTGTAGCGATCCATCTGCTTGTCAACGGTAATGCTCTGGCTCTGAACACCACCAACAGAGCACAAAACTAGAATTGCACCATCTAGAACTCTAAGGGATCTCTCAACTTCAATTGTGAAATCCACGTGACCCGGAGTATCAATAACATTGATTTCGTACCCCTTCCAGTTAACGCTTGTAGCTGCACTTGCAATGGTGATACCACGCTCTCTCTCCAGCTCCATGCTGTCCATGGTTGCGCCAACGCCATCCTTTCCATGTACTTCATGGATTGCATGAATTTTGTTGCAGTAGAAGAGGATTCTTTCACTCAGTGTGGTCTTCCCCGAATCAATATGGGCACTAATCCCGATATTTCTCATTTTTGATAGATCTGTAGCCATTTTCCTTAATTCTTTAACCTCTATTAAAAAAACTAATGTATTTACCCTTAAAACGTGCTGTAAACTATCATATTTCAGAAAATTCTTCAACTCGTTTGGCTAATCTTCTCTAATATAAAGACTTTTCATTTTTTGCAACTAAATATATCATGGTGAAAAACTACTTTTTACGGTGGTAAATATGGATATAGATGTAAAGAACCTTCACCCACTAGAAGTGAAGTTGCTTAGACACGTTGACCTTTCAAGCGAGATTACCGCAGACAAGATTGTTGCAGAGCTTGGCTATAAGGTTGGACAGTGTAACCAGGCTTTCAGCTGGTTAAGTGCCAAAGGACTTTTGGTTGAGACAAGCAGAAAGACAATTGTTCAGTATGAACTCACAGATTTAGGAAAAGAACAGGCCCAAATTGGCACACCTGCCCAGAGAATTTTTGAACTGCTTAGCTCAGGCGAAGCACTTTCCCTGCCAGAGATTGCGGAGAAAATCGGGCTAGAAAAGAGCGATATCGGATCCGCATACGGCATGCTGTCAAAAGCAGGCACCTGTGCAATGAATGGCGAAAACAAGGCTTATATTAAAGAGAATAAGCTACCAGAGGATGTTGTAGAAACTGCTGAGCTGTTGAAGAAGGGACTTGCTGGACCTTTGGAGGAAGCAGGCATGACTGACCGCGAGAAGGCTTTGATGGCTAAGGTTTCCAAAAAGCGTGGTGCGGTGGGTAGCCCCTATAAGGTTATTGAGCGTGAGGAAGTGGTCTATAAGCTCACAGAGGCGGGAAATCAGGCAAAAGCCGCCGTCATTAGTGCAAATATCACCGGCGAAGAGATTGGAGTTCTCACCCCGCAGATTCTGGCTTCCGGTTCCTGGAAAAATGCTTCCTTCCGTCCTTATGGCTTGGATGCTCCGGTGTCCAGATTGATTCCAGGAAGGCACAATCCTTATGGAAATTACATTCAATGGGTAAAAGATAAGCTTACCTCGTTAGGCTTTGAAGAATTTGACGGACCACTTGTAGAAAACGAATTCTGGAATGGAGATGCTCTCTTCATGCCTCAGTTCCATAGTGCAAGAGACATTCATGATGTCTACTATGTCAAAGAGCCTAGACACTGTAAGGAAATTGAAGAACCTTGGCTGACCAACATTGCTAATGCCCACGAGAATGGCGGAAATACCGGTTCTAGAGGCTGGCAGTACAAATTTGACCATGAGTTTACCCGCAGACAGGTTCTCAGAAGTCAGGGCACCGTACTTTCTGCTCACCAGCTCACAAAGGCTAAAGTACCAGGAAAGTACTTTGGAGTTGTCCGTTGCTTCCGTTTTGATGAAGTTGACGCCACCCATGGTGCAGACTTCTTCCAAACAGAGGGTATTGTCATTGGAAAGGAAGCAAACCTCAAGGATTTGCTGGGCCTTCTGAAGATGTTTGCAACAGAAATTGCTGGCGCAACAGACTTCAAGTACGTTCCAGGCTACTTCCCCTTCACCGAGCCTTCCATTGAAATTCATATTAAGCACCCTGTTCTGGGTTGGTTTGAACTTGGTGGTTCTGGAATTTTCAGACCAGAAGTCACAAAATCCCTTGGAATTGACGAACCAGTGCTTGCCTGGGGTCTTGGAATTGACCGTATGGCAATGATGCACCTGGGCATCAACGACATAAGGGATTTGTTCACTCCAAACATTGAAAGTGTAAGAACAAGGAGGGGAAACTAATGCCTAAGTTTGAAACTACTGAAAAAATGTTTTACGGTCTGATGGGTCGCACCTATACAGACGCTGAACTTGAAGACATCTTCCCAAGAGCCAAGGCAGAACTGGATGGACATGATACAGAAAACCACGTCCTGAAGATTGAGCTGAACGATACCAACCGTCCAGACCTGTGGTCTGCAATGGGACTTGCACGTCTTCTTAAGAACTACGACAATCCTGCTCCAAAGCAGTACGACTTCTTCTCTTCCAAGGTTTATACCGCCGATAACAAGGGAAGAGAGCTTCATGTAGGTGACAAAGCAAAGGAGGTCAGACCTTTCTCCTGCGGTTTTGTTGCAGTAGGCAAAGAGGTAGACGAAGAGATTCTTCTTACTTTAATTCAAAGCCAGGAAAAACTTTGCTGGAACTTTGGAAGAAAGAGAAGATCCATTGCAATGGGCATTTACAGAAATGACCTCATTCAGTACCCAATTCACTATGATGGAGCAGATCCTGATAAGACTCATTTTGTTCCTCTTCACATGGAAGAAGATTTGACTCTGCGGCAGATTTGCGAGCAGCATCCAAAGGGAAAGGAATATGGCTATATTATTAAGGATAAGCCAGTGTACCCTTACCTCTCTGATGACAGTGGCGAAGCCCTTTCAATGCCACCAATTATTAACAGCGCAAGAGTTGGTGCAGTTAAGGTTGGAGACAAAGACCTCTTCGTTGAAATGTCTGGTACTGTACTTAAAGATGTTCTGCTTTGCGCTTCAATAATGGCTTGTGATATGGCAGATTTAGGCTTTACCATTGAGCCAATCAAAGTTGTATACCCATATGAGACCGAGTTCGGAAAGGAAATTACTGTTCCTTACTACTTCCAGGATTCTCAGAGTTGTACCGTTGAGCAGATTCACAAAACTCTTGGAGAGAAGATTACTGCAAAGCAGGCTAAAGACGCTCTTCTAAAGATGGGAGTCTACAGTGTTTCCAAAGGCAATACAATTTACATTACTTGCCCTGAATATAGAAACGACTTCCTTCATGCAGTAGACGTAGTTGAAGATGTTATGGTTGGTTATGGACTTGAGAACTTCATTCCTACCATACCAAGAGACTTCACCGTTGGAAGACTTACACCAGCAGAGGAACTAGGCAGAAAGGTTAAGGACATCATGATTGGAATGGGCTTTCAGGAGATGATGTACAACTACCTTGGCAGCAGACGCGAGTATGTGGACAACATGCACATTGCCGGGGACAAGGTCATTATGATTGCAAACCCAATGTCGGAGAACTTTGAGGCAGTAAGACCTTCCATTCTTCCTTCCCTACTGGAAAGTGAGAGTGTATCTGGTCACGCAACCTATCCGCACAACATTTTTGAAGTTGGCAAGGTTGCTTACCTTGAGCCTTCTGACAATAGTGGTACAGTTACCCGTAACAATTTGGGCTTTATGTCTGCAGATGTAAGCGTAGGTTTTAATGAAGCCAACAGCTTTGTTAATACCCTTATGTATTTCTTAAAAGCAGAGTATACTTTAAGAGCACCAGAAAATGATCCTAGATTCATTGCTGGCAGATGCGCTGAAATTATTGTGAAGGGAGAGAAGGTTGGAATCTTTGGGGAGGTTCATCCTGCAGTTCTTGAAAGTTGGGGTTGCGGAATGCCTGCCATTGTTGCAGAGATTGACCTTGACTGTTTGCTTTGATTAATAAAGACATTGCATTAGACCTTTTTAGGCTAATGCT
>CAVISO010000100.1:0-4287 GCA_963645435.1 Sphaerochaetaceae bacterium | reverse complement strand
AGACCAAAGAGAAACCAATCAAAAAGTTCTGTCTCGTAGCGCTGCTGGAGCTGAGAATCCTTCTGGTCTGCATTGAAGTTCACCTTATAAAGGAACTCTTCTTTTAATTGTTCAATCACGTTCTCTTTTTTCATATTATTCCCCCTTTTTGGTAAACGCAAGCTATCCGCTTGGGGTAGCCCTTGCTTTACAAGCAAATTATACAAAACCTCCAATCAACTGTCAAATTTTTTCTTAAAATTATCTGTCCCAGATGGTGATTTCTTTGTGTATGGATTTGGCGTAAGCAACTGCCACCTGGAAGATGTGCCAGTCTTCGTGCCAAATGGCATTGTTAATGATGCCTTCAAGCCAGTTGTCTTCTGGAGCTTTGAGATCGTACTTGCCCACGCAATGCGTCAGGAAGGCGAAAAGTGCGTCAAAACAGCCGTCAAAGTTGCTGTCGTAGGTGAGATCGCAAATGCAGTTGGTCATCTGCGTCACAGGGCAGCTGAAGCCAAAGTAGGAGTTAAGGTAATCAGTTTCGTTGGCAGCCAAAAGGGTCCAAAACTCCTCAAGCCAGGCAAGAAGGTATACGCGTACTACACAGCGAAGTTCTTCCACTTTCTCCATGCAGCAAGCAATTGTAACCTGCTGGGTGAATTCAGCCATGCCCTCAAAGAGCTCTTTCATAGGCTGAATGGCTGGGTTGAGCTGTTTAATTTCCTTAAACTTAAAGAGCATTTCTTCAGGCGTGCCATAGAAAGGATTAAAATCGTAGGTAAGTTCCCTTGGCTCAAGACGCTCCCCTTCCTCCGATCTTTCCAAGAGAGCGCCAAACTTAGTGTAGTCAAGGATAAAACGTCTGAAGTCGTCCTCTGGCAGGTCCAGTCTGTAGACGCTATCCTGATACAGAGCAACAATCTCCAGAACTTCTCTGGTAATTTGGCTATCCTTCCTTTTTAGGCCATAAATAAACCAATTAAATAGGTCTGCTTCATAGCGCTGCTGAATAAGAGGATCCTTCTCCATTGCATTAAAATCAACTGGAGCAACAAATTCCTTCTGTAAAAGATTGATCACACTATTTTTCATATTTTTCTCCCCTCCCATTTTTCTTCAGAGTCCCCGATAACAAAAAATATCCATCAAAAACACCTGCTTGGCCGCCTGACTTGACAGCGCCTCCACAGCCTTCAACTGTGTCACTTGTGTCTCATCAATTGCTCTTTTAGACACAATAATCCTCTCCCCCATGTGCGCACCTGAAGCCAAAGTAGTCAAAAGCAGCTCCCTACACTCCAACCCCGATTCCTTCAAAATTGGCTCTGCACATTTTGCTACCAACTTCAATTTCTTAACAATCTGAGAATCATTGGGACCAATAATATCCAGAGATAGATTTAATGGACTTCTACTGAATTCTTCAAAACTAACCGCTGGTTTTGATTCTTTCTGTGAGAAGTTGCTACACTTAGTCACAAACAGAGAATCAAGAACAGAGCCTTTAAGATCTGAGCCAAAGCACGCCAAGGAGTTAACCAGATCCGTTGCCAGAGCTATGTACTCTTCAAGTCCATTCTGCTCAAAGAAGGCTGTCTCGCTGGCAAGTCTTTCTTTCTCTTCCTGAGTATTGCAGGCCTTTTCTACCTGCTCTTTTAATTCTAAATATTTTTTCTTGTAATCCATATTCCCCCCTTAGGCGTAAAAATCGTAGTCTTCCGCTTTTGGATAGCTGAAGCGAAGCAGCTGGCTTCCCAGGTTGTCATTGAAGCCCAAGAAGTAACGCTCGTACCTGGGATTGATGGCCTGAGCGTCCAATATCGATATTTCAAATTCCTTATTTAAGGCATTCATGATGTTGCGTGCCTTAGTGTAAGAAATGTCCAATGCCGTTGCTATTTCATAGAGAGAGGCGCCACATGGTCTGCCAATCATTCTAAGAACCGTAATACCTGTTTCAAAACTCATTATTAACCTCCATCAACCAAGCTTTAGCACCTTACCTGAAGGCAGGTTGCTGTACGCCCTCGGGCTTGTCCCTTGCGTATCTCCCTATGGATGTTTATAACTTAATGCTTATCGCAAATTTTGTCAAGTGAATTTTGAAAAATATTTTGTTTTTTGAATTTTGTTTCTTATGACAAAGGGTCTGGCAGCCTTATTTTTGTCACTGGAATTTAACATTTTGGGGCAGCTTCAGTGAAAAAGTCACTAAAAACTTGAATTTTTGACATTTTTCAGTGACAGTTTCACAGTTAATAATGCGTTTAACTCTAAATTACTCTCAAAAAGCCTACTTTACGTAGTACTTCTCTCCACAATAACAGTGCCAATGGAAATCTTGTGATTAACATGCTCGCCGCGCAGCACCTCCAGCAGGTTGCGCACCGCAATAAGGCTGGTATCGTACAGCATGTTATCAATACTAGTAAGAGCTGGATTGCTAATGGAGGCATAACGCGAATTGTTCAGCCCAATCACCGATACCTGCTGCGGCACCTTCATCCCCATCTCCACCAGCGCGTGAAGACCGGCCAGCGCCACAAAATCGTCCGCGAAAATGATAGCGTCAATATACGGGTGACTCTTCACCAACTGGGTCGTAGCCGCCTGAATCTGCGCCACATCATCGCCCGCTTCAATCACCACACTCGTATATCCCGATATTTTCCGCCCAGCTCCCGTAGAAGAGGCTGCATCAATGCTCACAGCACCAGGAGCATACAATTTGAGTCCTAGGTTAAAGCCGTCTAGCTTAGTATAATTGCTGGGAGTGTAATGATTTGTAACAAAAGCAAAATGCTTGCGTCCCTTGGAGACGAGAAGTCTAATGGCATCAGAAACGCCAGTCTTTTCATCGGAGATGACGCCGTAGATATTCTTGCCATCCAGGTACCCGTTGCAAATTGCAACTGGTGTATTGGGAAGGTATACCATGATGGCGTTCTGGACAGTATCGTTCTGGTAGACGGAGCCCATGAGGACCACGGCATCTACGCGGCGCTGGCTGAGCGTCTGGATGTATTTAGCCTGCGTGGTGGGATCAGAGCCCGTGTTGTAGATGATGGAGGAATAGCCGTGGCGGGAAAGCTCGTGCTCAATGTAGTAGACCCCTTCCGTGTGGTGCGTGGTGCGAACGTCCGCAATGAGAATTCCCACCATCTTGGACGCCTGCGTGACCAGGCTGCGCGCTGTGTCATTTTGCACATAGTTGTTATCGCTCAGCGCCTTTAGGACCTTGGCACGCGTCTCCTTTTGCACATACGGATAATTGTTGATAACGCGCGACACCGTGGAGGCAGATACCCCTGATATCTTCGCTATCTCATATATAGTAGGCTCTTGCTTGTTTGGCTTCTCACCCTTCTTTACTGGCATAAATCCCATCCCCATGACTTGCGCTAAAGCGCCTTTAAAGCCTCAACTGCTCAATTGTAAACAATCAGAGCAATAATATCCAACGGCTCATCATACGGATTTTCAACCCCATGACCCGTTCCACTAGGCGTGAACGTTACATCACCAGGACCAATCTCCACAATTGTACCGTTGTCATTATAGTTGGCCTTACCTGAGAGCACATAGTAGATCTCCATATCGCCCTCATGCTTATGGAACCCAATTCCCGAATGTGGCGCCACCGTGGTATGAGCAAAAATTCTGCCCTTTCCATTAAGCTCTTCATCAGAATTAATCAAACTTCTAACAGTAATAAAGCCATCAGCACCAAACTTGTGCTCTGCCTTATTAACAACTCTCTCATTAGCTTTTCTAATCATCTTATACTGGCACCTTTACAACAATTTTTTTAATAGGAATGCAAGAGCCCGCAGCACAGCGAGGCTTATGCACATCTTCCGGAGCAAGCACAATAAAGTCCCCTGCATTGAGGAAAACCTTACTGCAATTTGCAGGCTCCTCATAGAAAGTAATGTCATTAGTAGCCTCATAGGCAACCGCCTCAACGAGGCCCTCTCTTGAGCAAACTCCGCAAATTTCGCACCCATCTATCACATACTGGACATCAAAATACTTTTCGTGGCTTTCAAACTTATTTGCATCCCACTCAAAGGAAGTGTAGCGCTGCACGCTCACGCGCACCCCGTGCTCAAGTTCAATCCAGCCTACCGGCAAGTCTGCCAAATCCTTGCGCCCAAGAAACTCAAACGCCACCTTGAACTTAGGCGCTGATAAATCATACTTATATTCTTGACCAATGTGCGAAGTGAACATTTTTTTCTCCAAAAAACTATAATGATGCTATAAATCCTTTCAAATCTACCACTTTCTCAAAATTCATAACAG
>CAVISO010000099.1:0-4394 GCA_963645435.1 Sphaerochaetaceae bacterium | reverse complement strand
GACATAGATGCTACAAAAGCTACAAACCTCTATAACAATTTAAATCTAGTAGATGAATTATTATTAGGAAAAGCAACTGGGAAAATCAATTCTGAGAGAAAGATAACTTCTACAGAACCAAAGCATATAAATGAAAAAGTTTATGTGGTAGACACATCTGCCTTAATAAACAATGCAAAGCTTTTGCAATATTTTGAATGTAATGAATATATCAGAATTCCATTAAAAGTTGACGAAGAACTGGGAAGCATAAAGGATAAAAGAGTCAAACAAAACTCTCACCTTTCTAAAAGTTTCGGGGCTCAGGATTTTTCAAAGGATTATGATATTTCTACAATTGCACGCAATCTGATTACTAAAATTGATGAATTTAAGACAACATTTAACAAGGTGAACGACTTAACACTTAGAATTTCAAAAGCAAATTTGGATTTACTTCCAGCTGAACTTGATCGTGAAATACCAGACAATATGATTTTAGCAGTTGCCCTTGAATACAAAGATTGGGATGTTTTTTTAATAACTGATGATAAACAATTTAAACAATTAGCAGAAGCTTGTAGTGTTAATGTTTTAACCGGAAAAGAATTTATTAAGTCTCACGAGAAATATTTTTGTGAATATGCTTCCTACAACAAGGCATTATTGAATAACAAATATGTAAAAGCAAGAAAACCTTCCAATGATGTAAAGCTTTGGTGCCTAGAGCATGAAGAATACACAAAAACTAACATCCTTTGACTTAATTCTGGCAAGATTCTTCATTTTTGCAAATAACCAATTTTGAGACCAACATGGCCTGTACAGATCCCAATCTCTATCCTCAAATCCTTCCCCCAACCCCTCTCAATATTTTCCTCAGCTCTTTAAAAATATGCTATAATGGCAAAGATTAAACACAAAAATCAGGAACGGGAGAATGAGAGTTCTAGACAATTTAAACAACACAGTCCGTGATGAACTAAGAAAAGAAATCAAACCAAACGACAAAATCTCCGTAGCAGCAGCATGTTTCTCAATGTATGCCTACAAAGAACTCAAAAACCAACTCGATTCTATAGAAGAATTTAGATTCATTTTCACATCTCCAACCTTTGTAAAAGACAAAGTAACAAAAGAAAAACGAGAATTCTACATCCCCCGTCTAACCAGAGAAAAAAATCTATATGGAACAGAATTTGAAATAAAACTTCGCAATGAGATGACCCAAAAGTCCATTGCAAAAGAATGCGCAAACTGGATAAGAAAGAAAGCAAAGTTCAAGTCAAATATCACAGACGAGCACATGCAAGGCTTTATCACACTTGAAACCAAACCCACACCCAAGGCGTATTATCCAATAAATGGCTTTACCACAGTAGATATAGGCTGCGACCGGGGAAACTTTGCTTACAACTATGTAACAGCAATTGATGAGGCCAACGAAACCCGCACCTTTTTGCGTACATTTGACGAATTCTGGAACAATTCAGCCAAACTGCAGGACGTAACAGACACCGTAATAGAAAGCATAAATACAGTCTATGCAGAAAATTCACCCGAATTTATCTATTTCATGACTCTCTACCACGTATTCAGCGAATTTCTAGATGACATATCTGAAGACGTCCTCCCCAACGAAGCCACAGGCTTCAAACAAAGCAAAATCTGGAACAAGCTCTACGACTTCCAGAAAGACGCAGCCCTCGCAATCATCAACAAACTTGAGAAATACAACGGCTGCATCCTCGCAGACAGCGTAGGCCTTGGCAAAACCTACACCGCACTTGCAGTAATTAAGTACTACGAGAACCGCAACAAAACCGTACTTGTACTCTGCCCAAAAAAACTCGCAGAAAACTGGAACACCTACAAAGACAACTACATCAACAACCCCATAGCCCAAGACCGCCTCAACTACGACGTCCTCTTTCACACAGATCTCTCCAGGCCCGATGGCTTTTCAAACGGCTTAGACCTAGGCCGATTAAACTGGGGTAATTATGACTTAATTGTCATAGATGAATCCCATAATTTCCGCAACGGCTACGGCACTCACAGCAAGACTCAAGAGAACCGATACCAAAAACTAATGGACAAAGTTATTACTTCTGGAGTAAGGACTAAAGTCCTCATGCTCTCTGCAACACCCGTTAACAACAGGTTCAATGATTTAAAGAATCAACTTGCTCTTGCCTATGAAGGCGAATCAGAATACTTAGATGAAAAACTGGATACAACAAAAAGCATTGACGATATCTTCAGACAAGCCCAAAAGGCCTTCAATGTTTGGAGCAAGCTCAAACCAGAAGAAAGAACAACTGAAGCTCTGCTTAAGAAACTTGACTTTGATTTCTTTGAAGTCCTAGACAGCGTAACTATTGCCAGATCCAGAAAACATATTGAAAAATACTACAATGCTGAAGAGATAGGAAAATTTCCAGAACGCCTTAAACCAATCTCTCTTCGCCCTTGCTTAACAGATTTAAAAGCAACCATCAGCTATAACCAAATTTATAATGAACTTATGAACTTGTATTTATGTATTTATACACCTTCTAATTACATACACAAAAGCAAGATAGAAAAGTATAAAGAGCTGACTCACAACAAAGGTGATGAGCTTACACAAATTGGTCGAGAACAAGGTATTAGGCGTTTGATGAGTATTAATCTTCTCAAGCGTTTGGAAAGTTCTGTTAATTCATTCAAGCTTACTTTGGACCGTATAAACAACCTAATTTCAAATACCATTAATGCAATCAATCAATTTGAAAAATCTGGAAAAGCAAACATATCAATGTATGAAGTAAGTGAAGAGGAACTGGACATTGATGATGACAATAATGACCTCTTCACTGTTGGAAGAAAGGTCAAAATCGATTTGGCTGACATGGATTATTTGAGCTGGCGAGAAGGCTTAAAACATGATAGTGAGATTTTGCAACTATTAAGTTTGATGATTTCAGATGTCACCCCGGAGCATGACACTAAATTACAGCAGCTATTACAATTACTTGACAGCAAAATAGAAAATCCAATCAACAATAACAACAAGAAAATTCTTATCTTTACAGCTTTTGCAGATACTGCAATGTATCTCTATGAGTATGTTTGTAAACACGTTAAGGAAAATTTTGGTCTGAACACGGCTGTTGTCACTGGCTCTATTGACGGAAGAACCACAATTCCAGGACTTAAAGCCACATTAAATAATGTTCTGACTTGTTTCTCCCCTATTTCAAAAGACAGAGATCTTTTAATGCCAAACAGCAAAGCTGACATTGATATTTTGATTGCTACTGACTGTATCTCAGAAGGTCAAAACCTTCAGGATTGTGACTATCTTATAAATTACGATATCCACTGGAACCCAGTTAGAATAATCCAGCGTTTTGGCCGTATTGACCGTATTGGCAGTAAAAATAATGTTATTCAGCTGGTTAACTTCTGGCCAGATTTAACATTAGATGACTACATTAATCTTAAGTCTCGTGTTGAAACTCGCATGAAGCTAACAGTAATGACTGCAACAGGTGACGATAATTTAATTGAGCCAGAAGATAGTGTTGAGCTTGAATACAGAAAAGCTCAGCTTAAGCGTCTTCAGGAAGAAGTTGTTGATATTGAAGATATGAATGAAGGAATTTCAATCATGGACTTAGGGCTTAATGAATTCCGCCTAGACTTACTTGATTACATTAAACACAATGGAGACTTGGATAGTAAGCCCAAAGGTCTTCATGCTGCAACTCGTGCTACTGATGACTTGCCAGAAGGAGTTATTTTTGTTCTAAAAAACATTAATAACAGCGTTAATATTGACAACAGAAACCGCATTCATCCGTTCTACATGGTCTACATAACTAATGATGGTGAAATAGTTTGTGATTATCTGAGTCCAAAGAAATTGCTTGATGATATTAGATTGCTGTGCAGAGGAAAATCTGAGCCTATTGCAGAGCTTTATAGACAATTTAACAAAGAAACAAATGATGGCCGTAACATGGCTAAGATGTCTGAGCTTTTAAGCGAGTCAATAAGCTCAATTATCTCAACCAAAGAGCAGTCTGACTTAGACAGTCTATTTACAGCCGGTGGCACCTCTGCTCTTTTGAACCAGGTTTCAGGGCTTGATGATTTTGAACTAATCTGCTTTCTTGTTGTTAGGAAATAGGAGGAACGGTTTTTGTTAAGTTTGCCTGCATCTACAGAATTTAATAAAAGATTTCCAAAGCAAAAGCTCAATGAAAAACTAACCTTCACCCCTTCTTTGGAAAAGTCTTTTACTGACCAAGTCAAAATTATCTACTGGCGCAACAAGATTGCACCTTCTACTCTACCACTTGCTCAAGGTGAAAAAGTTACAGAGATTGAAGTTTTCGAGATTAAACTTAAGTCCAAAACCCTTGATG
>CAVISO010000098.1:0-4421 GCA_963645435.1 Sphaerochaetaceae bacterium | reverse complement strand
GTTCCATTGAAGGTGCTCTTCGTAAATTAGTAGCAGAGGGCGAACTTAAGAAAGAGGGCAAGGG
Organism: Sphaerochaetaceae bacterium; assembly: GCA_963645435.1. GTDB lineage: Bacteria > Spirochaetota > Spirochaetia > Sphaerochaetales > Sphaerochaetaceae > UBA9732. The sequence goes on along the minus strand of CAVISO010000098.1, from coordinate 4,357 downwards.
CAAGAGCACTTGTTATTTCAGATTAAACTAGATTTTCTCTTCTTCAGGTACAGATAATAGCCTACGTTTAAGAGAATCCCAACAACCGTTGCAACTGGGGCGGCAAGGCCAATGCCCGTTAAATTTGCATCTGGCTGAATACTCATGAAATAAGACAAGGGCAGGCGAACAAGAAGAGTCTGCACTAAGCCCTGAATCATGACCCAAACGGTGTGGTTACTACCGTTAAAATAGCCTATCATGCTGAAGAGAATTGCCGTGACAATTGTCTCTGGAGCAAAGCCTTTTAAATAGTCAAACCCATGAGCAATGACGGCTTGGTCTGAAGTAAAGAGAGAAACCAACGCATCGCCTTTTATAAGAATCAAGGCAAAGACAAAAACTCCAATAGTCACACCAATACCAATACCTGTAAACATAGATTTACTTGCACGTTTTTCGTTTCCTGCCCCGATATTCTGAGACACAAAAGAAGCCATAGACTGCATTAGAGCGCCTGGAATCAACATTGCAAAACTGACTATTTTATTTGCAACTCCGTAGCCAGAAGACGCCTCGAGTCCCAATTTGTTTATAAAGGCACACAGTGCAAGAAAAGAAATTTGCGTCAGACATTCTTGCAGAGCCAGAGGTAGTCCAATCTTAAACGATAGCCTACATTGGCTATTTATCCTAAAATCTTTCTTAGTTATCTTAAAAGGGAGCCCTCGTTTCTTTAGAAGTAGCAAAGCAAAAATTACGCTAATTGCCTGGGCAAATACGGTTGCAAGAGCAGCACCAGCAGTATCCATGTGAAAGACTGCTACAAGCAGAAGATCTCCAAAAATATTCACCACACAGGCTACTGCTACAAATAACAAAGGGGATTTGCTGTCTCCAAGGCCTCTGAACACAGCAGAAAGTAGATTGTAGGCAATAATGAAAAATATTCCACTCCCACAGATGCGCACGTACTGAGTAGTTTGTTCAATAGCTTCCTCAGGCGCCTGCATCAATATTGATATAGGCCGTGCGAATACAACCATCACTACAAGCAGAACCGCGCAAATGATTGAGAATACTATGGTAGAACCTCCAATGACCCCACCAATCTCATCTTCTCTTTTCTCTCCAAGATATCTGGCAATAAGAACTGTAATTCCCATTGCAAGCTGAGTGATTACAAAGGTAACTAGATTTAACACCTGGCTTCCAGTCGATACTCCTGAAAGTCCCGCCGTGGTTCCAAAATGCCCAACCACCAAAAGGTCAACGGCTCCATAAGCGGCCTGTAATATCTGCGCTCCAAGAATTGGAACCATGAATCTTAGCATCTTCTTCAGGATGCTTCCCTGTGTAAAATCTAAACTATTATTCAATTTAAAGCCTCAATACAAAATCAATCAGAGCTAATTATTGTAATAATTAACTCCCCGTCAAGTAGAGGCTATAGTAGGGATGTTCTAAATTTATTCTTGAATATAGGACGCAAGGTCATTGGCATAGGCTTCAAGTTCAAGACCAATCTGCTGTGCCGGAGCAATGAGGCCGTCCACGCCCTCGCAGTGAACAATACCCTGAACCGGCTGATTGCAGTGAGGAATTTCATCGTGAATGCCAAACGGGATATTGAGCATGTTCATGTTCTGAGCCCAGTAAATGAGGGTGTCCAGGGTTCGAGCACCTTCAAAGACAGAAAGTCTAGAAGTGGTGAAGCATGCAAAGAACTTGTCTGCAAGAGCCTTGTCCTTGCACATTCCAATGGTGCCATCAATGAAAGCCTTCATTTCTGCGGTGACGTTTCCAAAAATCGTAGGGCAACCAAGAATAATCATGTCGCTCTTAACTAGTTTTTCTGCTGTAGCAACAGGAAGGTCCATAATATCTTCATAACAGTTATTAACTGCTTCATTTTCATTTGCAAGAATATGCAAATCCTCATCTTCAACTCTATAAAGGCGGGCATCAACACTTCTTTTCTCAAGTTCTTCCTTAAGATGCATTCCCATTGTGAAGCAATTTCCAGTTACACTATGAATAATAATTGAACAGCGTTTCATTTAGGCTTCCTCCTGCTGTTTGAACATACTTAATTATACAATGAACTTGCCCCAGCGAAAACAACATAAAGACAAAATATACTGCATTTGATATATTCTAAGCCATGACAAAAGCGCTAAGCAGCCTCCAACTCAACGTCAAAGCAGAAGTTAGCCTCCCCAAATTCATCAAGCAAGTAGGCGTAATTGCAATACCTGTAGCGCTTCAGAACCTGCTCTCTACCACCGGCACCATGGTGGATACCATGATGATAGCGCCTCTGGGCGAGAATGCCGTAGGTGCCGTGGGACTTTGCTCCCAATATGCCACCCTCATGCTTGCCTGCTACTGGGGTTTTGTAGGCGGCGGAATGCTCTTTTTCTCCCAGTACTGGGGCGCCCGAGACCACAAAAACATAGCCCGCAGCTTTGGCCTCACGCTGGTTTGCATGCTCACCGTCAGCTTCATCTTTGGCGGCGTCGCGCTTTTCTCCCCCTGGACCATCATGCGCCTCTACACCGATAAACTTTCAATCCAAGAAATTGGTGTTCAATATCTTAAGGTCATTGGTTTTGCCTATCCCTTCCAGATAATTGCTATTGCAATGAGTACGGTTCTAAGAGCCACAGAAAGAGTAAAGATACCCTTATTTGCAGCTATCTGCAGTGTTTTTAGCAATATCTTCCTGAATTGGGTACTCATTGGCGGAAATTTAGGCTGTCCAGCCTTGGGGGTAAGAGGGGCTGCCATAGCCACCGTTTGTGCCTCTTTTATCAATGTTGCAGTGATTCTTATTCTGGCAGCTTGCGTCAAATATCCGTACCTTTTCATGTTCAAGGAGTTCTTTAATTGGAAGAAAGAGAACATTTCTTTGTTCTTTAAAAAATGTACTCCAATAATTTTTAATGAAGTCTTCAATGGAATTGGGAACCTTGTTATTAACGTAGTTCTTGGCCGTCAGAGTGAACAGGCAATTGCAGCCCTTGCTGTATTTAGAACCTTTGAAGGCTTGATTATTGGCTTTTTCCAGGGCTTTGCCAATGCAGCATCGGTGTTGGTGGGGAAGTGTGTTGGCGCAGGCGAATTGCCTTTAGCGTATGAGCGGGCAAAGCGGCTTATTCCGTTGTGCCAGGTTAGTGTGCTGTTAGTAGGCGTTCTCGTGAATCTTGTTAAGCCCTATGCGTTTGTGGTAATGGGGCTTTCCGGGCAGTCGTTTGATATCTGCTCTTCTCTTATATTAATATATACGTGTGTTGCGGTGATAAGAATGGGCAATTGGGCTCTTAATGATACGTTCAGAGCCTCAGGAGATTCCTTTACAGGAACAATGCTTGAAATGTCTTTTATGTATGTCCTGGTGCTGCCGTGTGTCTGTATTGCCGGCTTGAAGTACAAGGCTTCAATTCTAGCGGTGTTCTCTTTGTGTTATTGTGATGAAATCATTCGTTATGTACTCATGTTGCTGCAGTTATTTTCTGGTAAATGGATAAAACCGGTTACGCCAGAGGGCCTGGCTAAATTGGAGGATTTTAGGAGGAGCTATTTATGCAAAGCAAAATAAATAGAACAAAACTCTTGGTGTGTTTTGGAGTCAGTGCAGTCATAACAATAGCCTTATTACTGGTAAAAGGTGTATTTTCTGCACAAACCTCCAAAGAAGTGTACATGATTTTAAGTGATGCCTTCTTTTTGGGCGGTGCTCTTATCTTGGTTGCAGCCGGTCTTGTGTGGACGTCTGACAACGGGGTGTCAGATGGAATAGGGTACTCTTTTAGTAAACTCTTCAACCTAAGAAAGAAGGATTATGAAGACCACAAGGAAAGCTATAGCGAATACAAAGAAAGAAAGCACACCAAGAAAAGTTCTATCATAGAATTTTTGATTTCAGGGCTGAGCTTTGTCATAATTTCTGTGATTTTTTTGATTGTATACCTACAATTCTGAAAAAACTTGTTAGACAGAACAACACAGGATGTTAAAAATAAGTATTTTCACCGCTAATAGTTGAAAGAAACAACTTCCACTGATAAACTGTATCAACCTATTGATATTTACAATGGCAATAAAATTTTTCATGGAGGAAAACACAATGAAAAAACTGGCTATAGCTTTGTTGGTCGTTTCATTGCTTTTCTGTGTTTCTTGTGGTAAGAAGGAGTCTACAACTCAGACAACTACTACAACAACTACCACAACTACAACACCAGCAGCAACAGAAACAAAGACAGAGGAAACACCAAAGGCGGAAACTTCTACAACAACAGAAACCGCTAAAGTAACTGTAGAGCCTGCTACATATACATATAATGAGGCTCTTTCAGTATTCCCAACCAACTGG
>CAVISO010000097.1:0-4460 GCA_963645435.1 Sphaerochaetaceae bacterium | reverse complement strand
ATGATCATAGAGGACATGGAGCTACGGCATCAGAAGACGAAATTGGATGGTTCGCTGAGACTGATGGCTGGAACAGAATTGCAGATGACGCATTTGAACTGGCAGATTTTATAACCTCTCAGTATGGGGCCACCACGACATTCCTTATGGGACACAGCATGGGCAGTTTCCTGGCAAGAACTGTCATGGTTAAACATCCAGATTTCTACACGGGTGTTATAATTATGGGTACTGGCTGTGGTAAGGGACTCGTTGGAAAGATTGGCAAGATGATTGCCAAGCAGCAAATTAAGAAAAATGGTTCAAAGGGTCCTGGCAAGGTTCTTAACAACCTTTCTTTTGGTTCTTACAACAAGCCTTTTAACCCTGCAATTACTGATTTTGACTGGCTTTCTAGAGATCCTAAAGAAGTTGAAAAGTACATTAAAGACGAAAAATGCGGTTTCTTGTGTACTAACGGTTTCTTCTATGATCTTCTTACAGGGATTGAATATGCCAATAATCGTGATAATGCAGAAGAATTACCAAAGGATTTGCCTTTGTTGATTATCAGTGGTGACATGGATCCTGTTGGAGATTTTGGCAAGGGCGTTAAGAAGGTTTACAACCTCTATGTCAATGCAGGCATAGTGGATGTGACGCTGAAGCTCCTTCCTGGTGCAAGACACGAGTTGTTGAACGAAACTAATAAGAAGGAAACCTACGAGATTCTTTCTGACTGGCTGGAAAAGCACCTGTAAGAATTCCTGACGCTATATGAAAAAGCAAAAATCAAAAAAAAGCGTGTGGAGCATCTTCAAAAGTTGTTTAAGCAGGTTTTCTAGTGACAACGTGGTGATGATTGCAAACGGCATGGTTTACTCCTCATTGGTGGCTTTAATTCCTTGTTTTGCCTTTATTTACTCTTTTTTGAGCAGCCTTGGTTTCACGGAACCTGTACTGGATTTGGTAGAAAGGTTTTTACTTGAAATCTTTGGTTCTGATAATGGCACTGTGCTTATGGATTATCTCAATAGGTTTTTGAATAATGCCATGAGTCTAGGAATAATCAGCTTTATTTCCTTTTTTGCGACTTTTTTAATGCTCATAGATACGCTTCATGTCACTATAAACAAGTTGTTTCATTGTCCAAACAAAAGAAATATGCCTACAAGAATTGGCAAATACGCTCTGGCTATGATAGTTGGTATGTTGGCAATTGCTTTACTTGTAACCTTTTATACTAGAGTTTTAGCCTCTTATATTTCTTTTGATGGTTTTGTTACAAGCAAGCTAGAAAATGTCAGCCGTTTCCTAGCCTCAAAGGCAATGATCTATATAACGCTTTATGGAATTTACTACTTTTTACCAGATTGTAATGTCTCTTCAAAATCTGCAGCCTTAGGAGCGGCTTTGGGGTCTGTGCTGATTTTCTTACTGGAGTATGCCTTTAAGTTGGTTGTTAAATTTTCCGTTGGTAAGTTTGTCATCTACGGTTCTCTTGCTGCGTTGCTTTTCTTCATCATGTTCCTGTCCTGGGTTTGGAGAATAATCTTTACCGCTGCTGTATTTACTAAGGTATTAGAAAGCAAAGATGAAGTAGTATTATCTGTTTTAGAGGCATAAGCATGAGAGGAATTGTTAAATTAGAGCCTGTAATTAAAGATTATCCGTGGGGAAATGATTATTTTATTGCAAATTTGCTTGACCAAGAGCCATCTGGTCCAAAGGCAGAGCTCTGGATTGGTGCTCACAAGAGCGGAAGTTCTGTGATGAGCTGTGCCAGTGGTGAATGTGACGGCAACTGTTGTTATGGAAGACCTCTTTACGAATATATACAGGAACATCCTTGCTTTGTTGGAGATAAGGAAGGAACCTTTCCTTTCTTGTTGAAAGTTTTAGCAATAGGTCAAGCGTTGAGCCTGCAGTGCCATCCTAATGCACAGCAGGCTGAGGCGGGCTTTGGTGCAGGTAATAAGTCTTATCAGGATACTAACCCAAAGGCAGAGATGCTTTATGCCTTGACGCCAGTTCTCCTGATGTGTGGTTTCAGAGAATTTGAAGAAATAAAAGCAAATTTTGAAAAATTTATACCAGATGTTTGGTCAAGATACTTTTCCAAGCTAGGAAGTATAGAAGAGTTCTTTCAGGCTCTTTATCAGCTTTCAGCTCAAGACCTCACTTTTGCACTAGAAGTTCTTTCAAAGGCGCTCTCAGAGCATAGAGACCTTCTTCAGTCAGAGCAACAGGAAGTTTTTGACAGTATTTATCCTAAGTATTCAGACCCCGGGGTATTTGCTCCCTTATTTTTGAATGTAGTACGGCTAAAACCAGGGGAAGCAGTTTATCTTAAGCCACAGATACTTCACGCCTATGTTAAGGGAAACGGAGTTGAACTTATGAACAACTCTGATAACGTACTTAGGGCAGGTCTTACTCAAAAGTATGTAGACGTAAAGGAACTTCAGCACATTATGCTGGCGGAACCTTACTATCCCAAGGCCATGAAAGCAGAAGAAACCTGTGAAGGTCTGCGGTTTGCAACGCCAGACGGCTTTGCTCTAACGGTTATCAAGGGTATTGCGCCAGAACTTAAGACAAGGGGACCAAAACTCTTTCTTTGTACTGAAGGCAGTGTAGCGGTGGGACCTGATTGTGTTCTTGAAAAGGGACAGTGCTGTATTGCAGGTGCTCAGGCAGAGGGCTATAAAGTTGATGCCACAAAGGGCTGCGCCTTCATGGCATCAAAGTGAAAATTAAAGAGGTTTTGCAAAAGCCACTAAATTTCTATAGTTTTGTTCTCATAGGACTCTTTGAGTTTCTGTTCTTTCAGATCCTGAAGCTCAGTTACCTTCTGGCGGGAAAGCGGATAGAACACAAAGAGAATCAACGCCATGAGACCAAACATGATTGCAGGAATTAAGGTTGCAAGATCATACATCTTCTTAAGGTTTTCAAGAGTTTGAACTGCGCCCTTGTTGTATTTGTAATTCATTCCCATCAGGGCTCCATTAACACAAATAGCACTTATGACCTGGCCTAACTTTCTGAAGAAGTTAAAGACGGAGTAGGCAGTACCATCATCTCTGCTACCTGTGGTTACCTCAATATCGTCTGTGGCATCTGTTGCCATAGACCAGAGCTGCATGACAACGGTGGTAAGTCCGCAACCACTTATGAAGCACATGACTAGGAAAATCCACATGAGAATTGATGGATCCATACCTCTGAGGAAGAAGAGGACAATGTTGGCTAGTGCCGCTATGGCAACTCCAACTTGACATACCTCTTTCTTTCCAATTTTGCGAGCCAGCTTTGGAAGAATGAACATCATGATAATCATTGGAGAGTAGGTACAGGCCTGAGTTGCAAGGTTCATCCAGTTAGCATGGAAGTAATCGTCAAAGACGTAAGTATAGAAACTCTGGGTGAACATTTGACCGGCCAAAAGAAGCATTGCAGTGAGGCTAATAGAGATAAAGGCTCTATTGCCAAACAAAGTCTTAATTGCCTTTACGGTTGCTCCCTTTGTCTTGGGCTGGGGTTTTGTCTTGACTCTTTCTTTATTAAGAACAAAACAAACCAGGAGCATTAGCATGGAGCAGATGGACATGATAATTACGCCAATGATTACTGGTTTATACTGCAAATCTGTAATTGCTTTGCCGTTTTCTCCAATCACCACATTGCCGGCTTCATCCAAGCGCTTTGCATAGGCAAAACTTGCAATTAACAGTACTGGAATGGAACCAAGGGCAGCACCTATGGATCTGAAAACGGAAAGTTTATTTCTTTCGCCCTCATCCGTGGTGACAACAGAGGCAAGAGATCCATATGGAATTTGCAGTACAGTGTAAGCCATACCAAAGAAAATGTAGGTGATGGTGGCATAAATGCAGGTTTGGGTGTAGTGACCATCTTCTCCAAGACCGGGCCATTTAACAAACATTAGGATGGAAAACATTGCCAGTGGTGCTGCAATGTAGAGGAACCACTGTTTGTATCTGCCATACTTGCTGGGTTTGACCGTGTCACAAATTCTTCCCATCATTGGGTCATTGATAGCGTCCCAAACGCGGGCGACAATGAACATGACCATGATAAAAAGTGGGCTTAGATGGAAAATATCGGTATAGAATTTTTGAAGCAGGGTGGTGACCAGACTGAACACAAGACAGCCGGCTGCGTCCACCATTGCATAGCCAAGATAATCCTTGCCCTTAAGTCCGCTGGTACGTGCGATGAAACTTTGATTTTGCATTTTATTCTCCCTTTTTTTGAACAGAACTATTGTAAAGCCAGAATCTCCAGGATTCAATATCGAGTTTTGTTATGGGAAAAACGTTTTGCGTGACATCTGGGTTCAAGTTTTTCTTGACAGGAAAGTCTGTGAGTGGGAAAATTCGTGTTAACGTATATTTATACATAAGGAGATAGAACATGAAGAAACTAGTAGTAGGTTTGTTGCTCGTTTGTTTGGC
>CAVISO010000096.1:0-4651 GCA_963645435.1 Sphaerochaetaceae bacterium | reverse complement strand
TTAAAGATTTCCTTAGTGAATATTAAGCCTTGACCAACAGATTTTCGGAAGAGCCCCATTCTTTTAAAATTTAGTATACTTTTTCTACTAAATTTCTTAGGAAGAGGCAAAATTTAGTATACGGCAAATTTCAAGTGTAACTCGAGCTTTGCATAACAGGCATCGGGTTAGGAAGGGCTTGAAGGGTTGAGATAGTTAAGCTGGTTGAGCTTAGTTATACGATGAATGGTACAGGTACAGCTTCCAAGTTAGCAGAATTGCTGAATATTATTTATGCAGCAGAGAAACAATAGTTTTATAGAAGGAGCAATTCTGTAAAGTTTGCTGTACTGGTGCTTTAGCGCTGGTGTTGCATTTGCAGTGCTGCTCACAATCTGCTCAGCGCTGTTTTCAGGGGAATGGGGGATTCCTGGACGCCACTTGTTTTCGTAAGTATTGCCTGGTGGTTTGTTTAATCTACTATTGGTACTTGCGCAGAAAATTTTAGTCTATATTCCATTGGGGTCTTGCCGGTTTGAGCTTTGAAGACGTTTTGAAAGTAACTTTGACTGGAAAAACAGAGGTAAGAACTAATTTCCGTCAACGTTTTGTTGGTAAATCTAAGTAAGGCTTGGGCCTCTTGAATACGACGCCTTGAAATATACTCGCCAATGCCTATCTTTAATTCAGCTTTGAATTTTTTAAAAAGATAGGCTCTGCTTTTGCCACTGAACTGAACCACGTTATCCACTCCAATTTGTTCGTTAATGTGGTTTCCAATGTATTGCATACAAGCATATACCTCTTTGGAGACGCCTTGCGGGAGTTTGTGACTTGCAATGCGTTTTGTGAAGTCCATAGACATAACATACTGAAGATTCAAAATTTCGCGTTCTGATTGTAATTTTTCACACTGTTGAATGTAGGTGTCTATCAAATGGTAGGTTTGCTCTATATCCAAGCCCCCAGGGATTGCAGCGGTTTTACCCACCATTGTAACCCATCCAATAAAAATGTTTTTTGCCTGTCTTATTGGGTTTTCTGCAAGCTTTCCTTCTTTAAGCGCTATAGAGTTTTCAGCTTCTTTAAAATACTTTTCCAAGCCTTCTTCATTTCCATTTTGAATAAGATTGAGTAGTTTCTGCTCAAAGAGATACGTTCCATGAACCCTGCCTTCTTCTCTTTCTTCATAGGTTTTTTCCGAGTGTTTATGCCCAATGGATTGTTGGACGGTGGTGTCTTTAAGTCCAAAGGTTTGCCCTATATCGAGCTTTTGACCTGTTAGGAGAAAGTGAAGATATAGCAGTAGATTTAGAAACTGTGAATAGGTTATGGACGTGTTGCGAGTAGGCCCCAGAATAAGAGAGAAATGATTGTCTTTATCTTGAACCCGCCCATAAAAGCCTAAGCCGGAAACTTCGCGACAAACCGGAAGCAAAGACGGAGTGCTTATTTCAGGGAGGCTCTCTTCCTTGCCACAGGCAAGGACAAAATTGTTGTCTTCATAAAGAGCAATTGGTAGCTGATGAGAGGCATAAAATAACTGGCAAAAAGCTTGATAATCAGTACTTTTCATAATTAGACAAATTTACAATTAAATAGACTATTTTGCAATACAGCTAAAAAAACACCTACTAACATATAAATAGAAAAAAGGATGACCCATGGATATTCAATTTTGTAGCGGTTGGACTTTCCAAAAGGAAACTTTCCAAAAGGAAATTTCCCAAAAGGAAATTTCCCAAAAGGAAAATTTTCCAAAGGAAGAGTTTCAGAAAGAACTGCAGCCTATCTCAATAGATTTGCCTCATGATGCCATGATTTATGAACAAAGATATAAAAATTGCATCAATGGTATTAATTCAGGCTATTATCCAGGTGGAAAATATACTTACAAAAAAACTTTTGAGCTTGAAGAAAGCAACCTAAATAAGAACCTAACAGTTCATTTTGAGGGAGTATATCAGAACTGCAAAGTCTATCTTAACGACCAGCTAGTAGGCTCTCACTTTTATGGTTATACGCCGTTTGACGTGGATCTTACTGGTAAAGTACTTAGCGGGCCAAATACTTTGCGCGTTGAGGTGGACAATACACTTGAACCTAATTGCCGCTGGTATTCTGGAAGCGGAATTTATAGGCCAGTTACTCTTAAAATTAGAGATAAAAACTACATTAAAAACGTTCATATAACAACTCAATCCATTGACCCTGCAGTCATAAAAGTTGAAGCCCAAAGCGTAATGTCAACGCCTATCAACGTATGTGTATTTGACGGTCAGAAAGTTGTGGCTCAAGGTCCTGCCGGATTAATAACTGTTCCCAACGCAAAACTCTGGAGTGACAAAACTCCCCAGCTATACAAAATTGTAGTTTCAACTGAAACTGACCAAGTCTCGCTCTCCTTTGGTATACGCAAACTTGAGTGGAGCGCTAGAACTGGACTTGCAGTTAATGGCCAAAGAGTCCTTCTTAGAGGTGGTTGTGTTCATCATGATAACGGAATCTTGGGCGCCTGCGAGTACGCAACTGCCTGTGAGCGAAAAATCAGAATCCTCAAAGAAAATGGTTTTAATGCAGTACGCATTTCTCACAATCCAGCATCTCAAGAAATTCTTGATGCCTGCGACAGACTGGGCATGTACGTGATAAACGAAGCTTTTGACGGCTGGTATATTCCCAAAACCTATCACGATTACTCGCGCCACTTTGCTACTAACTGGCAAGAGGATGTCTATTCAATGGTAGAAGCCTCAAGAAATCATCCCTGTGTGGTAATGTACTCAACAGGTAACGAAGTCTCTGAAACTGCCACTCAAAAAGGAGTGAAAACCTGTGAAGAACTTACCAATTATGTTCATTCTTTAGACAACACAAGACCAGTGACAGCCGGAGTTAATGTTCTATTGAATGTCTATTCAAAGATGGGAATGGGCGTTTATAAAGATAAAGGGGACTATAAGGCTGAACCATTACAACAGAGCAAGACCTACAAAGAGAAGAAAACTGGGTCTGCCTTCTTTAATGCAATGACTCAAAAACTTGGTAAGCTTATGTTTTTTATGGCTGCTGGAAAAAGAGGCGATAAAGCCTGTCTTGGAGCAGCAAATGCGCTAGACATTATTGGCTTAAATTATGCTTCATCTAGGTATGATTATGACGCTGCTAAATATCCAGACCGTATGATGGTGGGTTCTGAAACACTGGTTGCAGACTTGCCATATAACTGGGAACGAGTTAAGAAGTATCCACAACTTGTGGGTGACTTTGTTTGGGCCGCCTGGGATTATTTGGGGGAAACTTGCATGGGTTGGACCTATCATTCATATAAAGGGCTTCCATTGTTAGCCAATCAAGGAATGATAGATATTACAGGTTGTGAAACCGCCTCAATGGGGTTTATGCAAGTTGTTTGGGGGTTACGAAAGAAGCCTTATATTGCAGTAAGACCTTTAAATCATGCAAAAGAAAAACCCTCTAAAGGTTCCTGGCAGTTTACAGACGCAATAAGCAGTTGGAACTGGCCTGGCTTTGAAGGAACTAAAGCAGTGGTTGAAGTTTACTCTCCAGGCGAAAGTCTTAGGCTTGTTCTAAACAACAAGCTTGTTGGACAGAAAAAACTTAAGGCTTTTAAAACCATTTTCTCTTTGCCTTATGAAAAAGGAACTTTAAGCGCTGAGGCTTTGGATAAAGAAGGTAATGTAATTTCCCGCAGTACGTTAGCCTCAGGCCGTGGAAAAATGAGATTATCAGTAAAACCAGAGAAAAAGGTTTTGAGTTTAGAAAAAGAGGATTTAGCCTATGTTCCAATAGAATTTGTAGATGAACAAGGGCTGCTCCTTCCTTTTGTTGAACAGCCAGTAACGCTCAAGGTCTCAGAAAACATAACGCTTTTGGGCTTTGGATCTGCGTTATACAAAACAGATGAAACTTTCTTGTCTACTCAGCATAAAACCTACAGAGGTAGGGCAATGGCGGTTTTCAAGGCAGGAAAGACAAAAGGAATCGGGATGGTGGAAGTTAAATCGGATGGCGTAGATTCGGTTACAATACAGTTGGAGGTTAGATAATGGCAAAAGAGGTGAAACTTCTTAGTAAAGGACTTTTTAATAAGTCTTTTATGGACAGTAAGGCTACAACACAGAGTGTTTCCACCAAAGAATGGGTGCTTGGACACCTGATTGGTCCTCTTGGACTTATCTTTGTTGTTAATACCATTTCCGCATTGGTAGAAAAATTCTTCACACAACAGACTGGTGCAATTTATGGCGTTGGAAACATTGCCATGATTCAAAAGATGGGTGGAGTTTATGAAGTTGTAATGACTGTTTCTAAGATTTTAGCAATGTTAACAGGACTTTTGAATGGATGGCTTATTCAACATACAGAGTCCAAGCAAGGTAAGATGAGACCATGGCATCTAATCTTTGGATTTGCATCAATCATTATAGGCTGTCTTATTTTCCTTTTCCCGGGAACTCAGGCAATGGGAAATACTTATTGGTTCTATTTTTTCTTTTTGTTAATTTGTTATCATACAATAGGTTCCTCCTATTTTTACTTGTTTAGAGATACCATTTGTTCCTTGACGACTAGAGATTCAAAAGAAAAAACAAAAATTCAGTTTATCAGAAAGATGAGCTGGACTTTGCTTTCTGGTATTGTAATTGGA
>CAVISO010000095.1:0-4670 GCA_963645435.1 Sphaerochaetaceae bacterium | reverse complement strand
TTGATGTTCAGGACTTTGATTTGGACTCTGTAAATTCCATTAACCAGACTCCGGGACACTTTGAAATGAGTGCCTCTCAGTACGCTAATCCTGCAAATAAAGGGGCCTTTGTTAACAAACTGGACTTCGTTGTGCTTGCAGCCCTTGAAGTAGACACAGACTTTAACGTCAATGTCCTTACTGGTTCTGACGGGGTTTTGCGTGGGGCTCCAGGCGGACACCCAGATACTGCTGCAGGCAGCAAGTGCTGTATCATTGTAACTCCTCTTACCAGAGGCAGAATGGCTACAGTGTGTAAGCATGTTGTTACTGTTACAACTCCTGGAGACTGTGTTGACGTAGTTGTTACTGACTACGGTATTGCTGTAAATCCTGCTAGACAAGACATCATTCAGTGGCTGGATGAGGCTGGAATTAAGCATGTTTCAATTGAGTCTTTACAGGAAAAGGCCTACAGCCTCGTTGGAACTCCTGATGATCTTCAGTGGGAAGATAACGTGGTTGCAATTCTTGAAGCTAGAGACGGAACAATCCTTGATGTGGTTAGACAAATCCGTCCTTTGAAGCTGTAATAAATCATTAAACCAACGAAAGGGCTTGGGTCAAATCTCAAGCCCTTTCAATTCATGGAGGGCTTTATGGCTGATACCGTAACTTATAAAATTTTAAAAAAGCATATTGTTGAAGGTAAACTTGAAAAGGGTGCCCCAATTGGAATAAAAATAGACCAGACTCTTACCCAGGATGCCACTGGAACCATGGCTTATTTGCAATTTGAAGCTCTAGGTCTTGACCGCGTGCGTAACGAGCTCGCCGTGTCCTACATTGACCACAATACAATTCAAGTTGGTTTTGAAAATGCCGATGACCACAAGTATCTTCAATCCGTTGCAGCCAGTAAAGGCGTAGTGCTATCCCGCCCAGGTAATGGTATTTGCCACCAGGTCCATCTGGAAAGATTTGGGGCTCCGGGAAAGACTTCTTTGGGCTCGGATTCCCATACGCCAACCGGAGGCGCGCTGGGCATGATTTCTATTGGAGCCGGTGGGCTTGATATTGCTCTTGCAATGGCGGGCATTCCTTATTCAATTATCTGCCCAAAGGTAATTGAAATAAGACTTACTGGCAAACTTAGACCTTTCTGTAGTGCAAAGGATGTTATTCTTACCGTGCTAGAGCGCTTTGGAGTTAAAGGAAACGTGAACAACGTTTTTGAGTATACTGGACCAGGGGTTAAAACCTTAAGCATTACAGATAGAGCAACAATTTGTAACATGGGAACCGAATGCGGGGTAACAACCAGTGTTTTCCCAAGTGATGAAGTGACTAAGGCTTACCTGGAGGCGCAAGGAAGAGGCGAGTGCTTTGTTCCAATTCAGGCAGACGAGGGAGCAGAATACGATAGTCTCTTTGAAATTGATCTTTCAAAGGTAGTCCCAATGATTGCCTGCCCACATTCTCCTGGAAACGTAAAGAAGGTTAGTGAACTTGCAGGGCTCAAAGTGGATCAGGTCCTTGTAGGCTCCTGTACTAACTCTTCTTATTCGGACCTGTACAGAGTAGCAACTATTCTTGATGGAAAGACAGTAAATAAAGGGCTGTCCATGGGGCTGGCTCCAGGCTCAAGGCATGTGCTTCAGAAGATATCGGAAGATGGAACGCTTGCTAAACTGATAAAGAGTGGTGTGAGAATTCTTGAAAGTGCCTGCGGCTTCTGCATTGGAAACAGCTGTTCTCCACCAAGCAAGGGAATTAGTCTTAGAACTAATAATAGAAACTTTGAAGGCAGAAGTGGCACAAAAGATGGCCTAATTTACCTGGTTAGCCCTGAAACTGCGGCTGTTAGTGCCATTACAGGCGTTCTTACGGACCCAATGGCGTTTGGAAAAGAAGTCTTTGGTTCTGCAGAAATAAAAGTCCCAGAGTTTAGCATTTCTGCTTATAACGATTCCATGTTTATATTCCCGTCAGAGCAAACAATTGGCTGTGAGATCTTCAGAGGTCCTAATATTGGCAATCCTCCGGTATCGCCAGTTTTAGGTCAGACGCTAGAGGGTCCTGTAACAATTAAACTTGGAGATAAGATTACAACAGACCACATTATGCCCGCAGGTCAGAGACTCAAATACAGGTCAAATATTCCTCTGTATTCCACCTTTGTTTTTGAGGGCGTGGATCCTGAATTTAACAAGGTGTGTAGTAAGAATAGGGATGAAGGCAAGGCTAATTTTATTGTTGCAGGAGCCAGTTACGGGCAGGGTTCTTCCAGAGAACATGCGGCAATTTGTCCAATGTATCTTGGTGTTAGGGCTATCTTGGCGGTTTCAATTGAAAGAATTCACCAGGCAAATCTTTGCAACTTTGGAATACTTCCTCTGACTTTTAAGAGTCTAGAAGACTATGAAAAACTTGATAAGAACGATACTCTTAGCATTGAAGCGGCAGTAGATCAGGTTAAAGCAGGAGGTGATATTCTTGTGAAGAATGTTACCAAGGGCACAACCTTTAAGATGACGCTTGATGTAAGTCCAATTCAGAGACAAATGCTTCTTGCTGGAGGCAGACTGAATCAGATTAAAAAGAGTCTTTAAACTTTAAGGCAGAGGAGGGGTAATGAAAGCGAACGCAAAAGGAGATTTTTCAAAAGGTCCAGTTTTCTCCACAATAATTAAACTTGCCCTGCCAATCATCTTAGCGGAACTAGTTCAAGTTACTTATAACATTGTAGATAGAATTTATATTGGTCGCATTCCGGATTGTGGTACTGATGCCCTTACCGGAATGGGGCTTGTTTTGCCTTTTATTACTATCATTAATGCCTTTGCAAACCTCTGCAGCTATGGCGGGGCAACCCTAAGTGCCATAGCCAGAGGAGAAAAGGATGATGAAAAGGCTCAGAGCTTCATGGAGAATTCTCTTACTCTGTTGGTGCTTTCCGGGCTGGTTCTCATGGCCTTCTTCTTGGCTTTTTCTAAGCCACTGGTTTTGTGGTTAGGCGGAGATGAAGTTACCGTTTTCTATGCCTGTGAATACTTTGACATTTATGTACTAGGAACTGTCTTTGTTTTAATCTCTCTTGGCATGAATAGTTTCATCACCATGCAAGGCTACAGCGTCATTGGCATGTGGACGGTTCTCATTGGAGCAATTCTGAACATTGTTCTAGATCCTGTGTTCATTTATGTCTTTAACATGGGAGTAAAGGGCGCTGCCGTAGCAACTGTTATTTCTCAGGCTTGCAGTGCCTTGTGGGTGGTTGCCTTCTTGTTAAGAAAAGATATCCCTTTAAGATTTACTAGGTTCAGATTCAACAAGGATAAGATTGGAGAAATTCTGAAACTAGGGGTCAGTGGCTTTATGTTCAAGGCTACCAACAGCATCACTCAGGGAATTGTAAATAAGACACTAAAGATCTTTGGTGGCAGTTTAGGCAGTCTTTACATTGCTACTATGTCAATCATTTTCTCTGTGCGAGAAGTGGTGCAGCAACCAGTTAATGGCTTTATTGAAGGGGCAAAACCTGTTCTCAGTTACAATTATGGCGCCAAAGAATATGGAAGGGTGAATAAGACTATTACCTGTATGATTTTGGCTGCCTTTGCGTATACGAGTCTTATGTGGGCAATTATTATGTTGTTCCCTAAGGTGGTTTTGGGCATCTTTACAAATGACCCTGCTCTGATTGAGGTGGGCACTCCCTGTTTGAGAATTTTCTACTGTGTGTTCTTCTTTATGTCCTTGCAGACATCGGGACAGAATACGTTTGTGGCGCTGAAGCATTCGGGGTATGCGGTTATTTTCTCGCTGCTGAGAAAGGTTGGGCTTATTGCTCCGCTGACGCTGCTGCTGCCTAGGCTTGGGCTTGGTGTCATGGGAGTTTTCTGGGCGGAAGTGGCCTCTGAGATTATTGGAGGAACTGCCTGCCATTTGACTATGTATTTTAAGGTATGGAAACCAATTAAGCTTAAGATGAAGGAAAATCAGAAGGTGACAGCATAATATGAAAATGGAAATGCGGGAAATCAATCTGTTTGCTGAAAGAGAAGTCTCTCTTCAAATGATGCTACAGTGCCGAGAGGATAGAGTAAAGCGACAACGAGAATTGATAGAAAAATACGGCAAGCCTGTGGTCTCTTTTACTATGAATATTGCTGGCCCAATTAAGATAAATTATTTCATTGAAAGAGGATTCTTTATTGGGTACGAGAGCCTTGAGGGCGCTTTTTATAGCTACAAAGCAAAAGTTTTATACTCAACCTTCAGGCTTTCTGTAACCGGGCCTGAAGGCTATTATGTAGTGGACCTGGACCCTCTAACTCTAAAGAAAATTTGCATGGAAATTGAAGACCAAGACGAACTTGGCCGCTTGTTTGACCTGGACGTGATAGCTCCCAACGGGTCCAAGCTGGAACGCAAAGAAGAGCGGCGCTGCCTAATTTGTGACAAGCCAGCCAAAGAATGTTCTTCAAGGCGCCTTCACTCCGTACAAGAGCTCCGAGATAAAACTAATTCAATTCTCCAGGAGGCAGTTATCCAGCATGAAGCTGAAGCGGTGGCCTCTCTAGCGGTTAAAGCGCTTCTGTATGAAGTGCTCACCACCCCAAAACCGGGTCTGGTGGACCGCAACAACAACGGCTCGCACCAAGACATGGACTTGTTTACTTTTTCCG
>CAVISO010000094.1:0-4903 GCA_963645435.1 Sphaerochaetaceae bacterium | reverse complement strand
GTGGCAGTGTAAGCAAACGATTCAAGGCTTGCTCCGGCACCATTGCCATCAATTATCGCTGATCCCCCCGGACATAGGCTATTGTTTAGGGTGATGATGCTGCTTTGAATGACCATGTTGGAGATGGAGAATAGAGCCCCCTGGAGTCCGGCGGGAAGACCATTATAAATGATATCCTTAAGGGTTTTTCCGTGGAAGGCAAGCTTCTTAAATTCAAATCTACACCAGCCCTTGTCTCTGCCAAGAATAATCAAAAGAATAACTGCTGAGGCAAAGTTGGAAATTGAGGTGGCTATTGCAACTCCTTCAACAGACATCTTGCAAACAAGGACAAAGAATAGGTTGAGTCCTACATTTAAGATTCCTGTTGCAGACAGTACGTATAACGGAGTTTTGGTATCCCCTTTAGCTCTGAAGATGGAAATTAAGAAATTGGTAAGAGCCAAAAAGGGAACTCCAATAAAGTACACTTTAGTATAAAGAGTTGCCAGGTCTAGAATGTGACCTTCGTCACCTAGAAGTTGAAGCATTGGACGGCTTATGAAAAGTCCTAAAAACATGCAAATGATGCCCGCAACAAGTCCTGTCATTAAGGCAGTGTGTACTGCCTGACTGGTTTTTTCTTCGTTTCCTTCTCCAATGTACCTTGCAACTACAACACTTGAACCTACTGCAAAACCAACAAAAACGTTAAGGATTAGGTTTATCATTGCACTTGTGGTACTGATTGCACCAATGGCTCCTTCAACATTTGACATGCCAACGACAATCATGTCTGCAGCAGAATAGAAGGTTTGAAGTAGGTTTGTAATCATCAAGGGCAGAACAAAAGCAAAAACTTTTCCAACAAGTGGTCCGTGCAAAAGATCCCTGTCTGTAGTGCTAACCTGATGATTGTTGTTACCTAGTAATACTTTACGATGTAGCATTTGATTCCTCAACGGCAACTAATATATTGGTTAAACAAAAAGATAGCAATTACTTTGCCCAAATGTTGACCGTAACCAAACAATTAATTACTCTTTACTTTGATGGAGAAAAAGCATGAGATCAATTAAAGATATTTACAAAATAGGTAAGGGTCCTTCTAGTTCACATACAATGGGTCCAGCTCGTGCGGCTGAGCTTTTCAAAAGCGAAAATCCTGATGCAGATAGTTTTAAAGTTGTTTTATACGGTTCTCTAGCCAAGACTGGTATGGGTCACGGCACAGATATAGCCATTAAAGAGAGCTTTGCACCAATTGAATGTGATGTCCAACTTAACACAGATGAATCACTTAAACTTAAACACCCAAATACTTTAGACTTGATTGCAATCAAAGATGGCAAAGAAATCAACCAAATTCGCGTAAGAAGCATTGGCGGAGGCGATATTGTCATTGAAGGACGCCCAAAATCCACTTTACTTGGTGAAGATACCTACATGGAAAACTCTTTTGCAGAGATAAAGCAATTCTGTGAATTCAGATATGTAGATCTTGTGAGCTATATTGAAATGAACGAAGGCAAAGAAATCTGGGACTATCTTGCTCAAGTTTGGGAGGTGATGAAAGCCGCCATCCAAGAAGGATTATCCAAAGACGGGGTTCTTCCAGGTTGCCTTCACGTGGAACGAAAAGCCAAATACTTGTACGACCACATTGTACCCAACAAGCATGCTGAACTTGTAGAATGCCAGATGGTCTGTTCCTACGCCTACGCTGTCAGCGAGCAGAACGCGGATAACGGAACAATTGTCACCGCGCCTACCTGTGGTGCCTGTGGCGTTCTCCCCGCCGTTCTCTACTACCTCAAAGAAAAACGTCATCTCTCTGAAACCGATGTCCTTCATGCTCTTGCTGTTGCTGGTCTTTTTGGCGAACTCGCCAAAAAAAATGCATCAGTTTCTGGTGCTGAGTGTGGGTGTCAGGCAGAAGTTGGAATTGCTTGTTCAATGGCTGCTGCCGCTGCAGGTCAGCTTTTTGGTTATAACCTTAACCAAATTGAGTATGCTGCTGAAGTTGCTCTTGAACATCACCTGGGGCTGACCTGTGACCCAATTTGTGGACTTGTACAAATTCCTTGTATTGAAAGAAATGCAGTTGCTGCCCTTAGAGCTATTAACTCTGCTAACCTTGCATACTTCCTTACGGGAACAAGAAATATTAGTTATGACATGGTTCTAAAGAGCATGTATTACACCGGCTTAGATATGAACCAGCGGTATAGAGAGACTTCTGAAGGTGGTCTTGCTAGAGCCTATTCTAGAAAAGGTTAATGCCTATTGAAGTTTCTGTGATTAGGGAGTTTTTTAATGTTAAAGAGATTTGATTTTTCCTTTTCCAATGAATATCAAACACTTCATCTTGAAGCTAAAGTTTCTGATTATGATTTGCTGTACAAAGTTCATCAGGCAGAAGGCGTTGATGAGGTTTCTTCTTCAGAAGAATGGAAAATCTATACTGAGGACCCAGTATTCTGGCTTAAAGAGTTTATTGAACTGAAAATTTTCAACTGGGATAGCTCCTATTCAAATGCGTTAATTTCAGATCCCTCAATTACAAAGGCTCCAAAATGGCAATTAGACGTTGAGGAAGATGATGAAAGCAATCTTCCAGTTCAGCATATTGTTGGACTTAACGCTTACCCGGAGAACTTTCCACTCTTTCTTGATTTGTTGAGAAGACTTTTAGGCTTAGAATATCTCATCCTAGAAGTTTAAGACTTTCAAAGTTTACTTTTTATGTTTATAAAAAAGCCCCGCTAGATTTCTCCAGCGGGGCAAGTTGGTATTTAGTTTTCAATTGGTGTTAAAGCAAACTTTGTTACATCAAACAGACCCAAGTCTGTAATCTTGATTGCTGGTATAACTGGTAAAGCCATGAAGCACAAGGTCATGAATGGATCAACGTTCTCGCTAATTCCTAGTTCTTTACGTGCAAGAACCTGCATTGAGCTAATCTTGTCTTCAACTACAGCACCTGGCTTGTCCGTCATAAGTCCTGCAATTTCATGCTGAATACAATCAAGCACCTTGCCGTCTTTTACAACCGCAATTCCACCGCCCAATTCAATGAGCTTTTTGACCGCAACTTCCATGTCTGCATCATTGTCTCCAACAACAATGATATTATGAGAGTCATGAGCAACGCTGGTTGCAACCGCGCCTCCCTTAAGTCCGTAACCTCTTATGAGTCCAAGACCTATGTTTCCAGTACCCTTATGTCTTTCAACAACGGCAATCTTAACAATGTCTTCTTGGTTGCGTACCCAAACACCGTCTTTGATGTCAACCTTTGCACTTCCAATTTCTGTTACAACAGAACCTGGAATGATGTTGATGGTCTTGACGTTATTGCTCTTAAGCTGAAGGGCAAGTCGTTCTTTGGAGAAGTTCTTAACATTGACTTTTCCACTGACGTTCTTTGGCTCTACATGGATATCTGGTCCAAGATAAACGCCGTTGGAGGCTACGTGCTGACCTTTTGCGTAAACTTCTGTGACCTTGAAGTCTTTAAGGTTGTTAACCAGGACAAAGTCCGCTCTAAGACCAGGAGCAATGCCACCTCTGTCCTTAAGGTTATAGCATTTAGCGGCGTTAAGAGATGCAATAGAAACTGCAGTTGGTGCATCAAAGCCTTCGTCTAGGGCAATACGAATGTTGTTATCAATATCGCCTTCCTCAACCAGGCTCTTTGGCTGGCGGTCATCGGTACAGAAAAGACACATACTGGCGTTCTTTTCGTCTACGCCCTTAAGCAGGTTGCGTTCGTCGTGACAGGCAGAGCCTTGGCGAATAAGTACATACATGCCACGTCTGGTTCTGTCGCGCAGTTCTTCACCGGTGGCACATTCGTGGTCGTTGCAAACACCGCTTGCGCTGTAGGCATCTAGGGCAGACCCTGTAATTGCAGGACAGTGACCATCAATGACTTTGCCTTCGTTCTTGGCAACCATGATTTTATCAAGGATATCGCTATCCGCTGCTGCAACTCCAACATAGTTCATTAGTTCTCCCAAGCCAAGAACGCGTGGGTTCTCAATTCTTGTGGAGATTTCTTTAGCCATAAGTATTGCTCCTGCGTTCTCAAATGGAGTTGCTGGAACACAAGAAGGAATCTGGCAATAAACTGTCAAAGGTAGATCCTTTGATGCTTCAAGTATATAGTCCAAACCGGCTAGCCCACAAACATTGCAAATCTCGTGGGGGTCGGCTATTACAGTCGTTGTTCCGTGTGGCACCACTAGCTTTGCAAATTCTGCAGGCGAGAGGTGTGAGGATTCAATATGAACGTGTCCATTAATGAATCCTGGAGCCATGTACTGGCCCTTAGCGTCAAATGTTTCTTTTGCTGCGGGGAAATTTTCTCCACCAAAACCAGCAAAAAGTCCGTCTACAACGTAAACGTCACCGTGGAAAGTTTCGCGATTGTATACATCAATAATGTTACAATTCTTAATGCAGAGATCAGCCGCCTCTCTCCCTGCGGCTACATCAATTAGATGTTTAAGCTGTTCTTTATTCATTTATAAACCCCTTTATATGCCTCTTTTGAAAAAACGCCGCAAGCTATTGCCTGCGGCGGTAAATTACTTTTGAAGCAATTAGATTGTGTTAACAATAATCTTTGCTACGAACAAAGCAAACAGAACCCAAGTTGGGAAGTTGATATCCTTGAACTTGCCAGAGATAGCCTTGAGAACAACATAGAAGAGAACACCAAACATGATACCGTTTGAAATGCTGTAGGTAACAACCATCATGAGAATACACATGAATGATGGAATGCCTTCTGTGAAATCTTCAAAGTCAATTGTCTTAACAGGAGTAATCATCATGACACCAACAATGATGAGTGCTGGAGCGGTAGCTGCGCTTGGGATTGATCCAAAGAGTGGCTCCAAGAAGAGTGAGAGAAGGA
>CAVISO010000093.1:0-5020 GCA_963645435.1 Sphaerochaetaceae bacterium | reverse complement strand
TCCTCCCAATCAACCTTTTCTTGCTGCAAAATCTGCTTAAATTTGCTTAAATTTGCCTCTTTTGCCAATTTTTGCAAATTTCTGCCAACTTTTACCATTAGACTCAAAAAAAGACAATGGCATACTCTAAAACACGCAAGCCGCAACTAAGGTTGCGGCCACGTATAAAGTACTAAAAAAACAGGAATATTTCCACAATATTATATAAATATTATCGAATAATTCCGCTTGTTCCAGTTGCAGGCATTGCATCAGTCCTTGCCCAGACCTTCTTTGCAACCTCCGCAGCCTTTGCATAAATTTCCTTCTCATCAAAGTCAAACTGTCGGTTTTCCATGACAAGCTTACCGTTGATGATAACAGACTCAACACAGTTGCTACTCATACCCCAAATGAGGTGTCCGCCAGCATTATTTGCGTTAAGAGGAGTTGGATTCTGATAAGAAAGAATGTCCAAATCAGCCTTGTATCCCGGCTCAATTCTTCCAAATTTGTCACCAACAAAGTACTTTTCTAAGAACTTATTTGCTCTTGAAAGAGCTGCCATGTAATCTCCAGGCCAATATGGACCGTAGGCATCTCTGTTCTTAAAGAAAGCAATCTTGCTCTCTTCAAACATGTTACTTCCACAGCCATCTGTACCCAAAATCAAGTTCTTAATCTTTGGAATATACTTACTATAGCCTACCTGGTTATTCATGTTGCTTCTTGGGTTATGAGCAAGATAACAACCTCTCTCATTAAGCAGTTCAACTTCATGTTCATTGAGGTAAATACCATGAACCAGAAGAGTCTTGTCAGTAAGAAGACCATGCTTATCAAGCCGGTCTAGGATGTCCATGTTGTAGAAGTGATGAGACCAAATCTGGTCATAATCGCCTTCAGCCACATGAATATGAGCACCTCTGCCAGTCTGTCTTGCAGAATCAGCAAGCATCTCCATTCCTTCCTCAGGAATTGTAAACGGAGCATGTCCACCAACCATAGCCTGACACATGACGTTCTCGCCCTTTTTGACACGATCATCTACTTCTTTAGCAAATCTAAGGCCTTCAGCAACGCCGTCTTTAATCTCTTTCATACCATAGTTACGGTCTGTAATACCGTACGCAACAATACCTCTGAGACCAAATTTTTCCATGCCTTTAGCTATGGTTGAAAGAGAACCATTAATATAATTTGGGCTCTCATGATGGTCTATACAGGCAGTAGTACCGTTTTTTATTGCATCAAGTGTGCAAATTAGGGAACTGTAGTACAAAGACTCCTCGTCCAAAGCACGGTCTAGCCGCCACCACCATTCCTTAAGAGTTTGAATAAGATCTGTCTGAGGACCAGCAGAAATAAGCATGCCACGGCTGAGACCGCTGTAGTAGTGATGGTGACCACAAATCATGCCAGGAATAACATACTTTCCCTCTGCTTCAAGAATCTTGTCAGCCTTAACCTGGCTGCCGGCATTTTTGCCAACAGCCTTGATAAGGTCATCTTCAATAACAATATCAACACCTTCAAGAACCTCAACAGGTTCCATGGTCTGAATAACTTTTGCGTTTCTAATTACAAGGGTCATCTATCACTCCTCCACGCGGGTAAGCAGGTAATCATAGCAAAGGAACACCTGTTCAATAAGGTCTTTCACCAAAGTTGGAACCTCTCCAAGGAGGTTTCCGTCTCCATCAATCTTGCAAGGGACAAGCTTTCCTTCCAGTCTGACTAGGACATCTTCACCTTCTACATAGAAGCCACTATTGGTGCTGTCCTCAAAGTCATCCTTTCTGCTGAACAAGGTGAACTTATCCTTATAAGGTCTTCCTTCATGGTTACAGAAAGCTGCACAGTTTCCACATTCGTTACAGAAAGCATCCAAGTGGAGAATCTGGAATGGGTCATCACAAGCATCTGAGAAGCGCATGTCAATAGCAACGTTAGCACGGTTTGGACATACATCAACACACTTGTTGCAGTAGTAAGTACAATCCATACAACGACTTGCTTCTCTCTTAGCAAAAGCATCAGCACTTGAGCAAGGGGTCTTGCAGTCAAGACAAATATGAGTCTTTCTTTCCTGAACACTCTTGTAGAACTTGTCTTCGTCTTCCAGGTATCCTTCGTCTTCAGCCTCATCTTCTTCTGGAGCATTCTTCTGGCAGTCACAGTTGCTAGTTGCCTTGCAGCCTTCCTGATTGCAGCCTTCACAGGAACTATTATCATCACAACCGTTGCAACCCTTGCACTTTTCATCTTCCAATTCAGCATCCTTAACGGAGTCAAGAACCTTATCAATTGTTGCCTCAACTGCCTTTCTTGCAGAAGCAATACATCTTACAACTGTGGATGGACCGCTTTGTACATCACCAATTGCATAAACATCTTCAACTGGGCTTTCGTTGGTCTCAGGATTAACAATTGGCCACCCCTTCTCGTTTACAGGAAGACCATACCAGGTAAGAGCTTCTGAGTCAGCATGCTCACCAATAGCCGTAATTAGAACATCACAAGGAATCTCAACAGTTTCTGCAGTTTCCACTGGTCTGCGTCTGCCACTTGCATCTGGCTCCCCAAGTTCCATCTTGGTGCAAACAAGCGTTCCATCTGCCATGCTCTTTGGGTTTGCAAGGAAGACAAAATCAATGCCATCTGCTTTTGCAAGCTTAAACTCATCAGGGTCAGCTGGCATCTCTTTCTGAGTACGTCTGTAAACAACAGTAACCTTTTCTACGCCAGCGGTGCGTTTTGCTGCTCTTGCACTGTCCATTGCGGTGTTTCCACCTCCAGTTACAACCACGTTCTTGCCAAGCATTGCAAGAGCTTTGTCTGCCTTGAAGGCTTCCAAGAACTCAAGTGCACCAAAGACCTTCTTGTCTCCATCAAGCTTAATTTCGTTGTCTTTTTCGCTACCTACTGCGTAGTAAATGTAGTCATAACCAGCATCCTTAAGAGCCTTAACGGTTACTTCCTCTTTCTTTACACCATAGTTAAACTTCACACCGTGGCGGGCAACATGGTCAATATCTGCCTGAACCGCCTTAGGATCAATTCTGAAGTTAGGAATAATGTTGGCAACAACACCACCTGCGTTTTCAGCCTTTTCATAGATGGTTGTATCAAATCCAGCCTTTGCAAGGAAATATGCAGCAGAAAGACCAGCAGGACCTGCACCAACAACGGCAGCTTTGACATCTGCAGGTTTCTGTGGAGCCTCAAAGAACTTTTCAAGATACTCTTCAGTTCCATTCTCAACTGCCAGCTTCTTCATTTCTCTAATCTGGACTGCACCTTCGTATTCCATTCTTGCGCAGTGGAACTGGCACTGATGGTCACAAATGTTGCAGGTAATGTTAGGAAGAGCATTCTCTTCATAAATCACATCAAGAGCCTCAGCATAACGACCCTCTCCAACAAGCTGTACGTAATCAGGAATATTCTGATGAATTGGACAAGCCATCATACAAGGTGAGACATAGCAGTCAAACAGTGGAAGGTTGTCAGCAACCTTAGCCTTGGCATCTCCGCGGAACTCTTTCTGGGAATAATAGCTGGTGCGAGCCTTCTGGCAAAGTTCTGCAACAGCCTTAGCATCAATGTCCTTTTTACCCCAGGTCTTGCTATTTTTTTCAAGGATACTAGCCATCTGGGCCATTCTTGCATATCCACCTGGCTTGAGCATATCAGTTGCCAAGGTAATTGGTCTGATGCCTGTATCAAAGATATCCTGTACTGAATATACCGTACATCCACCGGAGTAAGAAACTGGAAGCTTACCATCAAATTCAGCACTGAGCTTTGCAGCCACTTTTGTGGAAATTGGAAGCAATGCTCTACCTGACATGTATCTTTCTTCACCAGGAAGAACCTTGCCGTTATTGACGTTACCAAGAGTATTCGTAAGCTTTACGCCAAAGCCAAGTCCCTCCTTCTTTGCAAGCTCAACAAGTCTGTGAAGCATAGCAATGGCATCGGGATACTGGAGGTCATGCTCAAAGCTCTCTCTCTTAAGTGTAACGTGGTTAAAACCAGTGTCATCCAGGATAGCTCTGACTTCATCGTAGCCAAGAAGAGTTGGATTGAGTTTTACAAAAGTGTTGAGATGCTTTTCTGTAAGCATGTAAGAACAAATTGCCTCAATCTCCTTTGGAGGGCAGCCATGCATTGTTGAAATTGTGACGCTCTTACAAATAACAGGGCTAATCTTGTCAGCCATTTCCTTGAGAGCCTTGCCACTCTTCTCAAGGTCAGAACCGCAAAGCAGTTCATCCTCTTCAATCATAGCCTTCAGAGAAGCCTTGTACTGCTCAAAAAGTGGGCTCCTTGAGGCATCCATCATATTATCTATATAAGTTTGCATCTTTGGCTGTTTGATGCCCTCAAGGTTATAACCAACACTCATATTGAAAATAAAGTCTGGTTCTTCAAACTTTCCACAAAGAGCTGCCTGCAGGGTGTGCACTGCGAACCAAGCCTTTAGATACTCATCAAAAGCCTTCTCAAGGGTGTACTCGGTGGACCACTCAACGTTGTGTCCTTCATCTCTAGCATCAATACAAGGCTTTGCAATCTCAAGATGATCCATAATCTGGACTGTCTTAAGCTCCATGAATCTTCCGCCTACCAGGTATGCACTAACAATGTTCTGTGCAAGCTGTGTATGTGGACCTGCAGCAGGTCCCAGTGGTGTAGCACACTTCTGTCCAAAAACTTCAATAGAATGCTTTGCGGAAGGCTTATGGAAATTATCCTTGCTAATTCCAAAGATTGTTCCGTGATTTCTATACTCTGAAAAAATTCTATCCATCAGCTCCTCAAATGGAACTGGTCTCATACGATCACCCATATTGGCTCTCCTTTTTCCATAATGTTCTAGTTTCTATTCTAAACCATATATCCTCAAAGTCAATCAAAAATGCAACAAAGTGCAACACTTTGACTTTCTTGAGTCTTCTTAATTATAAAATAGAAGGACTTTGATTAACAACTATTTTTTTCACTAGATATCGCAATTTTTTTTGTGAAAATTTAG
>CAVISO010000092.1:0-5172 GCA_963645435.1 Sphaerochaetaceae bacterium | reverse complement strand
CCATCCTGAACCGCACCATAAATTTGAATAGGAACAGTTCTAGTATTGCCCGAATACAACAAGATTGTAGTGCTAAGTTCTTGTAGCAGTGTAGTTAACGTCATAATTGAGCCAGAAATTATAGCCGGCAAAATCAAAGGCACGCTAACCCTGCGGAACGTATAGAACCACGTTGCACCACTTATGGTACTGGCCTCTTCCAAAGAAGGATTAAGCTGAGTCAACTGAGCTGCAACAGACCTATAAACGTAAGGCGTTCTACGAATCATGTAGGATATAATTATAATAGTATAAGTTCCCGTCAAACGCAGAGCACTGTTTCCACTGAAGGCAGAAAGCAGGGCAATAGAAACTACCGTTCCCGGAAGTATAAATGGACTCATGACAGCCAAATCCAAAAGCCCAGCTCCCTTAGGTTTTTTTCTTTCAGTAATGTAAGCAATTATGGAGCCAAGAATTGCACAAAGCAAAGTAGCCGTAATGGAAAGGAAGAACGAATTGAACAACTCCTTAGAGGAATACTTTGGAATACGTGTGTAGTTTGCAAGGGTAAAGCCTTCTGGTAAAAGCCCAACCCATTTAGTAAAGAACGACATAACTATGATTGTAATTTGTGGCAACAAAGACACAATGAGGATAAAAAGACAATAAATAGTTGAAACTATAACAGCGCCCTTACCCTCATGAATCTTCAACTCCTTGTGGGTTGCAGAGATAGTCTCATATTCCCTCTTTGCCACAACATATTTTTGCAAATATAGCACCAAAGCAGTAATTGCAACGTTAACAACCGCAATAGAAGCCGCACCGTTTATATTAAAGAAACCATTAACCTCAAAGAAGATAAGCGTTGGAAGCACATAGTTATTACCACCAATGATGGCAGGAATACCAAAGTTACCAATAGCCCTGACAAACACCAAAAGTGCAGCAGCTCCCAAGGAAGGCATGATAAGAGGAAGCGTGATGGTTCTCATAATTCTGCCACCAGAGGCGCCCATGAGCATTGCCGACTCCTCCAAAAGCGAATTTGCACTGGAAAAAGCCCCATAGCTAAGCTGGAAAACAAACGGATAGTACGTGAGTGTCATGCACAAAATCATGCCAAACATCCCGTAAATAGGCGGCACAGTCACCCCAAGTGGCTTTAAAAGCCAGTTCAAAGCAGTACGCAAAACCCCCTTGTTGCCCAGCAAAATAATCCAAGTATAGGCCCCAACAAAAGATGGCATAATAATTGGCAGAATACCAAGCGACAAAATCAGCTTCTTGCCCGGCACCTTAACGCGCGCCACGCAGTAACCCATTGGCACCCCAATAAGTAGCGTCAAAAGCGTCACACTTATGCTTACAATGAACGAATTCTTCAAGCTCTTCATGTACAAGTTACTACTGAAGAACATCTTAAAGCCTTCCAACGACCAGCCAGAAAACTCCAAGCCCTCCGTAGGCTTCCAGAATGCTCTAAGTAACGTCAGCACAAGAGGATACAGCAAAAAGATAGCCAAAAACGCCATAGGAATTGCAAAGATTAAAGCCTGCGAAAAGTCCTTTTGAAAGAACCGCTTAAGCCTACTTTTTTCCTGGCCGTTCTCCGTAATTGAAAACTTTTTACTCATAGCTCTCTACCCTCTGGCGAAAACAAAAACAGCTTCTCCTCTTTAAACCCAACGCGCACGCTATCGCCCTCGCGAATATCCTTTTGCAGCGAGTCCATATCCACCTCCAGCGTGACCGGCGAAACCTCTTTATCTACGTCCACCTCGTATCTGATAAACGATCCCAGATGCTGAATAATATGCACCACGCCGTCTATACCCTTCACGCCATCTTCTTTAGAGACAAAGAGATGCTCCGGCCTAGCGCCTACCAGCACCCGCTGTCCAATCCCCGCTTCCACGTGAGCCCGATATTTATCAAGCTCCAAACTAGGACCAGCTTTTACAAGCTTAGCAACTATCTTTTCGCCCTGAAGTTCTTCCACCTTAGACTCAAAGAAATTCATCTTGCCAATGAAGTTAGCAACAAAAGCATTCCTAGGCGCATTGTAAAGCTCATCAGAGGTGCCAATTTGCTCAACAACTCCCTTTTTAAGAACAGCAAGTCTGTCGCCAACAGCCATGGCCTCTTCCTGGTCATGAGTAACAAAAATAGTAGTAATATTTGTAGCCTTCTGAATGCGTCTAATCTCAGCTCTCATGTAGCGTCTGAGCTTAGCGTCTAGGTTAGCTAAAGGCTCATCCAGTAAAAGAATATCGGGGTCGTAGACCAAAGCTCGGGCTATAGCTACACGCTGCTGCTGGCCGCCGGAAAGAGCGGTAGGGCTTGGGTTGCGCTTAAGTTCCTCCTGCAGGCCAACCAGCTCCATGACTTCAGTTACCTTGCGCTTTACTTCCTCGTTAGGAACTTTGCGCACGCGAAGGCCGTACGCCACGTTCTCAAAGATAGACATGTGAGGATACAGAGCAAAACTTTGGAAAACCATTCCAATATTGCGCTTATAAGGCGGAATGGTGGAGATATCGACATCCCCGTAAAGCATTCGGCCAGAGGAAATTTCCTCAAGCCCAGCGGTAGAACGCAAAAGCGTGGTCTTTCCGCAGCCACTAGGTCCCAAAAGACAAAAAAGCTCGCCCGGATTGATGGTAAAGGAAACGTCCTTTAGCGCATGAACGGGATTTTTTGTCTTTTCTCCATAAATCTTATTTACTTGTTCATAAGTTAAATTTTTGCTCATATTATCCTCAATATAGAAAGAGGCTGAAAGTCAGTATAACTCTCAGCCCCACCTAGAATTATTTATTTTTACAGAAGTGCGTTGAACTCAGCAACAAGAGCCTTCTTCATTTCCTTTGCCTTGACAGCATCGTACTCAAAGAACTTCATTTCTGAGAGAGCAGGAAGATTTTCTGGTCCTGCAACTTCAGTAGAAACAGCTCTTCTGTAGCACTCGGTTCTAACAATCTCAAAAGCTTCCTTGGTGGTCATGAAGTCAATGAACTTCTGAGCAGCATCAAGGTTCTTGCAGTTAGCAAGAATTGCGGAACCTTCAATTCTGAAGCCTGTACCTTCTTCAGGAAGCACGTAAGCAACAGGATCGCCTGCGCCAATCTTTTTACCAATGTTGGCCTCGCCAGTTACTGTGATAGCATATTCGCCACGAGCAACTGAGTCTGGACCTGCTGTTGAAGAAGCAACATAAGTTGTGTTAGCAACCACCTGCTTTACAAAATCCATACCATAGAGGTAGTTCATCATGTAAAGCTGTGCGTAGGCTGAACCAGAAGAAGCTGGGTTAGCAAGAACAATCATGCCCTTGTACTTTGGATCTGCAAGGTCCTTCCAGGACTTTGGAGCATCCTCAGCAGAAAGGAGGTCTGTGTTGTACATGATGGCCTGAAGTGGCATTGAAGTTGCATAGTACTTTGGAACTTCAGAACCCTGATCCTTGTACTGAGCTTCAATGTTAGCATCGTTTGCGCACTTGTAAGGCTCAAGCTTGTCATAAATCTGGTCTAAGTTCTCGGTTCCCATGAGAAGAATGACATCGCCTTCTGGCTGTGGCCACTCTGTCTTAACTCTGGTTACAAGGTCACCAGAACCAGCACGAATGATTGTTACCTCAATATTTGGATACAGTTCATTAAATGCTTTTGTCAAAAGTTCAGCTTCACCTTCTGAAGCGGCACTATAGATAACCAAACTCTGTTTCTCTTCCTTTGCCTCTGCTGCACCCTGTGCAAACAGTGAGAAAGACAAAAGAGCAACCAATAAAATAGCAAGTAGTTTTTTCATTGAAAATCCTCTCCTTTTTGTGTTTTTTTGCAATTGCAACTATTTTAGCACGGCTTTGGCAGAACGCAACAGAAATTGTGAAATGTTGCGTCTAGTTGGGGTAGTACCCCCTTTAGTGAGGCATGTAGTTGGCTTAGTTGCCATCTAGTTGGCTTTATGGGGGTAGTACCCCCTTTAGTGAGGTATGTAGTTGGCTTAGTTGCCATCTAGTTGGCTTTATGGGGGTAGTACCCCCTTTAGTGAGGTATGTAGTTGGCTTAGTTGCCATCT
The DNA here is from genome assembly GCA_963645435.1 of Sphaerochaetaceae bacterium. Taxonomy (GTDB): domain Bacteria; phylum Spirochaetota; class Spirochaetia; order Sphaerochaetales; family Sphaerochaetaceae; genus UBA9732. The sequence continues at coordinate 1,107 of CAVISO010000092.1, read as the reverse complement.
AGTTGGCTTTATGGGGGTAGTACCCCCTTTAGTGAGGTATGTAGTTGGCTTAGTTGCCATCTAGTTGGCTTTATGGGGGTAGTACCCCGTTAGTAGGTTATGTAAACAGCAGCCCCACGTTTCGCTGACATTCCTCTAAAGTCTCTAAAATTAAGTTAGCTCCCTTAGCCTCCCCATAAGAGACAATTTCTTTCCAGTAAGGCATATACTTATCAAAACTCTTATGCGAATCCTTATAAAACCCCACGCTCGATTCATTAGAATGCAGGTGCATGGTCTTCACTGCACCCGTGTCCAAAATTCTCTTAATCTGAGTCAGCGTGTCAAAATCAAACACAAAACTGTTAACCTGAAGATGCCCAACATCCAGACATAACTTCAAGCCAGCGTTAGCCAAATCAAGGCACTCATCTGGATGTAAAATCATGTAGCCACCCCTAGGATTAAGATTTTCAAGACACAAATTAAGCCCCATGGAATGCACTTTCTCGCTTAAAATGAGCGCGTTCTCTTTCATAAGCTTGTAGCTTTCTAGGTATCGGGCTGAGTGAATATAGCTGGGCGCGCAGACGCTCTCTTGCGGGTAAATCAAGTACTCGTCAAGCTTTAGCTCCTTAATCTGGGGCAGGCGCTGGGCATAGTTGCTGTAGACCAAGCCATCCACCAGATAGCCCGGATGCAGAACCAGATTCTGGGCTCCAAGTTTGAGCGCCAGCTCTGCGTCCAAAAGAATCTCCTTCTCAGACCACGCATACGCCTTCTGGGAGGCCAAATTAGGAAAGAACTCGCGCTTTGGCGCCAGCAGATGAAGGCTAGCCACGCGCCCCTCAATCAGTGGTAGCACCTCACTAAGGGATTGCTCTGTAGACAAATACGACAGTTCAAAGTAGCAGTCCGGATACTGCTCCCTTATACGCGCCACCTCCTGCACATCATGAATTCCAACCAAAGAAATGCCTTTCTTGCTCATAATTTTGCTCTAATCCTTCCTTTTTGAGCTTCTCTTATCAGCTTACACCATGGCTTGGCACAATTCCAGAAGTTTTTGAAGGACTAATGGGGGGACTAGCCTCACTAATGGGGGTACTACTGGGGGAACTAGCCTCA
>CAVISO010000091.1:1609-5189 GCA_963645435.1 Sphaerochaetaceae bacterium | reverse complement strand
ACTTATATGTTAATTATTACTCCAAATGATTTTTTAATTAAACTTCTCAATTCGGTATCTTTGTTTTAATCTAGAAAATATCGAAATTTTAGTCTGCATAGGCGCAATCTTTTGGATTACGCCATCTGCTGTAAAACATCGCACCACAGTTAAATGTCGTCTAAGCCCAGTGGATCCACACCATTGCCAATCAAGTAGTCTTGTACCGCATTGATGGCTGACGCCCAGACCCCGCTGGCGCGACTAGTTACGGTAGTTAGAACAGGAGCATTTTTCGCCTTCTGCAACTCGTGGTCATACGCCAACTCTTTGAAGGATTCTTCCATTTTTGCGGCTAAAAGCCTTTGTCCTAGCACAAGATTTTCCAGCCTATCTATTACGATAAGCCCATCTGTCTCTGAGTTGATTTCAGCAAGAAGCTTTCTCTTAAAAAAACTCTGCACTGACTCCCCTCGGTTTGATGCTGTTTCTTGCAGCAATGCGAAGTCCTCATCGGACACATTAATAATTATCTCCGGCAATTTGCCCTCCTTATTGATATTTATTTTTTTACAACGGCATGCAACGCATGCCTTTTTGTTGCTATTTATATTTTACATCAAACGAAATTTTTTCCAAAATTTTGCCTTGCCCTCTGGTCTTATTAAAAGAGACCAGACTCATCATCGGGCCCACAAGGGTCAATTTCATCATCATATTCCTCTATGATAATTCCTTCAGCTTCTTCCTCCTCTGTAGATTCAAGACCTCTTTTGTCAACTTCGTCAGAAGTTTCATTGATAGGTATGGGTCTTGGTTTTGGTTTGTTTTTAACGCCCTTAGGGCGTCCGCCTGGGTGTTTTGGCTTTGATGGAGGGAGGGCTTCAACCTCATCTTTACTTGCATCAACCTCATTGGATTGTAAAGATTCAGGGGAAGATCCTACTCTTGGCGCATTGGCCTGGCTCATAATATCGTTTAGTTCTTGACGCATTTTTTTTGTTTCATCAATTATTTGTGATAAAATAACCGGATTTTCCAATGCTTCCAAACGACCATTAATTGCATTTACCGATTTCATTATGTCATTAATATTCTCGTCAGTTTTAAAGGTAAGTTTTTCGACTTCCTTTTTATGCTGATTCAAAATTTTTAGCATTGCATTGCCAGTTTCGTTTTGCTTTTCTTCAACTGCCTGAACAAGTGCAGCCTTTCTCTCTTCGTCAACTTTTACAAATTGTGCAACAGACGTTGCTCCGACCGCACCCTTAAAACGCTCTTCTAACAATCTGTAAGTTCGCACCATTTCAGCCCACGCCGGAAGCAATTTAGAGCAAAGTAAACCTGCAACCACCGAAAACACGCCGTAAAAACACAAACCAAACCAAAAGCCTCGACCTGCTTCAAATATGATTTCGTAAATAGACAACGCCGTGAACAAAAAACCCAAAATCCCCAACATAATCGTTATTACTGAAAAAGTTACCCAGAAACTATATCCGAATTTTTTCCATGCATTTGTTTTGTCTTTAATCATCCCAAAAACCTCTCATCTTGGCTGAATAAACCCAGACTCTTTAATTTTACCGTATAACCTTTTTTTTCCAAAATTTTAGGCATCCTTATACTCCTCAACCTTAAGTTCATCCGAATTTCATCAAATTTTGCATTATCCATTACAGACCTCCTGTCTAATACAATTTTACTGCAAAACTATTTTTTACCAAAATTTTGACAAAGGGTACGTGTGTTAGGGCTGCCAGTGGCAGTCCCTTTCTTCTCAAATTTTCAAAACTTATGGAGGCTTTTATGCTTTACAGAAAAACAAATGAACTTATCACGAATGGGTATGCAACGCCATCTTCTTCAAGCACTTTGGAAGTAGCTTTTGAAACATGTCTTAACACAGAAGGAGACACCATCATTATTGGATCTCTAGACTCGGGAAAAGCTAATCTTTGCAAATTACTTGCTGAGCACTATAAGGAGAAATCGCTTGAAATTTCTGGCTCGTTTTTGGGTACAAGAGCGATAGAAACTGCAGATACTGAGGCGTACACGTTATATGAACTAGTAGGTAAGAGTTTCAATAGCTATGCAAAAGATGCTTTTTACTCTGAGCTAGCAAAAAAGAGAATCGTCTTACTTTATGCTACAGAGAAGATGTCTTTTGATGCTCTGCGTTTCATTTTGACCGGTCTGGATGAAATGAATTGCAGTGGGAAGAAAAAGATTAAACTTGTCGCATTCTTAGAAACTGAGAACTTAAAGTATCTCACGACTTTGAACTTCCTGACAACTTTTCTTTCGAGATCAACTCACGTGATTAGGCTACCAGAAAGAGTAAGGGATAGCAGAGAACTGAGTGAAACTATTAGCATAACTGCAACAAGTGCTAAGGCTGCAATTATAAACCAAAGCCACTTGCAAGAACTTGCAAAAAGCAATGAGGGAAGAACCTTCAAAGCAAGATATAAAATTGGATCAAATTCAACGGATTTTGCTTTTCATGATGAGCTGACTCTTTATGTTGGCGAACAGGTTATGTTAACTAGAAGTCTCTTTGATAAAGCAGGAAAAACTGTTGCAGAGTACGGTGAAGCAGGTAAAATTATCGGGTTCTGCCAGCCTGAGGCTGGAGGCTTTCCGATAGTAGAATTGCAAAGAGGCAGCACTACGAAAGTTCCTCAAGTAGCCTTTCGCGAGTACGATTGGAAAAGCAATAGTGCAGGCAAACGGTGGAAAGTTTTATGCACTCTTGCGTATCAGATTCCACTGAAGCCGGGGTACGCAATCACAACGTATGAAGCAAAAAATATTCCTCTAGAGTATGACACTTGCGAGCAAGATGAGGCTCTACATGAAGCTTGCTAATCTAATCTAAATTTTGGCTAGGGTGGAATTTTCACTGTAGTTTGATTGGTCTTTTTGCTACAACAATCCTCCCCACCCTGGCCTTTTAATAACTCTCCACTTGAGTGGGGTATCACAAAAATTACAATAGGAGGTTGCTATTATTATGAAGCAACAATATTTTACAATTTGGTTTTCCATCTTATACTGCTCGCAGGTCCAAACTGATCAGTTGGAAGTAGACGCAGCATTGGAACAGGTGCAAGAAGCTTTGAAGAAAACAAGGCAGACAACAGTTATCGATTTGATGCAAAACGATGAAAGTAAATGTTACAACTATGCTACGACTGAAGGGCCAAAAACTGACCGATGTCTTGATGTAGAAGATGAAGGTTTTATGGTGAGCATAGACCTTGTATATGACGCATGCTACTCGGTCAAAGCAAAGTCAAGAGAGCAAGCAATAAGCCTTATAAAGGCAAATTATTTGAAGGAAATCTTGCATATGGTAGATGAGGATTCAAAGACAATTGGTGATAAATATGGCCTCAATTTTGGACCAGGTTATTGTGACATTGCGTGATTTTTATTTGCCCTCTCATGCGAGAGGGCTATCGTTTTTGAGGAATTATTTAAAAATAATCAAAAAAATATTTTTTGCTATATACTCAACAAGATAAATAAAAGGAATTTGTTAACACGGGGGAAATGGTTGAGTTTTTTAATTTGTTGCAATATAAGAAAATGA
>CAVISO010000091.1:0-1461 GCA_963645435.1 Sphaerochaetaceae bacterium | reverse complement strand
GCTAAAAACTAATAAAAAATATTATTTTTTGGCGTCCGAAGCATTTTTTAGAGTTTATCTGAGAAAAATAATCGGGACAGATTGAAGATCTATGTTATAGCATGAAAGGGTTGTTGGCTGAGCATCCAATTACAGAGATTTTACTGACTCCCTTGGTGAAAAAAGGATGGAGACTATCGAATATAAAGATTGCGTTGCTCTGCGATGCAGGGCCTCTTTTTTTCTCCTATCAGATTATTTTTAGCCCTTGAATAAAACTTGCTTTTGAAGAGAAAAGCTCGGCATTAAGGCCCCTTTTATTGTAGTAAAAGATAAGTGAGCCAACCAATCTTACCTCTTCAACAATGTGGGGAAATGAAGGCGTCGCCTCTGACTATAAATTGGCATTATTCTTCAGGACCTTCAATGAAAAAGTGAAGATTTTTTTGTTTAAGATTCTAGCATTTCTCTACTCTTACGCAAGATTGCCCAGATTAACATTTCAATGTGCATGTTTAGTTCTTTGCTTCCATTTTTAAACAATTCAAAAATCATTTCTATGAAAGGTTCCATTGGTGTATCTTTCATTGTTTCGCTATAAAATTCTTTACAATCTAGCACTGCATAATATAAACCATTGAGAATTTCCTCATCGTCACAATGCCTAGGAGAATAGTAAAAAACTTCTTTCAAAAATGGCAAAACGGCATGAAATTCCACAGGGCTTAGCTGATGCTCCTTAAGAATTTTTGTGAATCCTTTTACATCGTATGCCATGTAATCTCTGACAGTTTCCCACTCTTCTGTTCCATCTACAATGTAAGCTTTAACCTTCTCCATCAAACTTTCTTTTGTCCTAACTTTTCTCTCCTTATTATACTGAGAGAATAGCAATCGAAAGAAGTTTTTTGTTAGCCTGCTAGGCGATATTTTTAAGTTCCAATTGGCTCAAGATTATAAGAATCTAAAACGCTATTTATCTCCATCAAATCCCACTGTTGGTTGATGATAAAATACTCAACAATTAGTCAGCTTTACTTGCATGTGTGAAGGCAAAACCAGCAGACCGCAAAAGCTCTTTAGTCTTGGGCAAATCTAATTTAAGTGCAATTGCAAGCGCAAGAGCCGTGCTCTTTGTAGGCCGATACTTCCTATCGCTTCTAATCTTGGAGAAGTGTTGGGCTGTAAGGCCGGCCTTCTTATAACACTCAACTTCAGACAAACCACTTTCCTTAATGTACTGGAAAAGCAAATCTGAAAAACTTAGATTCTCCTGTACCTCAATAAAGGTATCTAAGGTGTTTTGCTGGGCACTATAATGCAAAGGATGAGGCTCATTTTCCTTGATAAATTTTATCAATTCTGCTTGTGTCATTTCTTTTTGTATCAATTCCGCAGGCCGTCAAAGTTTCTCAATGAGACACTCATGCTTCTTGGTGGTTTTGTCATAGTTGATGCCAACAAGAAGAATATTGTCTGTGT
>CAVISO010000090.1:0-5219 GCA_963645435.1 Sphaerochaetaceae bacterium | reverse complement strand
TCATTACTGCTTCTGTAATGCCAATTCAACCGAGTCGAAGGCAACCCAATAGTTTCACAATCATCAAGAATACTATCAAGGTCTTTCATCCTTTCATCTTCAACAGAATATTCTTCATCTTCTGAAACAGTTTTTGCAAAGAAACTAGTTGGAGGCATCTGCTTTGAGTCTCCAACAACAATTAAATTCTTTCCACGTGCAATTGCACCTATTGCCTTACAGGTTTGTATCTGAGATGCCTCGTCCATAACAACAACATCAAACAGCTGTTTTCCTGGCTCTAAGAACTGAGAAACCGACATTGGACTCATCAGCCAGCACGGACAAAGGTCTGAAATATAATCAGCACAAGTGGAAAAAAGCGACCTAATTGACCTTCTCTTTCCATTGCTAGATATGAACTTCTGAATTTCCTGCTTTGAGCCAAAGACATTCTTACTCGCAAAAGCATCCTTCAAAGCCTTCTCAATTCTAGAAGGAAGAGCCTGTTGAATTTGAGTTCTAAACTTCTGTTCAGCATCAGAAAGTTCAGAAATCATCTCCTCAAAGGAATCTTTTGAATACCTGCTCAACTCTGGATTCTCTCTAATGCAATGTTCTATTTGCACCTTTAAATAAGAGGCCACAAGCTCATCATAGGCTTTCTTACTTGTCTGTCCATTCAAAACACAAGAAACAAAATACTGGCTATATGGCTTATCCTCGAACCACTGACGCAAGGAGTTGCATCGACACCATTCAAATACCTTACTAGGCTCTCTTTCATAAATTTCAAGAATCTCACATAGCTTTGCCAAAGAGAGCTCTTTTGCTTCCCTACTCAATCCAAGCATCTGCGCTATCTTTTCAAAACTTTTCTGTCCCGATACTCCTATGTCCTTTATCTCCACTAAAGAACTGAGATTCTGATAAAACTCAGAATAGAAATCTATTTCCAAAGCCTCCTCAAAAGCATAGAAAAGCTTTTTGGCAACAGCCACAGCACATTTCTTATAGGAAGTAATCGTAGACTCAGCTTCCACTGCATCCAAAACACGCTCTGTAATAGCCAAATACTTTACAGGAATTGCTTCTTTTGCTTTAGCAATCTCCTTACGCATTGAAGAGACCTTATTTAAAGAGCGCAATTCCTTTTCTATATTGTCCTTTGTTATTCCACCTTCCGTAGAGAAAGAATCAAGCCTACTTATCAGATCCTTTCTCTTCTTACTTTTAAATAATCCTTCTTTGCAAGAATTCCATTCCATTAAAAGGGATGGAATATCCAAATCCAAGACATCGGTATTCCATTTTCCATTTAGTTCGTCATCAAACCTTTTCTTAAGATCTTGGTACTCTTTTATCTTTCTCCACACTAAAGCTAGTTCATTATTGTCCACATTAAGCATTTCAACAGGGAAATTAATATCTGTCAGCTTTTGAGCAGAAGAAATCAATGCAGTTATTGTTCCTGTAACGTCCAAGTTAAAGCTTGGATTGAGCTTATGCTCAAGTTTCTGGCATAAAGTACTAGCAAGAGACAAATATTTTTGTATCAAAGAAATCGTCTCTTTGAGTCCTTGCTTTATAACTGAGAGTTCTTCCTCTGTGACCTCTTGTGCTTCAATATATCTAAACGGAGACTCTAGAACAGGGCTAAATCTTTCAATATTCCTCTTTAAACCATTTAAATTAAAATTAACCTCTTCAAGTTCTGCTAAAGTTACCTTTTTAATCTGATAGTAATCCAAGTCAACAAGTTTCTCTTTTCTTAAAGGCTCAAACCTATTAATCATTTCATATAGGCTCAAACCGTTATCGGTCTTTTTATGCAGGATTTTTACATATTGACACAACTCTTCATCTATCTTCTTAATTTGGTTACTTAAAGAATTATTTGTACTTTGAGAATTATCCGTCCTATTCAAAGCCAAGCTCAATTGCTCAATCAAATGAGACTTAGTTACTTTTGTAGAATGAAGTTCCAACAGATAGTCACTGATACCAAGTTGCTTTAAATTTCTATAAACAACCTGTAAAGCAGCCATTTTCTCGGCAACAAAAAGAACCTTCTTTCCATGGCTAATGGCATTTACAACCATTGCAGTTATAGTTTGAGACTTTCCTGTTCCTGGAGGTCCCTGCAAAATAAAACTATTATCACAAGCAGAGGCTTTGACCGCTTGAAGTTGAGTTTCATCACAAGAAATTGGAACAATCTGGTCTATAAAGTCATCATCTTCAACAGTTGGAATTGGATTTGGTTCATATGAAAGTTCGCCCTTAACAAGGCTAGCAACTACCTTATTATTGGTTAAAGCCTCAGTTTTCTTTCTCAAATCATTCCACATTATGAACTGGTCAAATGAGAAAAGTCCCAAAACACAAGATTCAACAAGGTGCCATCTTGGCTGTCTTCTTATCTCTTCTTGGATAATTGCAAAGATTTTCCTTATGTCTAAGCCGTTTTCATCCTTAGGAAGGTTCTCATAATTCAAAGTAGTCTGATATTTAAATTCATTTCTAAACTTCTCAAAAATACTAAAGTTCAACTGAGGCTCTTCATCATCTCTTAAAGAAAGTTGGAATTCATTACGATTCTTTCTGGTAAGATTGACAGGATATAAAATAATTGGAGCTCGTAAAGGAACAACAGATTGTGCATCTGTCCATTCAATATGACCTACGGCCAAATACAAGGGATTAACACCAGTTTCACTTAAGTCTCTCTGAACTCTTCTTGAAATAGTTACAAGTTTCTTTGCAAGGTCTTTTTCATTTTCAGCCGTAGCTAACTTGTGGTCAGCAGAATACTTAAGAAGAAGTTCCGAGTTTGCACGAACAATAGCTTCATTTTGCAGATTGATATCAGTAGCAACAAGCGGATTGGGAATCAAAGAAAAAGAGCCTGAGGAATTTAGCTCATCTTCAAGTGAATCAATCCTTGGATGGAGAAGCTGAACAGAGCTAGAGGTAATCTTCATGTTAATAAGAGGACTTCTTGTTGAAAAATCCAATAGTTTTCTTTGCCAATATTCAATTTTTGTCTTTGGGGTGTTATCAAACTGTTCATATTCTCCCAGCTGATAATTCTCAATCTCAGAAGGAGTGTTTACAAAATGTACAAACTCAGGGTCTTCTTCAAAAATCACCTTCCCTTCTGCATCTACAGACTCTTGTGGCAAAGGTCTAATTCTCTGCAACCTAGCCTGATAAACATCAACAATTCTTATACTGTCACACGCTTCTGCTTTATCCAAAGCTATTGCCCTAGCCGTCTCAAACGAGATTGGAGGATTTGCTGTCAGTGCCGTTGATTCAACAATACAAATTCTCTGGTTTGTCTGAACGCAATTTTGCGTAATATCGGCCGGATCATCATGCACAATGCTTTCAAACATTCCATCTTCCTGAAGCCATACGCCAGGAAATGCATGTCCCTGCACGAGACAGACAATTGGATGAAGCCCGATATACTCAGCTAGCGCGCAATACAAGAGTGTTGTATCCAAGCAAGTTGCAGTCTTGTTTAACAAAATTTCATTGCAACTTCTTATTCTTTGTCCAGAAATAGCTTCACCAGGCTGAGGCTCTGAATAGATTAGCTTTTGCTCTTGTAATGCTGAGTAAACCGCAGCACATTGCATTAAAACATAGGTTTCACTGTTTCTTTGGTATGCTGCAAGAGATTGATTGCCAGTAAGAGTTTCCAGTGCTACACCCACATTTTTGGCAAGCTCCTTTATCTTCTGACTATTTCTTTCAATGAAAACTGGTAGCGTTTGCGGATTTCCATTCCAGAAATCCATTGGTCTGAGGGTAATATCTAATTGCTTTGAAGCTATCTCTGTGCCATCCGAGCTAAACAGCGTTGCCGTCAAAGTCTCAAAAGAATCTTCATTCAATCCTTTAAAGCTGGACTGATTAAGACCAAGATAGACGCTTCTCTTAAAGATGCTACTTGAGGAATCAACCGAATTAGCATTGCCGGTAATCTTAACATCTTCAAGACCAACAAGAAATTGAGAGGATGCAGAACATGTTATGTAAAACTTCTTAAGATCCGCATGCCCAATATTCTCAACATTAAAGGAGAGCTCCAGTTTCTCAAATCCACAAAACTGAGAAAAACTAAGCTCAGAACAAGAAGCCTCAAAAGTAAAAAGAATTGTATCTGTAAACGGATTTTGTTCTGTTGTCTCAATATAATCTGTGCTTTCCATTCTCAACGGCGCTCCTCAAAGTGTTATTAGAACAATTATACCACTTAAAAGACAAAACACCATTGAAAAAAGCAATAGGTACCTAGACTGCAGATTTGGGAGGAAAGGATGAGAGGCTGGTTGGCCGTGGTTGAGAAATGGCTCTAGGGGTTCAGGACTCGTCTTGGGGGTATGCACTAAAAGCTAATCTTATTAGATCCCGCACTCTTCTTCCAAAACCCCGATACCTCTTGGACTCACTGCTTCAAGAAAATCAAAAGTTCGTCTTTATAGATCTTTATAAATCTGAAGATTATAATACAGAGTCAAAGATATTTCCTTCTTAAGAATTACGTATGATCTGTAGCTATTCTGAGACAGCCCACTACCACTCTTTTAGCAACCTATACTCGCCCTTCTCCCATGCTCTGACAGCCATTATAATTTGACTAGAATAGTCATGGTCACTCATTTTTCTTTCCGCTGGATGCAAAACTTCTAAAATTAAAGGCTCTGAATTGTTTTCTTGTAGATACGCATTAATAGTGATGTTGCAGCAAGAGAACTCCAGTTTATTAAGCAATAACTCAAAACAATTCTTATAGAGGTCATTCCATAGCTGATATAAAGTTCCGCCAAAGATTATTATGTCTGCATCAATGTTTCTAATTTGAGATAAAACTTTTTGTTGATTCGTTTTATATAAAGAGTTTAATCTTGCAGATGATGTAGAAGCCCCACCGGGCTCATCACTAATATTAATCCAAGCGATTTCTCTAAGTGCAGATTTTACTTTGTACTCTTTTGAGTCAAAAGCATTTGCATTAGGTTCTTTATTTAGTATTCCATAGCTCGAGAGAGCAACTCGTCTAGGGACTTTTTTATCAACAGGCAAATACTTATCTAACCAGCTACATATTTCAAAATTAGGGTCTTCTGAATTTGTTTCCTTTAGAATCCAAGCTATTTTATATTTTGACTTTTTGTACAACTCTTCATTAACGATTCCGCTCAAAGTAATTACCTCCACTTAGCCCA
>CAVISO010000089.1:0-5229 GCA_963645435.1 Sphaerochaetaceae bacterium | reverse complement strand
ATCTTGAAATTTGTTGGCTCGGTTTTAATAAGTTTGGTGGCTCACAGAGCCCGTCGTAGTCCCCAGTTGTGTCTATTTCAATAAAAATTTTACAAAAAATTTTATTAGACACAAACAGCCTTTAATGGTTCTGTTTTTTCTGCTTTTGTAGCCATTAGTTCATCAAATCCGGATAAAAACAAACTACTTGACCAACACTCTTCCGGATGAACCATTTTTCAGGATTTTAGGTATATGTGTGTATACCTAAAAAGCTCATTTTTTGGCTATTTAGGTATACTTACCTTTCATATCCACTGTGCTCAAAGCGGTCCCTTGTCCCTCAAAGCGGTATGCCAGACCAGCTTTCTGCATTGGTGTGGCGTCAAAAGCTCCGCAGGCCCTACGTCAAAGCACATAAACTTGCTATTAGAGCTAGAAATAGCAGGCCAATAAGGCAAAGCTCCAGCGCCAGTTCCAGCGCCAGTCCCAGCACCCGTAGCAGCAACACCAGCCATCCCAGCGCCGGCAACACCACCATTAGGATCACCCGTGCGCGCAAAAGCCGCAACATAGTCAATCATGCGTGCAGACAGCTCATAATCCTGGGGCTCAAACGGACGCCAGGACTTATCCAAGTTGCCAAACATATACCACAAATCTATACCATGAAACGCTTTATAACAATTTCCAGGTGGCGTTCTACGCACCATGTACCCATAAACTGGAGCCCGTCTCATTCTAGCATTTCGCTTACCCCACGACAGGGCCATCTCATACATGATGACAGGCAGAAAATCTTGCGCCGTTACGCCAAAAATCAGCGGAATATCCAAATCAAGCCCACACTTCAACACCTTTTGCGGAAAATCCGGCACAATATCGCCATCAATAGCTGGCTGCCTGAGATGGAAATTAGTCCCCTCCTGCGTCTGCTTCTGCCAAGAGCGCCAAAGCTCCTCTGCGCCAATCTCTCTAAGCTCCTTCTCACTAGTAGCCCCCGCTTTACTGCGCACACCATCCCAAAACTGGTCACACTTCTCTTTAGGCCACGGCCCAGCGAGCTTAGGAATGCATCCGCCACCGGACATCAAAACCGCGCCCTTCACCAGTCCCTTGAGCTTCTGGCTCATACAAAGCGCTGTAATACTCATGGCCCCTGCACTTTGTCCCATCAGTACAATCTGCTCTGGATTTCCGCCAAACGCAGCAATATTAGCCCTAACCCAATGGATAGCTGCAATTTGGTCATACAAACCGTAATTCATTCCCCTATAAAGATTAAATACATTAAGCCGATAGCCTACAGAGACAAAAACAACACCCCGTTTGGCGTATTCAGTGCAAGTCCCATAAGGGAGCTCCCCAACGGTTCCAGTCTCATGACCGCCGCCGTGAAAGAAGATAACAACTGGACAACCAATCCCCGCAGTAGAACCCTCCGCGCCAGAAACTTCCAAGCCAGAGCCCGATGGACAAACAATGTTCAGCGTCATAGGGCTTTCAGCATACCTGAAAGTCCGTTCACTTCTAAACTCTTTATAATAAAAAGTATCCTGCTGGGCACTTTCATCGTAGAAAGAACTAAACTGCCAACAGTCAATCTCGCTCTGTGAGGTAGTAGCATCCAAAGTGCCATCTGCATCAAGCGTAATGCCGGCGCAACCAGCCCCACAGCTGGTAACATCAGAGCTAGCATCTGAGCTAATATCGGACCAGTTGTGAACCAAAACAGGCATCTCAAAACGCAGAGTTTTTGCATAAGGAATGCCGTGAAAGATATCGGCTTGAAAGAGCTTGGAAGAGTCCCCAAAAGAGTTTTTCAAAGACCCCAAAGACCCAGAAGACAGCCTAGTGCCACGGATGCGACCGCACGGTGTGGTGCGAAAGACCTCGTGCCCAGCGTCCACAGTGCAATTACTCATTGCTGCCACCTAGCATTTTCTGCTCGTAGGCGCGCTGCTTCTCCTCGTGATCCAAGGCCAGCTTATTCTTAATTGAAGCCCATTTGTCGCCGTCCAGCGAGTAGAAACGGCCAATCACAAGCACACAAATAAGCAACAAAACAGCGGAAACGGAGACCCAAGAAAAGCGAATCCCAAACGCAGCCGTGCTGGACTGCTGGGCCAAAGAGACAGAAGCATCGTAGCCAAACCACTGAATCATCAAAGGGAACAGCGCGTTAGCAATACTGATAGCCGGCTTGCAAATAAGGCTGTTAACACCAGCGTACATGCCCTCCCTACGCAGGCCGGAAAGATGCTCGTCAAAGTCAATTACATCACCATTCATCATAGGAATAAGGTAGGTACCGCCAGCAAAACCAATGCCTGCACCAAAAAAACCCACCACAGAAGCCAGGGTGTACTGACCCAAGAAAAGCAAGAATAACAGCGCAGCGCAGAAGACAGAACACATAATCACAACGCACTTCTTCACACCCCACTTAGCACCCGGCTTCATCCAAAGAATAATACCAACAACAATACCAGCAAACATGGCCAAATAGCTGAACAAATAGTTCACACTGCAAGAACCAAAGTAGTAGCTCAAGCCCAGCATCAGCGCCGTCTGGATATACGTCACAGAGAACGAAATCACTTCAAAAACAATAAAATTCTTATTCTTAAAGCACGTCACCAGGGACTTGATAAACGGATACTGCTCCTCCTGCTTCACGTAGGAATTTTCCTTGTAGAAGAACGTACTTAGGAACATAATCACGCCCGCCACCACACCAATGATAGTCATAGTCAGCTGAAACTGCTGCAGCGAACGGTTCAAAATTCCCTCCAGCTGAGCCAACAGTACCAGAGGCACAGACAGCGCAACAAGACCAAATATAACCTTTACCAGCAGGATTTTACTGCGCGCTTCGTTCGTCACCGCCATCTCAAACGGCATCACGTAAAGCGACGTAGCAATAGCCGTGTACAACATATCAAACAGAAACAGCGAGACAAACATCTGCACAAACATCTGCACATCAGAGCCCGTGTCAAAAAACACCACCCACGCCAGCACAAACACCGCCGCAATAGCCAGCGCGCCGTACCTAATATACGGAATACGTCGCCCCAGCTTAAACTTTGTCCTATCCGATACATACCCAAAAAGCGGGTCGTTCAACGCATTCCAAATGCCAAACAGCAGCCAACACAGCGCGCTCCACTTGGCATCCATCCCAAAATAACTCACAAAGAAAAACGTCAGCCCGCCGCCCGTCACAATATTGCACAGCGCCGTAATACTACAATCCGCCCCGCCCAGCCACAATCGGCTCGATAGCTTCACCTTCTCCTTCTGTTCCATACGTCCTCCTTTTTCCAATCCCGATACCTCTCAACCTCTTACCAGAGTTCCACCTCTGGCACGTAGGAAGTAAGCCCTCTATAGTTCAAAGAAATCACCTCTTGCGTTGCAATAGCATGAAGAACAGGATACACCTTCCCGTTCACAGTCACTTGTACGTGAAATTCGTATCTATCATCTAGAATTTTTAAAAAAGTACCCTTAACGGAAATGTCAGCAGTTTCTTCCGTGCGTTTAATGGAATCTTCGCCCCAAAAAATAGAATACTTCATACAAAGCTTAAGCCCAGAAATATCCAAGACATACTTGGTAACAGTGCCATCATTGGAGACCACAGTAGAATTATTTTCTATGGCACATTTGTCCCAATTAGCCGATTTTGATAGCTCAGAACTTGACAAAGGCACCATTTCTCCGTCAATTGTAACATAATCAGGACATTGCAAAGCATTTCTGAGTAGGTTGTTTACAAGTTCATCTTTACCGCTGAACACGGAACCAACCGCAGTTTCACCGTCCATTAACTTTGAACCAACAAGCTTTTTCACAAGGTAGTGTAAACAAAGCACTTCCTCTTGGACTTTATTTGTATCAAGATCACTGCTGGAAATATCATTTGCAGGCCAGTAGACGGCCTTGAGCGTGAAGGAAGAAGTAACAGGAGATGAGAAGTCATACGGAGTACCATCCTCTGTCACCCACCACATAAAACCTCGGGTTGAAGCCTTGTCTGGACTCTTAGGCTCGGTCACAGTTCCATTTTCCTGGATAAGCTGGTCTTGCGGGGTATAGGAACCACCGTCACTGTCAAACTCAACCGTGTAATATTCCATAAGAAGCGAACAACTCGTAAGAGCTACAAGCAAAACAAACAACAACAATGTACGTATTAGCTTTCTCATTGTTCCTATTTTGTCAACTTTCAACAAAAAAAGAAACCTACTAAAGACAAGTCTTTTTGATTTCAGAATTCCAAACGTTGGACAGTCAGTTTAATTTACGAAAAATACAATTAAACTTTAATGTTAGGGCTAGTAGTAGCTGACTGCGTCATCTTTTCTAGCCGTTTTCTAGCGGTTCTAAGGGTTCTAGGGGTTCTAGCCCTTCTTGCGGTTCTAGCGATTCTAGGGGTTCTAGCCGTTTTCTTGCGGTTCTAAGGGTTCTAGCCCTTCTTGCGGTTCTAGCCTTTCTAGCCGTTCATGATGTTCTTAATTTTAGAAATAAGAAGTTCTAGAAGTATTAGAGATATTAGAAATATTTGAAGTACTAGAAGTTCTAGAAGTGTTAGAACCACTAGAAAACGGCTAGAAAATAACGACAGAAAAGGTCCTCATCCGCCGCACCTACGCCCAGCTCCGCTAATCCCGATATATAAAGTTCCGTGGCGGAGGGAACAAAAAGGCTTTGTCCTAGCTCTCCTCCAGCCCGATATTTTTCAGATTTTCTCAGAGTGTGCTCATTGTTTTACCAGCACCAGCAAGGCCCTCAAAATCCTTAATAAAAGCTTCAACCGCCCCAGTTATAGCTTGGTTTTTGACAAAATTATCCAAGACAGAGGGGGCCACCGTGACGGCGCTTATCCCGTACTTGCAGAGCTCAAGCACCTGCTGCGAATTCTTAAAGGAAGCGGCAAGAACGCCCGTCTGATACCCATTATTCTTGAATATATCATGAAGGGCCTTTGCAACGGCAATGCCATCAAAGCCCATGTTGTCTATACGGTTTACATAAGGGGCCACATAAAGGGCACCACATTTTGCAGCAAGATACCCCTGAAGTGGCGTGTAGACAGCAGTTGCAGTTACTTTAATTCCTTCTTTGACAAGTACTTGCATTGCCTTGAACCCCTCAGGTACGGCTGGAATCTTCACGAACGTCTGCTCCCCAAGCTCAGAAACAATCCTGTGGGCATCCTCAACCATCCCATCTGCACTACTT
>CAVISO010000088.1:0-5233 GCA_963645435.1 Sphaerochaetaceae bacterium | reverse complement strand
TACCACCACGGCAGGTAACAACACCCTTAGAAACTGCCATACCACCAATATCTTCAGGAGAAGTCTCAGTTCTGACAAGAATAACTTCTTTACCCTGCTTTGCCCAAACTTCTGCATCTTCAGCGCAGAAAACAACCTGACCGCAAGCACCGCCTGGAGAGGCATTAAGACCGTTGGTTATAGGCTTGATACCCTCTTTCTTAATTGCAGCCTGGTCCAAAATAGGAGCAAAGAGCTTGTTGAACTCACCAGCAGGAACACGAGAAACAGCAGTTCTTTCATCAATAAGACCTTCCTCAACCATTTCAACCTGTGAACGGAGCCAGCTGAAGATGGTTCTCTTTCCACTTCTGGTCTGAAGCATGTAGAGCTTACCTTCCTGAATTGTGAACTCCATATCCTGCATATCGTGATAATGCTTTTCAAGAGTCTCTCTAATACCGCAAAGCTGTTTGTAAACCTCTGGGTTAACCTTGCAAAGAGTATCAATTGACTGAGGGGTTCTAATACCAGCAACAACGTCTTCGCCCTGTGCATTCATCAAGTACTCACCATAGAAGTGGTTGTCTCCAGTGGATGGGTCACGTGTGAAAGCAACACCGGTACCAGAAGTTTCGCCCATGTTACCAAAGACCATGCTCTGAACGTTAACAGCAGTACCAAGAAGACCGCGAATATCGTTCATCTGTCTGTATTTAATAGCTCTTTCGTTGTTCCAGGAACCAAATACAGCATTGATAGCCTTAAAAAGCTGATCATATGGATCAATTGGGAAATCTTCGCCTGTGTGGCGCTTGTAAATTCTCTTATATCTCTTGACTAAGCTAATGAGGTTCTCAGTGGTGAGCTCATAGTCATAGGTCAACTCTTCTTCGTCTTTGACGTCCTGGATTGCTTCTTCAAACTTGTAGTGAGGAACACCCATTACAACATCACCAAACATTTGGATGAAACGTCTGTAGCTATCCCAAGCAAATCTCTCATTGTTGGTCTTCTTTGCAATTGCAGCAACTGTGTCTGGATTAAGGCCAAGGTTAAGAACGGTGTCCATCATACCAGGCATTGACTGAGCAGCACCACTTCTGACAGAAACCAAAAGAGGATTCTCTGTGTCGCCAAGCTTTGCATTCATGGTCTTCTCTAGCTGCTTGAGGTTAAGAAGGACTTCATCCTTCATTCCTGCAGGATACTCTCCATCATGAGAAGAGAAGTAAGCGCAAGCCTCTGTGCTAATTGTGAATCCAGGAGGAACTGGAAGACCAATGCTGGTCATTTCAGCAAGGTTTGCACCTTTTCCACCAAGAAGGTCCTTCATGCTAGCAGTACCTTCTGCTACTCCATTACCAAAGAAGTAAACGTACTTAGTAATTTTCTTTGCCATTGTTTTCCTTCGTTTTCAAAAAAATTTTTACGTTGAGGATTTTCTACTATTACTTTGGACTTGTCAACCTCATCCAAAGGGCATAAAAAACTAATCAATTACAATAAAAAGAAAAAGCAAGAAGGCAAAAATTGCGGTAAAACTAAAAAGCCACCCAGAAAATATCTAGGTGGCTAAAAAAACAACTCGATTTTTAAGATTTTAAGCAATATAGGCCTTAAGATCCTGTACTTCCTTATCTTCAGCAAGTTGTCCAAGAACTTTCTTCTCAATTTGTCTAATTCTTTCTTTAGTAAGGTTGTAGAGCTCGCCCACTTCTTTGAGACTCATAGGCTTCTTATTGTTAAGGCCAAATCTGAGCTCAATAATGGTTCTTTCTCTAGCCGGCAAAGTATCCAAAATCTTGTTCACAGACATCTTCAAAGCCTCCTCCATGACAACCTCATCTGGCTTGTCATTATCGGACTCAATGAAGTCCCCAAAAGAGGCATCCTCTTCAGAGCCAACTGGTGCATCCAAGCTGCTAACATCTCTAGAAATCTGCAGCAGCTCAGCAATATCTTCCTTTGCAAGACCACATTCGCCAGCCAAATCTTCAATGGAAACCTCGCCATCACCAGCACTTTCCAACTTAGCCTTAGCCTGCATCACCTGTGTCAAGTCAGCCGCTCTGTTCATAGGAAGCCTAATCATTCTAGCCTTCTCCCCAATAGCCTTCAAAATAGATTGTCTAATCCACCACACGGCGTAACTAATGAAATGATAGCCCTTTTCCGGCTCAAACTTATCCAGGGCAATCATAAGCCCCAAATTGCCTTCGCTAATGAGATCAGAAAGCGGAAGCCCTCTATTTTGATACTGCTTGGCAATACTCACAACAAATCTGAGATTGGACTCGAGCAGTCTATTTCTCGCATAGGAATCGCCCTTTTTTGCACGCAACGCAAGCTCGTACTCTTCATCTCTGCTCAACAACGGCACACGTTCAATATCCTTCAAATAAAGGCTCAACGATGAATTTTCAACCTGGTTTGTATTTTTGATGGACATCTTAAATCTCCTATGCCATCTAATTAGCAAGAAGTGTGCCAACTTTCCCACTCTACACACCAACTCTTTTACACATCTACACTTACTTTCTTATCCCGATATTTCTCGCTTTTCTTCTCAAATCAAAAATTTGTATCAAAATGACACACCACTCCCTGAAAGGTGCTTTTTTGCGTCATTTTGACCCAATCAAAAGCTCGTCGTTGTTATTTGTGTCAGAAATGGACGTTCTGCAGTCCCAAGGAAAATCAATGCGGATAGTTCTGAACCACTGATCCTCATTCTCTACCGGACCAAACATAGAAGTATCCATATACTTTTTGACCCCTTCCCAAACATCCTTGATAAGGTCATGAACCATATCCCCTTCAGGAGGAGTAACCTCAAGGTTTTTCTTTCCCAGTAAGTAAATACTCATCTGAATCTCGTAGAATCTTACCCATCTAGGATCCTCATCACAGTCCCCTGCCCTAAGAAGGAAGCTATCGCACAAAGCATAAAGAGCACTACGCACCAGCCCCATTCTCTTAAGAACGAGAGCCCTTTGTGCCTCTGTCTTTTTATCCAATTTACTCGTGCGAATCATCTCAGAACTCATTTTCCAACTTCCTGTAGTTTCCTGCGAACAAGACTAAGATAATCACGCAATTTCAAATCGTAAAGGGAATTTTGAGCGTTTTTGCCAAATACCTCTTTATTAATCTCAATCAGCATAGTGGATATAGAATTCGTCAAACAACCAAGACAGCCTAAACAAAAGGGCAAACACTTTGAACACCTAAAACACTTACGAACAGTTTAGGAGGGGGAAAGAGTTTGGGTTTAGCCCAAAGTGTATTGGCTGTAGCACAAAGTGTATTGGCTGTAGCCCAATCTGTACCCAGTGTACCCATTGTATCCAGTGTATCCAGTGTACCCAGTGTGTCCATTGTACTAGGTGTACCAAGTGTGTCCATTGTACCCAGTGTACAGCGGCATAGATTAGGTAAAAACTCTTAGGACTATTATTTTTCAACAAACTACACCAAATGTGCTACAATGGTTCCCAAAGGGAGTTTAAAAATGAAAAAAACCTTGATTCTGTTACTATCTTTAATATTTATCTGTGCAAGCGTATTTGCAAGTCTCAACTTCACAGAAGTAGACAAACTATATCTAACGGACGCACACGACCAAGAAGTCTATGATCAACTTCAACAAATGTTGAAAGAAGCCACCTCCAACGAGGAAAAAGCACAGGTACTCTGGCGTCTGTCTCGCGTTTGCGTAGACTTGGGAGATGCCATTGATAAGGAAGATAAGAGTGCAAGATTTGCAGTCTATGAAGAAGGTGAGCAGTATGCCCTAGACTCAATTGCAGCCAACCCCACTCCAGAAGGTTATCTTTGGAAATGCTCCAACGTTGGTAGATGGGGTCAGACAAAGGGTGTTTTGGATTCCCTTTCAAAGGCAAAGCCCATGTATGAAGACATGGTTTACCTAACAAACAATCTAAATTGTCTAGACAGCTCTGAAGCCTGGTACATTTTAGCAGTTCTTTTTGAATCCCTGCCTGGTTGGCCAATTAGTTTTGGAGACAGAAATTTTGCAATAAGCTATGGCAGAATTGCCTGCGAGACAATACCTAGGAATGTCATTTATGGTGGCACCTACAAGCAGCTGGCAGAAACCCTTTGGGCTAGAAACTGGACGGCAAAAAAGAGAAGTTCTGAATTTGCTAAGATGCAGAAAAACTGGAACAAAACCACTTCCAGTAACATTGAAAAATATCAGTACTATGAAGGCTCAAAAGGTGCAGACGGTAGCCCAATATGGACAACTACTAAATTTTCTGCCATGTCAGACCGCCAAGAGGCTGTCGTTATCCTAATGTACGCACAGAAAGTCTATGAAGCTAGATCCACTCACACTCAAGCGGATACCAAGAATTATCAGGAAATAGCAGCTCTTCTTAGCGAGTGGACTTAAGTAGGTGATTTAATGCCAGAAAAGAAAAAAACCAAGAGCCCTGTACTTCAAAAACGTCCTGATCCCCTACTTTATTGGGGGGCAAGGCTGTATCTTGGAATAGCTAACAAAATCCAGTACAACGTCCATGCTTCAGGGGAAAAAGTCAAAGGTCCTGCCCTTTTAATCAGCAACCACACCTCAAATGCAGACTACAAGTTCATAGCTGGTGCTGTAAAACCAGCGAGAATCTCCTTTTTAGGCACCTACCACTGGTTTACCTTCAAGAAACTTGCCTTCTGGCTCAAGCGCATTGGCGCTATTCCAAAGTATCAGTTTACAACGGATCTTGAGTCCCTAAAAAAAATTAGATATGTAATCAGAGACAAAAAGGGCGTGGTTTACATTGCCCCAGAGGGCACCGTCTATTCCAGTGGACATTTGGGCTATATTTCTCCTGCCATTGCCAAAATGATTAAGTTCCTCAAAGTGCCCGTCTACGCCAGCAAAATTCAAGGCGCCGGTCTTGGCAATGCAAAATGGTCCAAGCATCCCCACAAAGGACTGGTGCACATAGACACGCACCTACTTCTCAGCGCAGAGGAAGTACAAAACCTTACTAAGGAACAAATTATGGAGCGAATCCTAACAGATCTCTCCTATAACGAATTTGACTTTCAAAAGCAGTTTAATGTCAAAGTGCAAGGAGAAGATAAGGCAGAGGGCTTTGAAACTATGTTCTACAAATGTCCAATCTGTAAATCTGAATTTACTATCTCTTCTCAAGGCAATGACATAACCTGTTCCTGCTGTGGTGCAAAAGCCACCATTCAGGAGGATTTTACCTTCAAATGG
>CAVISO010000087.1:0-5268 GCA_963645435.1 Sphaerochaetaceae bacterium | reverse complement strand
GGACTGAAAACCCTGAAAACCCTGAAAACCCTGAGCAGAATAACTAAAGAAAATCTAACAAGCCGTTTGCCTATATAAAGAATAAATATTATTATTAGTCACATGGCTAATACTGAAAAAAACATTGATACTTTACCAAAAAACATTCTGATTGTTCCAATGCGTGGTTGCCCAGTTTTCCCGGGTCTTCTTACTACCATTGAAGTTACGGACAAGCAGGATTTGGATATAATAAAGCAGGCTTCAAAGTTCAACGGCTTTGGGCTTTTAATGCTGAAAAACGAAGAAAAATCCACTAAGACTCTCACTGCAGAAGATTTCTGTCAGATTGGTACCTTTGTAAGAGTTAAAAACCAAGTTAACACAATCTATGGCACAAAGAGTCTTTTCATAGAAACAATTAGCAGATTCAAGGTACTCGCAATGCTCTCCCACGCAGGACTCATAACTGCCCAAGTGGAATACATAGAAGAGACAAAACTTGCCCCCGCAGAAGACAAGGCCTGCAGCCAAGCTCTGAGAGAAGCGCTGAACAAGCGAGCGGATCGCTCCATGATTTTGGACAACCTGCGCTTCAATGCCTCCAACATTCCTGAAGCCATTCGCTTAGCCGATTTCCTTGCCAGTTGTGTGGTGCCTCGTGCCCAACAGCAGGCCTTTTTAGAGGAACTAGATGGCAGACAGCGCATTGTCTGGGTCCTAAAGGAGCTTGAGGAAGAGCTGACCGTCCAGAAAATGCACGACGAAATCCAAGCCGTGGTGGCAAAACGCATAGACAAACGCCAGAAAGAATACTACTTGCGTGAAGAAATGCGCATCATCCAACAGCAATTGGACAGCCTTTCCAATCCCGATGACCTTATGAATCTCACCCCAGAAGAGCTAGTGGATTCCTTAAAAAGCAGCCTTGAGGGAGACACTCCAAAGAAGGATAAGCCAAAGCAGAAACCAAGACTCATAGACCGCCTCAAGGCCCTCAACCTTCAAGGAGAAGCCTATGAGACCGTGTTCAGCGAATACTCCAAAATGCAGTCCATGGATCAGAACAACCCCGAGTTTTCCTCTATACGAACGTATCTTGAGACCGTGGCAGACCTTCCCTGGAACAACTTCTCTGACGACAATTTCTCGCTAGAGAGAGCCAAAAAGATTCTGGAGGAAGACCATTATGGCGTAAAAGACGTCAAGGAAAGAATTCTGGAATTCCTTGCTGTACGTAAACTTAAGAACGATACCAAAGGCTCCATTATTTGCTTGGTGGGTCCTCCAGGAACAGGTAAAACCTCAATTGGAATCTCAATAGCAAAGGCTCTTAACAAGAAGTACTACAGATTCTCAGTAGGTGGCATGCGGGATGAAGCAGAAATTAAAGGCCACAGAAGAACCTACATTGGTTCCATGCCAGGACAAATTATCAAAGGTCTGAAGGTTACCAAGACCAAGAACCCTGTCTTTGTCATAGATGAAATTGATAAACTCACCGTTTCCAACCAGGGAGATCCGGCTGCAGCCTTACTTGAAGTCTTAGACCCAGAGCAAAACGGCACCTTCCGTGACCACTATTTGGACATCCCGTTTGATGTGTCAAACGTACTTTTCATTGTCACGGCAAACACTACTGACACCATTCCTAGACCTCTCATGGACAGAATGGAATGCATTGAACTCAATGGCTATACCTCTGAAGAAAAACTGCACATTGGTAAAAAATATCTGGTACCCAAAAGCAGGGCAAAGCATGGCTTAAAGAGCTCTGACATTAAGTACACGGACAAGATCTTACTGAAAATTGCTGAGGAATATGCCAGAGAAGCCGGAGTGCGAAACTTTGAAAAAGCCTTGGATAAGATTCACAGAAAGGTGGCAATGGAGCTAGTTGAAAACAGCTATAAGATTGCTGACCTCAAGGCGGGGGGCGCAACGGAGGAGGAAATTACAAAGGACAAGGACCTGTTGAAGTTGCCAATTCGTATCACAGAAGAAAAGCTCATCAAATACTTAGGACAGCCTATCTTCCATGAAGATGAAGTCATAAGAGCAAATAAGCCGGGAATGTCCGTAGGACTTGCCTGGACCTCAATGGGGGGTGATGTTCTGGCCATTGAAGCCCAGCACATCCCTGGCAAGGGAGAGCTAAAGCTCACCGGACAGCTGGGAGACGTCATGCAGGAATCGGCAAACCTAGCCTTCTCTTATGTCAAAAGTATAAGTGAAAACCATGGAATTGACCTGTCCTGGTTTGAGAAGAATACCGTTCACCTTCATGTACCAGAGGGAGCAACTCCAAAGGACGGACCCTCTGCAGGAATTACCATGGCAACGGCCATCTATTCCCTCATAACAGGGCAAACCATGGCTCCAGACATGGCAATGACGGGAGAATTATCGCTTTTAGGCAAGGTAATGCCTATTGGCGGCCTTAAGGAGAAGGTCTTGGCGGCAAGACGAAACTTTGTGAAAACCATCCTTATTCCTAAGTTCAACAAGAGGGATTTGGACAAGCTGGAAGACAATGTTAAAGAAGGCATTACCTTCCATTTGGTGGGGGATATGGAGGAAGTTCTTAAGTACGCCTTCCCTAAGGATAAATTCCCTTACAGAGAAGTTGTGCCTATGGAAAAGCCCCAGCAGCCAAGCGCAGAAGAGCGCATTGCAGTAGCAGTTGCAAAGGCCCTTGCCAGCCTGAAAACCTCAGATCAGACAAACCCAGTCAAAGGAGAGCACTGATGCAGCAAATGCAGTATAACACTGGAAAAATGGAACTTCTCTCCCCTGCCGGTAGCATGGAAAAACTTCAGGCGGCCTTCACCTATGGTGCAGATGCCGCCTACATGGGTCTTACCAGTTTTTCCCTCAGAGCCAACGCCAAAAACTTTGATTATGATCAAGTGCAGGCAATAAAGGATCTCAAGGCAAAAACAGGCAAAAAGCTCTACTGTACAGTAAATATCTACTTTCATGAAAAAGACATACAAAAACTCAAGGACCAGTTGGAGCAGATAAAGGAATATCCTTTTGACGCCTTTATCATCTCTGACTTGGGCATTTTGGAAATCATGCAAAACGCCTTCCCCAATGCAGAAATGCATCTTTCCACCCAAGCCAACTGTATTAATGCAAACTCGGCAAAACTGTATCACAAAATGGGCTTTGACCGCATCATACTAGGCAGGGAAACCCCACTTTCCGACATTAGGAAAATCCGCGACGCCAACCCAACCTTGGGCATTGAAACCTTCATCCACGGAGCCATGTGCATGGCCTACTCAGGCCGATGTTTTCTCTCCTCCCATCTTACTGGAAGAAGTGCCAACCAGGGTGACTGTTCCCACACCTGCCGGTGGAATTATAGACTCGCCCTGGAAGAGGAATCTCGTCCAGGCAGTTACTTTCCAATTGAAGGAGATGACACCTACACAACAATTTTATCCTCCAAAGACCTGTGCATGATTGACCATCTAAAGGATCTTAGAGATGCAGGAGTGGACAGTCTAAAAATTGAAGGCAGAATGAAGAGCACCTACTACGTTGCCACCATAACGAGGGCCTACAGAAAGGCTTTGGACCATCTTTTTGATGAAAGTGTGGATTTTAGGCCATTTAGAGAAGAACTTATGAACGTAAGCCACAGGGAATTTTCCACAGGCTTCTTCTATGGAAACGGTCCAATTGAAGACATTAACAAGCCCACCACTCAGGGCTATTTGCGCGACTATCTCTTCCTGGGCACCATTCTGGAAGAGGTTAAACCTGGCATCTATAGCGTGGACATCAAGAATCAGATTCGCTCTGGCGCCCCTCTTGAATACATTGGTCCAGACGTACTTTCTCTTGCGGACACTCCCACGGTGCTGGACGAAAACTTTGCCCCAATAGACCACCTTGACCACTGCAGAGTGGGGTACCTTCAAACCACACTCCCCCTCAAGCCTGGCTACATGATTCGTCGCGAGGTCAAAGCATGAAACGCCTTCTAGCCTGTCTTTTGACTCTCCTGCTGGGGGCTACTGTCTTTGCCGGCTCCTCTGATACTCTTACCTATACCGATTCCTTTAGTTTTCTTTCTAACTATCCAAAATACCTGGAGTTATACGAAGCCATCAACAACAACGGCTCAGCTGATGAGGTAGAAAAAGCCTATGCGAATCTAAAGGCTTCTTTGGGTAATAGTGCTAACGACTGGTCCGTTCTGCTTAAGGCCTCCTTAAACTATGCTCATTACTGCCTGGAAATGGCGGAAAAGAAGGATTCCAAGAAGGCTAAGCAGCTTATCGCAAATGCAAATGCCATATATGAGGCGCTAGAGAAATCGGGATTAAAGTTGGCAGAAAGCCGGCTCAAGGCGCTAAAGTTTGCCTGTCTGTCCATTGGATATCTTGCGAGCCCGCTGAATATATCGTTGGGGCTGGAAAGCGTTGAGGTGATTGATGAGGCGTATGAGGAGTATCCAAATGAGGTGACAATTGCAACCCTGTATGCCGCAAGAAAACTCAATGCGCCGGCCATTGGCGGTGGAGATGCAGAGGAGGCGTATGAGGTGTTTGCTGGTCTTGTGGCGTACATAGATTCAGATGCAGGCTCACGGACGCTGCCTTGGGACAAGTTTGACATATATTGTGGAATGGCCAAATGCTATGCGAAAAAGGGAGAAACCTCCAGCGCTCTTGTGATGTATTACAAGGCCCTTTCTATCTACGATAAAAACGACACCGTTATCACAGAAATTGGAAAATTAGAGAAGAAATAAGGCTATTTCAAGAAAAAATACATTTTTTTGTTGCTTGAGTGGTGGTTTGTGTTACAATTTACGCGTACAAAACCACTTACAAAAGGAGACGTTGATGACAGTACACGAACAGCTCGTACAATTGTTTGACACTTATGTCACGGAGAACCAGAAGTTCACAGAAAAAGGCGTAAAGGTTTCTGCTTCCAGAGCAAGAAAGGCACTAGCTGAAATTGCTAAGCTCTGCAAGGACAGAAGAAAAGAGATACAGGACATTAAAAACGAGGGTGAGAATTAATTTTCATAATTAGACTCTCCATTGTTTGTTAAAGGCTGTAAACCAATTGAAGGTTTGCAGTCTTTTTTTTACCCTTTGCGCTCAAAGCGTTCCAAAGCGTTCCAAAGCGACAGGAAAAGTAAGTGGAAAATTTGTTTTTTGTAAATTTTACTTACTTTTGTAAGTGTTTTTTTCAAAAATGAATTTTTCCACTTACTTTCCTTAGAGGTGTCCTTAGAGGTATCCTTAGAGGTATCCTTAGAGG
>CAVISO010000086.1:0-5417 GCA_963645435.1 Sphaerochaetaceae bacterium | reverse complement strand
ACGCTTTAATTGAGTTCCAAAATTCAACCGTCAAAGTCTTTAGATTTGCGTAGGTATTTTGCATTTTACTGCTCCTCATTAAAAAGTGGAGTTGAAAGATATCGGTCGCCATTATCCGGAAGAATAACGACTAGGTTTTTACCCTCGTTTTCAGGACGCCTTGCCACTTCAATTGCCTTTGCAAGCGCAGCACCAGAGGAAATTCCGGCAAAGATTGCCTCAGTATGACAGAGCATTCTTCCCGTACTGTAAGCCTCTTGCTCTGTGCACGTCAAAATCTCGTCTATCACAGTTCTGTCCAAAAGCTTTGGTTGAAAACCAGCCCCAAGGCCCTGAAGCCCATGCTTTCCCGCCTTACCTTGAGACAAGAAGGGAGAACCAGCAGGCTCTACGCCTATAATCTTCACATCTCGCTTCTTTGATTTGAGATACCTCCCCACCCCAGTGATGGTTCCACCTGTGCCAATACCGGCCACGAAAATATCGGGCTTGCCTTGGAGCGCTTCCCAGATTTCTGGGCCAGTGGTGAGCTCGTGGGCCAGTGCGTTGGCGGAGTTGGAGAACTGGTCTGGGCAAAAAGAATTTGGCGTGGTGGCAAGGAGCTGATTGGCCTTCTCTATTGCGCCTTTCATGCCAGCTTGGGCGGGGGTAAGGATAACCTGTGCGCCATACGCCTGCATGGTGAGAATTCGTTCTTTGGACATGTTAGCAGGCATGACAATTATGGCTTTGTAGCCGTATATTGCACAAATTGCACAGAGTCCAATGCCTGTGTTGCCACTGGTTGGCTCTATGATTGTTGCGCCGTCTTTAATTTGACCCAATCTCTGCGCCTCTTTAATCATATATAGCGCTGCCCTATCTTTGATTGAGCCGGCAGGGTTAAGCCCCTCCACTTTTGCAAAAAGGTTTGCTTTGAGGTCCAACTGTTTCTCTAGTTTAGCTAAGTGAATCAGAGGGGTATTTCCAATGAGACTTTCAATGGACTGATAAACTTTATTTTCCATGGTAAACTCTCCTATTTCTATGTTACATCACCTATATATTTATTAGTTTGAGTTTGGGCAATAGCTAAAGCTAAAATTTTTTCTGTAATAAGGTATTGCCAAACAATATAAAAAAGTGGTAATGTTGCGTTGCATTTGGGCGGATAGCTCAGCTGGTAGAGCAGCAGACTCTTAATCTGCGGGTCCAGGGTTCGATCCCCTGTCCGCTCAAAAACAAGAAGGGATAAGTCAACGACTTATCCCTTTTTTGTTTTTGGCTGGACCCAGTGGGGAGCGAACCTTTGCGGTAGGAGGACGCGAAACGTTGAGCGTCCGAAGCAAAGGCGGCCCGGAAAGGCGACATACAACTGGAGCCTTGGAGGGCGATCCCCTGTCCGCAGTTATGTGGCAGGGTGCGCCCTGTGAGTACGGACTTCCGGGAGTACGAGGGCGATCCCCTGTCCGCTCAAAGAATAAAACCTTCTAATATTAGAACTTATCGGAAGGTTTTTTTGTAAGCAAAAGTGGCTAATGACCATAGTTAGCAAAATAGTTTGCAGTTCAATTTTTCCTTCCTACCTCTCTTGGGATGACTCTCTTTTACTTTTTGGAGGTTTTGTATGAACGAAGGAAATGAAAGATTTGGGATTTTCCCTAGAACTCAAAGGTCAAAAAAAATCTGGTATTATTACTTCTACAACGAAGCCGGAATTAGAGTCTATCGCTCAACAGGCTTTTCCAACAAGGCTAAGGCCAATGCCTTTGTGCTCAATAAATACAAGGAAGGCACGCTCTTTGAAGAACAAACCAAAGAAATCCTCTTCAAGGACTTTGCCCAGCCCTTCTGGATTTGGGAAACTTGCCCTATTGTCAACTCCAAGGTCAAACGAGGTGGTCATCTCACCAAGGGCTACTGTAAGTCTAGTAGAGCTCTGCTGGAAGGCAAAATTCTCCCTGTCTTTGGGAAGAAGAAAATGACTGCCATCACTCCAGATATGATAGACAAATGGCTCATTGACATCCCCAAGAAGTATGGCATTTGTCACAAGACCGCCAACAAGGCTTATATGATTTTACGTCAAATGCTAGACGTTGCAGTGAAGCAACATTTGATTCCAAGTAATCCTTGTAATAACGTAGACCGGCTAGTTGAGAAGAGCTCCTCTCGTGGCTGTTTCACTCCTGACCAGGTATCTGCCATCTTCAACTCAGAATGGGACAATACCATGGCCTTGGCGGCTTGCAAATTGTCCGCCACCACCGGCATGAGAATGGGCGAAATTAGAGCCTTAACTCCCAACCAAATACATGACGATTACATAGAAGTAAACGCAGCCTGGGGCGAATATGATGGCAGAAAGAGCACAAAGAGCGGAGAAGTAAGAGAGGTCCCACTACTTCCAGAAATAAGAGAGCTTCTCAAAAGCCTTCCCACCTACACTTCTGGAGACGCCTTAATCTTTAGCCTCAACGGAGAAAAACCGATAGACTTCCAATTAATAGGCCTGAGACTGCACAAGATAATGGAAGCTAACGGCATAGACTGGAGAAAAGAAGGCCTATCCTTCCACTCCTTTAGGCATTTCTTTAACACCAGACTGGTAGCAAGTGGCATCAATGGAGAGCTGGTTCGAGCCACAGTTGGACATGAATCCGCAGACATGACTAAGCATTACCTACACCTCCTACCTTCAGACCTAAAGCGAGTCCTAGATGTGGCAAAACAGATAGATAATTTGTAAAACTTTTTGTAAACTTCTTTAGCCAAATTCCTGTACAAGTTTGTTCTGCTTTGTAGCGTTTTGCTTTAAACCTATTTTTATTGTATCTCTTTGCGTTATATATAGTTATTTGACTATTCACCCTCAAACATTTATCTTATACTTAAGAGTTCCCAAGAGGGTTGATTTTTAAAGTTCTAATATCAGAAGGATGGCTCTACCAGCATCCAAGCGGAGGTGTAAAAGCTTCCGCTTTTTTATTAGTCTACTTCCCTTGCCTTCACCCCGTCTTAACACTATCTTTGTCTTATGGAAAAGCAACTAACTGAAGATTTAATCTGCTCTTGCCTTGTAGAACCTCTTAAAGCGTACAACCCTACCGATAATCGTTTGGTACGATTACCAAGACTACGAAAAATGAGTCTAGGTCTAAGCCTTTGGCGCTATTATCTTTCGTTGTTCTCTGGTGATTTCTCTAGTGATTTCTCTGACGCAGCCAAAGCCCCTAACGAGACCGAGAAATACGACAGTCTATATCTTCAGTTAATTAATCAGGTTGATAAGCTGATGGATTTCCCTTCAGTAGAGGAAAGTTCTCTAGAGACCTTAGCCAAGGAAGAACAACTTGAATACACCATAAGACAAGGAATAACTGAGGAGCTTCTAAAAATCATCCCCTACCTTTCCAAGGATACCGATCCCTTTGGAAAACGTTGGGAAGACTATGATAGCAACTATTTTGACAAGATAAGAGAAATCATTGACTCAAGATTTTCTTCCTTTGAGGATAAATTTGAGCTAAAAAGCCATCCCGCCCTTCCCGCTGACGTTAAATTACTAGAAGCCAACGGCTTTATCTCCAAAATCCAAGGAACCTTCCACTACAAACTGGTGGCTCTACCTCGCCATGACTGGAAGGAGAAAGCTGAAAAGCTTCTAGAAGAAAACGGCATAAAACCCAACTGGTCTGAACTTCAAAGAAACTGGATTAGAAAGGACGATGATTCCGAATATTCTGCCGGTGGTTTTCTCAACGTGATTAAAGCCAAGTAACCTGTAAAAGCAACTCACACACCACTCACAAATTACTCATATATTTTATTGTATCAGAAAGATTTACTTTGTTCTCTTTTGCTAGTAAACTATTCTTAGAAAGATTCAGATTGTTATAAAAAAAGGAGCAGCATATGATTACAATGTTAAACGGAAGAGAAGTAGCAAAACTTACAGGACTATCCTACTCAACAGTACGAAAACTTGCCACAACCCCAGGTGCAGCCTTCCCTCCCTCGGTTAAAATTGGCAGATCCAGAAGATGGAGCTACGAACACCTCCAAGCCTGGCTTGAAGCTAATATGAATACACAACCAACAAGAAAAGAACAGCTACCTTCAGAAACCAAGAAGGCAAGTTAAACACAAGTTCACCTAATGTGAAGGAAAAATTTTGTTGATGAATATGAGATATAATATCAGCTTGTCTCTGTTTCTCGTTTAATCCAAATTGTGTCTTCCCAATATCATTGGCAAAAAAAGCTCCACAATAACAACCACAACAATAACAAGATCAAAGACTCTCCAAAAGTCCGAATCGTACCTTGTTGCAAAACTGTTGATGAAAAATACTGCAATCGCCGCATTTAAGAAGCCAATCAAGATAGGAACTATTCTACCCCTTGAAAAAAACAGTATGGCGAGAAATGCAAAATGAACTAGGCTTATAATTTTGAAGAAGATATAGAAAGAACTAGACATATCCCCAAAAGCAGAAACGAGAATTAAGGCACAATAGAAAATCGTCCAAATTAACACAGCCTTAATCACTGGTGGAAGTTGTATTCTTGGCCTCTCCATCCTCCGATTCTTAGGAGGTTCATAATATCCGGTATATTCTTGATTTTCTTGTGTGTCATTGGCGTTTGTTGCATCTACCTCTTGCGCTACTTCAGGCTCATTACTTTCTTCTTGATTTTCTAAGACTTCTTGTTCTCTTTTTCTCATTCCAAAGAAAATACATAATCCTAACAAAATCCCACATATAGCCAAGAGAATTGCTTTAGTGATTCCAATTATTCCAGAAAGACAAACCCCTATAAGAGGCCCTCCCATGCAGAAGAAAATTAAGAAGAACAAACTCATTACCATTGCAACAGCCCTTCGCTTTACATTTTTAACGCAGACTCATTAAGATCTCAACCATTAAATCATTTCCATCCAATCTTATCAAAATAGGTTGCAAATTCTTCTGGATTGTAATCAAAGACAACATTGTACCTTGTATTACTTTCATAATCTGTACCCTTTATAATGAATTGAATTTTATTGGTTGCTTTTATTGTTTCTAATAGTTCATCTGCGGAAGAACCCACCAATGCAAAAGTTGCATTTTCATTATAGCTTCTTTGAGTTTTAACTTCAGTAACATTCTTATCTGCATCCCTATATTTAACAAGAATTACATCATCGACAAGAAAGGTGTCCGCAGTAATATTCCAACTATTTAAAACAGCACCTCCACAGATAGCCTTATATTGTGGGTAGAAAAAAAGAAGAAAAGCATATCCAGACTCATCGTTATAATAGGAATTTGAATACTTAAAATCATCAGTAAGCATCATCAAATACGAAACTCCTGTTTTATCCCCCCACTCGTCTTCATCTTCATAAACTTCAAAGATAGTCGTAGCAAATAGACAAGAACTAGCTAAAAC
>CAVISO010000085.1:0-5463 GCA_963645435.1 Sphaerochaetaceae bacterium | reverse complement strand
AGAAGCATAAGATTGCTACCCATAAAAGGAAGAAGAAGCTCAGAATGATGAGACATAAGAAGAAGTAATAACTTCCTTCTTCGCAATCAAAAAAGATGCAATCAAAAAAGATGCAATCAAAAGCCCTCGCCGGTCGCTCCTGCGAGGGTTTTTTCTTGGTCTTTGAACCGTATACTGCGTTGTTACGTTCAGGCTGTGCAAAAAATAACTTGTAATAATACACATATCTTCTGTTATTCCAATAACAAAACAGTCACAAAGGCAACAAACCTACTTGATTAAAAACTCCAACTGTGCTTAATTAGCACACATGGAAATTAGGCTAGAAAATCTTAAAAAGTGGTATACAAACGTACACGCAGTCAATGGCGTGAGCTTAAACCTACCCTCCAACAAGATTTGTGGCATCATAGGACGCTCCGGAGCAGGCAAAAGCACACTGGTAAGACTAATCAGCCTACTAGAAAAGCCAGATGAGGGAGAGATCTACTACAACAACGAACGGGTAGACAACCTAAATAAAGAACAACTCATCCAGAGGC
Source organism: Sphaerochaetaceae bacterium (assembly GCA_963645435.1). Classification (GTDB taxonomy): domain Bacteria; phylum Spirochaetota; class Spirochaetia; order Sphaerochaetales; family Sphaerochaetaceae; genus UBA9732. Next base: position 4,921 of record CAVISO010000085.1, on the reverse strand, counting down.
GCAGAAAGATTGGAATGATATTTCAGAACTTCAATCTCTTCTCTTCCAGAACTGCCGGTCGCAACGTAGCCTATCCAATGGAAATTTGCGGCTACGACAAAACACAAATCAATAGCAGAGTCAAAGAATTACTTGATCTGGTAGGCCTTGCAGACAAAGAAAACGCTCCCATCTCCACCCTAAGCGGCGGACAGAAACAGAGAGTTGCAATAGCCAGGGCCCTGGCCTGTGGACCAGAAGTTCTTTTTTGCGATGAAGCCACCAGCGCCCTGGACCCACAAACCACCAGAGCCATTTTGGAACTAATCAAAAGCATACAAAAGCGCATGAACCTCACAGTAGTCATGATTACCCACCAAATGGAGGTAGTACGTGATGCCTGTGACGTAGTTGCAGTCCTGGATGAAGGCAAAATTGTGGAAGAAGGCACCGTCAAAGAACTCTTCGCTCATCCAAAAACGGACGTCTCCAAAGATTTCCTTTCCCACCTCACAGCGGTGGACACAGACCGCTCCTCCATGGTCTTCTGGTCCAACATCCCAGGACGCTTCACCCTGCGCTTCAGAGACAATAAGGCCGATACTCCTGTAATTTCTGAATTAGCAAGAAAATACGGTGTAGTATTTAACATTCGAGGTGGCGGAATTCAACATGTTGGCGGTGAGGATTTTGGAAGCCTCATTTGTGACATATCAGGAGAATCGGGTTTGGTAGAAAAAGCCATAGAAGAAATGCATGCGCAAGGCATTGGCGTTGAGGAGGCAAAAGTATGACACAAGCAATTTGGAACCTCATACTAGAGGCCTCCTGGCAAACTCTCATAATGGTGTTTTTCTCCACCATTTTCTCTCTGGTTTTAGGTTTTCCATTAGGAATTTTGCTTTGCATTTCCAGGTCAGAACTACAGGGAGGACTCATCCCAAGACCAGTACTTTACACCATCCTGGACAAGATAGTTAATGTATTTAGGTCCTTCCCTTTCATCATTCTTATGGTAGTCCTCTTCCCACTTTCAAGAGTACTAGTAGGAACAACAATTGGAACAAAGGCAACAATAGTTCCATTATCAATTGCAGCAGCACCGTTTGTAGCAAGAGTGATAGAATCATCACTAAAGGAGGTAGACACGGGGGTCGTTCAGGCCGCCCGCTCCATGGGTTCCACCAACCAGCAAATCATCTTCAAGGTTCTAATACCTGAGGCTCTACCTTCCTTGGTTGCAGACATCACACTAACCATCATAAACCTCATTGGCTATTCAGCCATGGCAGGCGCAATTGGTGGAGGTGGACTTGGAGATGTAGCCATTCGTTATGGCTACCTAAGATCTAGAACAGACGTGCTTATTATAACAGTACTAATCATCTTAGTTCTTGTTGAAGTAATACAGTTTCTAGGAAACAAAATCAGCGCAAAGATAGCCTCAAAGCGCTAAAACCAACAAAAAATTTAATTAAAATACAATATCAGACCATTGTTTCAATGGTAAGGAGTACAATATGAAAAAGAAAGTTTTGATTATTCTTTTAACTCTTATCGCAGTTTTGATTATTCTTTTAACTCTTATCGCAGCGTTTGCTTTTGCAAACGGAAGTTCAGAAGCTTCCCAGACTAACTCAAAGACCATCAAAGTTGGAGCCACAGCAGTTCCACATGCAGAGATGCTCAACCTTGTTGTAGATGACATGGCCTCTCTTGGCTACGAGCTTAAGGTTGTGGAATTCACAGACTATGTAACCCCTAACACAGCAACAGAAGACGGAGATCTTGATGCTAACTTCTTCCAGCACATCCCATATCTAGAGACCTTCAACCAGGAACATGGAACTCACCTTGTAAATGCAGGTGGAATCCATATTGAACCAATGGCTCTCTATTCAAAAAAGTACAGCAAGCTTGAGGACCTCCCTGAGGGAGCAACAATTGCAATTCCTAATGATACCACCAACGAGGGAAGAGCCCTCCTCCTTCTAGAGTCAGCAGGACTTATTGAACTAAATGACAAGGCTGGAATCAGTGCAACAAAACTGGATATCACCAGCAACCCCCATGGCTACAAATTTGAAGAAATTGAAGCCGCCTCCCTTCCAAGGATAGTTGAAGATGTTGATGCTGCCGTTATCAATGGAAACTACGCAATTCCAGCAGGTTTCAGCGCAAAGAATGATGGACTTCTTGTTGAAGGTGCAGACAGCCCATACGTCAACATTCTTGCCGTTAAAGAAGGAAACGAAAACAAGGAAGCAATTAAAGCCCTTGTCAGCTGCCTTCAGAGCCAGGAAGTTAAAGACTGGGTTGCCCAGAACTATCCAAACGGCGAGGTTGTAGTAGTTTTCTAATCCCAGGATCAAAATTTCTAGAAATCAAAGGACCGCTTCCACGCGGTCCTTTTTTATTCATTTTTCTCACAATAATATATGAATCTACTAGACGCTTACCCTTTTTTGTGATATTGCTCTATGCGGTTAAAAGAAGAGTAGAAAAATGACTAATCTATTATCTGTAGCAATTGCTTTAGCAGCTGGTCTTTTGATGACCAGAGTTTTTAAGAAATTACACCTAAATTTTCCAGATGTAACCGCTTTCTTAGTCGCAGGCCTGTGTATTGGACCTTACGGTCTTGGCAGACTTGGGATTGAAGGTCTAGGCTTCACCTCCTTTGAAGCAGTAGATTCCGTTGAATTAGTTTCCAGCGTAGCCCTTGGCTTCATTGCCTTCTCCATTGGAAACGAATTTAAGCTTTCACACCTTGAAGGCACCGGAAAACAAGCCACCGTCATTGGAATCATTCAGGCCGTAACTGCAATGGTAGTTGTAGACATAGTCTTAATTGTTGTGGTTTTAGTCACAGGAGGTGAGACCCTCACCTTACCTGCAGCCATCACTCTTGGTGCCATTGCAACTGCAACAGCCCCAGCAGCCACCCTGATGGTTGTAAAACAGTACAAGGCAAAAGGAAAGCTCACAGACATCCTGCTTCCTGTTGTTGCCTTGGACGACGCAGTAGGTCTTGTGGCCTTTGCCCTTTCCTTTGGAATTGCACAAACTCTTATCACAAATACAGTTAGCATTGTGGCAATCGTTGTTAATCCACTGGTAGAGATTGTGGCCTCCCTGCTACTTGGCTCCCTCATGGGAATCATCCTAACAAAGTTAGAAGAACTCTTCTTCTCAAACTCCAACCGACTTTCCCTGACAATTGCCTTTGTTATGGTAACTATTGCCCTGGCTGAGATGAGCTTTACAATTGGACCTATAACGATATCTTTCTCCTCGCTACTTGTGTGCATGATGCTGGGTACAATGCTTTGCAACCTCTGCCCTCGTTCTGGCGATATCATGGCTAGAGCCGACAAGTGGACTGCACCACTATTTGCCCTCTTCTTTGTCATCAGTGGTGCAGACTTCAACCTCAGCGTCTTCAAGGACCCAATAGTCATCCTCATTGGTATTCTCTACATCCTAGCCCGCTCTGCAGGCAAGTACTTTGGTGCCCGAGAAAGCGCAAGAGCCACCGGCTGCGACGACAACGTAGTCAAATATCTAGGCTACACGCTTCTCCCACAGGCTGGGGTCGCACTTGGCATGTGTATCCAGGCAGAAGCCCTGGGCGTCAAAGAAGGTCTTCTGATCCGCAATATTGTCCTGTTCTCCGTATTTATCTACGAAATAGCCGGCCCGATGATCACCAAATGGGCTCTCACTAAATCTGGCGACATTGAAGTTAAGCCAGAAGAGAAAACCACCCACGACCGCTTCAACATGCCCAAAGCCCACCGCAAGGCCCACGCCCTCAAGCACTAAATCCCCTATCCCAATACTAAAAAGGACGGCACACGAGCCGTCCTTTTTTAAAAAAGAGCCCTCCAGAAGGAGAGCTCTCATTAGGTTTGTAAGTTTTTGACAAAGACTAGAATCTTCTAACTGGGAATACTAATGATTCATCGGTATAATCATTCGTATTTGAATACACTGAGTCACCAGTGATATAATACATTTGGTATCCACTACCATTTTCTGAACTTGACATGTACTGAGCAGATGATCTATCCAAAGTCACCTTTCCGGAATAGATTACTTTTGTAAGTTCATCCCAACTTGGGAGGAACCAGTCATCATAGACAATGCCAGACTCATTTTTCTTGCTATAATTTGCACACATTCTAGCTGCTTTAAATTCTTCACCAACAAGCTTCTTCTCTGTATTTGTCTTTCCTTCACCAAGTCCTGTTTTTGTCCCAAAAGAGCCAGTTTTTGTACTAAATTCGTATCCCTCCACATATTTTTTTGAACACTCAAGGAATCTCCAACCACATTCAGAAGATTTAAGTTTATCGGCATTGCCGGACTCGTTATCGGCATCAACGTCGTAGACAAGGACTCCGCCGCCTGGGCCCTCGTCACCTACTGTGTATGTCTTCTGCCATACGGCATAGAGCGTGATGTCCTCAGTTATGGCCGTGTCAAAGCTAAAAGCCTCAGTTCCGTCTTCAGTCTTTGACCACATCAAAAGCCCCCAGCCTGTATGCGTTGGGTTTTCTGGAAGTGTTGCTTTCTCGCCCTTTACGACTTTCTGAGCCTTGACTTCAGAAGCGTCAGTAGAGTCAAACGTGACCGTGTAAGTCTGAACCTTGGGCTCTTTTTTGCAGCCTACAAATAAACTAACAGCAACCAGTGCTATCAGTAGAATTACTAGAGTTTTCTTCATTTTCGTATTCCTTTTGCAAGGTTCAAGGGCCTTGCAACCCGCTTATTTTCAGCGTACCCTTCGCTGTGTCATATGGTCAACGGAATTTTCCAATCTTAACTGATTTCTAACCGACTGGTGGCACAGCAGGTGGTGTACACTGGGCACAGATGGGGCATACTGACTACTGATGAAGGACAGATTTCTAAGAACTCTAGGTTTTAAGCACTTAGT
>CAVISO010000084.1:0-5598 GCA_963645435.1 Sphaerochaetaceae bacterium | reverse complement strand
CAACTGCTGCCTAATTTTATCAGCGAGTTTTGACGCTTCATCAACGGTCTGCCCTAGATCTTTAAAATTGAAAGCGTGACCTTCTTTCTTATTGTCAAACCCACTCATCAAGCCACACAAACCACCGTTTTTAATAAAGTCCCAAAAAGTCATCATAAAAACACCTCATTTCTTAAGTATTTTTGCCGCGCCAAGAAGTAGTGCACCAACACCAATTCCACCACAAATAACCAACCCAGGAATGCCTACAACAACTGCACTCAATCCAGTAGCTACAACGCCAAGTCCAACAGCCTTTACTTTTTTCATTTTAAAATCTCCTTTGTGGGGTTTTCTTTCCCTCACACCTTATGTATTGGAGGAGAACAATGAGAAAATTAACACTTCTGAAAAACTTTTTGAAAAATTTACGCTTCTTTTTTTAAGTACTCGTATTCGCTAGGATTAGAGTCCTTAATCAAACGCATATATTTTGAGATGTACAAACAATATTTCCCGTACTCATCTAGGTTTAGCATGCAAATTGCATAAGAGAGATACGCATTAGCCAAGATTTCATCAGAACAATCCTGACCTTCCAGTATCTCCACTAATCCCGATAATACTCGCTCTGCTGCAATATAATCTTCTGCAAGACATAATAAATGTCCCAAATCCACTGAAAGAATAACATCCTCAGAGATCTTTTTATTGGACAGAATTGTATCACACTCTTTTGCTGCCTCAGAGAATTCGCCATTATGGTAGTGTTTTATTGTGTTTGATATAAGCTCAAGGTTAGCCATTTATGCCCTCAAATTCAGTCTTATGGGAATTCCAGTATTCAATCAATTTTGGAATGAGAGTCTTGTTGTAAGTCCTGGTAAACGCAGCTGGTTCTATACCCAAATGCTTTGCTATCTCTTCATTCTTTAAAGCTCTCTTTCCTTCCAACTGCTCAGCACAAAACCAGTCGATATCAGCAGCGAAGAACTTTGTTTCAGATAAAATGCTTTTAATTTCATCAATTGTGAAATCTTTGGAAATCATATTTGTCCATCGAACAATAGCTGTTAGTCCCATCTTTTGCTCATAGACACCAGTATCTTTTGCAGGAGACGGAACAAGAAGCCTAATCATGAATACTGTGGCTGTTTCTTTGGAAGTTCCTTTTCTGAGAGTGTCATCAAATCCCTTTACAAACTGTCTCAGCTTCAACAATTTTTCCGAATGTTCTTCCTTCTGAATAAAGGCTTCTTCTGGAGAAAGTTCTGACTCATCCTTTATATCTATCTGTTGCTCTTCCTCATCATCAGAAGGAGAAATTGATATAGTTGAACTGGTTCGTCTTATGTATTCCTCTTTCAAATCCAAATACAAATTATCAATGGCCTTTGGTCCTCTCTCCGGGAACATTTCCGCCAAAATTTCTTTTGAGTAACTCTCATTTTCTAAAGCTTTTATTCCTTCATTGGTCTTAGCCAAGGCATCAAAAACCTTCTTGATTTCCTTATACTTGTTATAATCCCAGTGATCGTCTATAGAAGACCGAGCATTTCTAATTTGGTAATCCATATACATTGACGGGTCATCCGTCTTTGTATAATCAAGAGTCTCCAACTTCTTGGTGTAGTACTCAGAAAGGAGATCTCCTCCTACCAACAAAGGTTCCGTGGAATCTATACTTTTTTCTTTCTTCAGCTTTTCCTCCATCAGTAGAGGTCTCAAGCCAAGAATATTATGCAAAGCTCTTGTCATAGTTCCTTTGACACTCTCTGCGGTCAGAGCACCGCTAAGACTTGGCATTTTCTGCATCTTTGCTAAGATAAAATCGGTTTTGGGAAACAAATTAGAGTTAAGTAAGGTAGTAAGATAGCTCTCTTCTGAATACAATTTCTCAAAATCAATTGTTTTTACTTCTGTTATTGGGTCCAAAGCCAATGCGTCCTCAGATTCAAGAGCCAAGCCTTTATCTATAGCCCTTTTATAAAACAAGTCACCGTTTGTAGCATCTTTTTCTATACCTTTTCCGTGATAATAAGCACTTGAAAGAATAAAACAGCCCAATGCATCATCCAAATCCGCAGATTTCTTTGCCCAATCAAATCCTTCTTTATTCCTTTTCTGGGCAAAACAGGATACCGCCAACCAGTTATAGGAATCAGAAAATTCCTCATCTTCTGAGACTTTCAATAAGTACTTTTCTGCATTCTCATAATCTTTAAAATGAGACAAATACAAGAGACCAAGAGTATATTGAGCAATTGTTAAGCCCTGCTCTGAAGCTTTTACCCACCATTCAAGAGCTTTATTTTCATCTTTATCTGTTCCAATTCCATTGTAATAATAAGTGCCAAGATTACGCTGTGCTTCTGGTAGTCCTTGCTCTGCGGCCTTTAAATTCCACTCAAAGGCTTTATACTCATCTTTCTCTGTTCCAATACCTTCCCTAAAGAAACAACCTAGGTTGTATTGCGCAAAGTCCAGCCCTTGCTCAGCTGCTTTTAAATACAGCTCAAAGGCTTTAAACTCGTCCTTTTCTGTACCAAATCCTTTATAATAACAACGTCCTAAATTATATTGTGCTACAGAATAACTATTCCTTGTTGCCTCTAGATATAAAGAAAAAGCTTTTTCTTCATCTTTTTCCGTTCCTTTTCCGGCCTCATAGCATAAACCTAAACTGTTTTGAGCTAAATCAAGCTCTTGTTCCGTCGCCTTCAAATACCATTCAAAAGCTTTAGCCTCATTTTTCTCTATACAAATACCATCATCATAATAACGACCGAGATTATATTGAGCTAATGCAATGCCTTGTTCTGCGGCCTTTGACCACCATTCAAATGCTTTAGTTTCGTCTTTTTCTGTGCCAATTCCATTCTCATAACAGTGTCCTAGATTATATTGTGCAACATCCAATCCTTGCTCTGCAGCATTCTGAAACAATTCAAAGGCCTTTACTTCATTCTTTTCCGTTCCAATTCCATTCTTATAACAGATTCCTAGATTATATTGAGCGACATCAAAGCCTTGCTCTGCAGCCTTTTCATACCATCCAAATGCTTTAGCCTCATCTCTCTCTATTCCGATGCCATTTTCATAACAAATACCAAGATTATATTGTGCAACATCCAATCCTTGCTCTGCAGCCTTTTCATACCATTCAAATGCTTTTACTTCATTTCTTTGAGTACCGATTCCGTTTTCATAACAAAGTCCAAGACAATTTTGCGCCTCAGAATGTCCTTGCTCTGCAGCTTTTTCATACCACTCAAATGCTTTAACTTCATTTCTTTGAGTACCGATTCCGTTTTCATAACAACGCCCAAGATTCGCTTGTGCATTTGCTTCTTCTTTCTCTGCAGAATCTAGATACAATTCAAAAGCCTTAAATTCATCTTTTTCAGTTCCTATACCATTCTCATAACAAATAGCAAGATTATTCTGCGCACCGACACTCCCCATTTTTGTCGCTTCAAGATAAAGCTCAAACGCCTTAGCTTCATTTTTTGTCACTCCAATACCGGATTGATAACAAAAGCCAAGAATAAATTGTGCTTCAACATCTCCAGTTTCTGCAGCTTTCGAATATAACTCAAATGCCTTAAATTCATCTGCTTCTGTCTCTTCCCCATATTGAAAACAATCTCCTAGAAATATTTGCGCCTTAGCATAATTTTGTTCAGCAGCCTTCGTGAGCCACCTCATCGCTTCTTCGGATTCTCCATTATCAAAGAAATACAAACCCAGCACAAACTGTGCAGTTGCATTTCCATCCTGGGCAAACTTAAGAATATCGTTGTAGTTTTGCTCTGTTACTTGTGTCTCATTGGTAATATCAGCTACGGTCATTTTTCTTCCCCTAAAGTTTCTATTTGTATTCAACAGAGAATTCTAAACCTTCGTATGCTGTTTCCCAATAAGCAACGGCAGAGTCTAGAATCTGATTGAAGATATTGCTGTCCTTCTCTGTTGCATCTGCAAGAATATTGTCTGAATTCATAAACCTAATATTAATAGTCTTAACATCTCCAAGCCAGGACAAATCTTTAATAGCTTCATCTAAAGCATCCCAGTTCATCCCAAAGTACTCCGGAAGAGATAAAGCTTCCTTCATTGTAGTCATCAACTGCTCTTTTGTTCTAAGTTCCAGACCATCAATGACAATTGTTAAAATTCCATCTTTATTTATTTTTTCCATAGCACTTTATCCCTCCTTAATTAATCCTATAAAAAGTCTGATAATGATCAAACGTGATGTATGACCTACCATAAAAATCTACAACTAGGCGTTCAGCACCTCTGTTTACACCTTTCACATATGGGTTAACATCATACTCAGTGTACATTATAGCATCCCCATTTCTTGTCATGTTAGGCAATCTCTCTTCATAATTCTTAAATTGCGTTCCACCTTTATAGTCAGTTGGAGCCTGTCCGTTATTACTTTTCACATACTTATCCATCTTGTAGAATTTGTTTGCCCTTTGGTAAGTAGAGACCGTGCCCGTAACCAAGGCTGATGCCGCTACAGCCTTGTCAACAATTGCGAAAGCAAGATTACTTCTATATTGCTTTCTTCCAGTATCGTAAAGAATAAGAACCTCATCACCTATTGTAAGCTCAAGGAGTGCAGTTCCATCTTTCAGAACATAAGGCACTTTAACACTGGAGCTTTCTTCTCCTTTAAAAGTAAGGGTTCCACCCTCAACATGATAAGCAAACTGAGTGTATGTTCCTTCCTTTATGTTGAAGACTAACAAGTAGTCATCAAGAAATTGAAACTCACAATCTTTGTAAACCGTAGGTCCTTTTTTGTATTCGTAAACCTTTTCTTGAAAGTCATTGGCAAATACAACTCCTGGAATCAAAGCAATAAAAATTAGTACAAATAGTTTCTTCATAATTAAATCAAACCAAAAATATTATGAACAATCGCTTTTACAATACCCAGCAGTCCTCCTACACACAAACCTATTACAGAACCTGCTGGACCACCAAATACAAAACCAATTGCAGCTCCAGTACCACCAAAGAGTAAAAAATTCTGTGCAACAATCTCAACAGCTTCCCAGATTTTATCACTAGAAGTTTTACCGTTATCCGATTTTAAATCATAGAAACTGCCATCTTCTTTATAGAGTCTTAATTCAGAACCTTCATTTATAAAAGAGTAACCAAATACTTCTGAAAGCTCGCCATTCTTATCATATAAAGCAATACACTCATCATCAAAATTGTAGTAGTACTGGCTCTCTCCTTTATCATTAGCATATAAAACCTGCGCTCTACCATCCGAATCCTGACATCTAAATGACAATTCCATATTTTTATTCAAAAATCTCTTTGTTGCAAAAGGATCACTTTGTGCAACAAGGCAGAACACAACAACAACCATTAAAATAAACAAAACAAAGGCTTTCTTCATTTTTGTTTTCTCCTTCCTTTTGGAAACCTTTTTCCATTACATTCTTGTATATCAGGGGAAGAAGAAACAAAAATTAACACTTGACTTGTAAAGTCTTAGAAATCTTTTGAAACAATATTCTTATTACAACAAGACTCCTTCCCCATTCCTGAACACAATCTCCATGCTCCCCTTTGAGTAGACGGTTACAT
>CAVISO010000083.1:0-5893 GCA_963645435.1 Sphaerochaetaceae bacterium | reverse complement strand
ACTTACGTCACTTCCGCCATTGGAGTTGAACGTTACTGTATAAGATGGAATCTTTGCCTCGTTTTTACATGAAATCACAAGTGCAAAAGCAGCTATAGCTGCCACCAGAATGAGTAGAGTTTTTTTCATTGGTCCCGTCCTCAGATTTTTGTTAATCCAAATTTTACACCGGGGGGGGTAAAATAGCAATCCCTTTTCTTGAACTGACCCCTAAAAGTTGGACAGTCAGTTTAATTCACGAAGGACATATCTACTAAACCATAAACTCTCCTGTTTCCACTAAAGACCTGTAGGTTTCCTCGCTGAAGATAATGTGATCTAGCACATCAATTCCCAAAAGCGCACCCGCCCTCCTAATACGGGCAGTTGTGGAAATATCGTCCTCACTGGGCTCCAGATTCCCGCTAGGATGATTATGCGCCAGCACCACCGCCGTAGCCCTCTCCTTCAGTGGGTCAGCAAAGATTTCCCTTGGATGCACCAGCGTCTTATTTACAAGCCCAATGGAAACCACATTAATTCCTATAAGTTCATGTGCGCCGTTGAGCATTACACAAAGAAAATGTTCCTGCTGCCGTGACCCATAATGCCTTACTGCTTCAAAAATTGCATACGGTTCATTCATGGTCTTGCGCCGAGTATAGGTCATTCTCCTGCCAAACTCCAGGCAGGCGCAAATAGAAGCAGCCTTTGCTGGTCCAAGCCCCGCCACCTGTTCTAGATCCTTGGGAACCACGCCACTTTTCCCTTTTAAATCGATAATTTCCAGAATCTCCATCGCAAGATCCTGAACAGGTCTATTTTTACCGCCGGCTCCTAGAATAATGCACAGCAGTTCCAAGTCGCTAATGCCCAATGGACCTAAGGCGTGCATTCGCTCTCGCGGTCTCTGTTGCTTGGGCATGTCCTTAATAGATTTGTACTCAATTGGTTTAAAGGTGTATCTCATACTAATTAATACAAAATTTTTTCAAATTTCCTTACACTTTAACAAAAAAGAGCTGTAACATTCTGTCAGAAAAGTCTGACTTTTGTTACAGCTCTCTCTTAGTAGAGATAATAACGAGATAATAGAGGTTTTTCAAAAACCTCAATAAAACTTACTCTGCGTCCTTAACTTCTGCCTTAATCTCAACAACCGTTGCATTCTTTGCAAGACTGCGGAGTCTGAAAGCCCAGACAATGGCTGCAACACCAGCAACAACAATGACAATTCCTATAACCTTAGCAAAGGTGGTAAGAACTGCAGTTGGATTTGCAAACAGCAGGATTGCAACAAGAATGCTAAGCACCCCTTCAAAAATGAAGTGGTCAATTGGTGCATCTGGCAAAAAAGTACGAGCCGTTGCTGCATTCTGAAAAGAAACCACTGCAGAAAATATAAGACCAATAGCAAAGGCATAAACCAGGATGGTAATAGCCGTCTGTGCAACAAACATTGGAACTAGAACTGCTGCAAGACCTAGTAGAGTAATAATGATACCCTTAACAATTGCAAGGGTCTTTGTAGCAGAGTCAAAATGCCAACGCTTAATGCTAAAAAGAGTATAAAGCCCGTTGTACATGGCACCTAGACCAGAAGCAACCATCATGATGGTAACAAACTTACCACAATAAATAAAAATTAGAACACCTAGAGCAATAGCAAGGATGCCAAACACCAGCATTGCCCAAAACTTATTCATTAAGCTTTTTAGCGACATAATAGTACCCCTAAGTTACTAAACAATTGCGTAAGTTTCAACTTCAAAAATCAAAAGAGAATTAGGTTCAATATTTCCAACGCTAGAGGAACCATAACCCATATCGGGATGAATGTAGAAGATGTAGTGGGAGCCTATAGGCATAAGTTTGCAGCCTTCTGCAAAGCCAGTAATGACGCCGGTCATGGCAAAAGAAGAGTGCTCACCCCTGTCATAGGAGCTATCAATTACAGTGCCATCCAGGAGGGTCAGCTTGTAGTCTAGCTCAACGGTATCGGCATCAGTTGGCTGCACGCCGGTGCCCTGGGTTACAATCTTGTACTGCAAACCCGATTCCGTTGTATAAACCCCTTCCTGCTTGGCATTCTCTGTCAGGAAGTTCTCTGCAATCTGCAAGTTCTCTTCTGCAAGAGCGGCCATGCGGGCCTCGTAATCTGCGCTGTAATCGTTGATAATCTGCTGCATCTTCTCTTCTGTGTAGAGAGGAGTCTGATAGTAGTAATCGCTGTAGCCCAGATAACCGAAATTATCGTCCATCTCAGGATAATAATAGTACTTGTAATAGTAGTAATAGCCCTCTGTGACGTAACCTACAACATAGCTGAACTGCTCAAGCAGTGTGGTAGGAATGTCAGCACGAATTTCAACTGCAAAAACAGAACTGATAGCCAAAAGAAGAACCAAAAGAGTAATAATAGCCTTTTTCATTTCAAATCCTCTAAATTTGTGCACCTGTGTGCACTTAAGTACATCAATATTATTGTCTGTTGGGCTCAGTTTCAACCTTAAGCAGGACTTTACGCAGCAAAACAACACAAAGAAAACATATAAAACAGCCAAAAAGAGCCCCGGTAAAGTCAGCAACCATATCAAAAACGTCAAAACTTCGTCCAAACTTAGGCTGAAGAAATTCAATCAGCACGCCATAAAACAAAGCAAGAAGAACCGGCAAAATTCCGCAAGGAAGTAGCTTTTTTATTGTTGCATCCTCAGAAAACCGCTTACTAAAACCCAAAGTCATAAGAGTTAGAGAGAACGAGAACCCTGCATAAGCAATAAAATGTTCCACTTTATCCACATTTTCAAAATTTATAGGAGCCTGCAGCCCGCTTTTAAGCGAAAGCCAGGTAATTAAGGCTAAACAAATTAGTACTAGAACCAGCCCTGTCCACTTAACCGTATTTTTTAGTGTGCTGAAAACACTAGCTTTCATAGTAAACCACCTTTGCACAAGTCCCCTTGGACGGCTCCCATCTGCCGCATCTGAGCCTCCAGTCTACGCAAAAAGTTATTCTTGTCAGCAAAAGCCCTAGGACTTGCTAACCTGTGAGCCGGAGTCTCGCACACCAGACGCTCTATTACAATATCCGCCGGAATCCTCCTGAGAAGGTAAATAGTAGTTGCAATATGTCGTGTCATACAGGGAGCTGTGATCTCACCCTTTAGATATTCTCCGTACAGCACCGTACCAGAACAGATATTCAGATTATGAATTTTTATGGCATCAGGGTGCACCTTATTTATAATCTCAAGGGTCTGATCCAGCTCTGCTTTTCCCTCTCCAGGAAAGCCCGTAAGAACATGAACACATAGCTCTAAACCATGGGCTTTAACCTTATTACAGGCCTCCAAGAAACAGGCAACATCATGCCCCCTTTGCATGGCACTTAAAATCTTGTCGCTACCACTTTGAAGGCCTAATTCTATGCAGACAGGCCAAAATTTATCGTTATAGGTGGATATTAGGGCAACATTTTCCTCGTCAAGACAATCTGGTCTAGTGGAAATAATGAAGCCTTCCCAGTCATAATCAGAGAGCGCAAAATCATAAATTTCCTTGAGCTTCTCTACTGGTGCAAACGTATTGGAAAAAGATTGCAAATACAACGCAAAATGTTCCACCTTATAGCGTCTGGCAATAAAATTTCTGCCCCGTTCAATCTGCTCTCTTATTTGCCGCTTAGTTTCTGCATCCAGCAAGAACTCTTCTTGTTGCAAAGTTTGCATCCCGGTCTTTTGAATCCCGGTCTTTTGAATCCCGGTCTTTTGAATCCCAGTCTTAAAAAGGGCCTTACCTTGAGTCTTGTCTATTTCTTTCTCAAAGCCGCTGTCATGCCTAAAGCCACTTTCCTCGGTCCTCAGGTAAGCCGCCCTAGCCCCTTGGCTGTCACAATAAACACACCCGTGAGTACCCTTAAGACCACATCGGTTTGGGCAGGAAAAGCCAGCGTCCACCCCAACTCTAAACACCTTGTGCCCAAATTTTTCAATCAAACTTGAGGAGTAGGATTTGTACAAGGGGGGTGTTGACGTTGGAGGTGTTGCGGGTGTTGCGGGTGTTGGGGGTGTTGCGGGTGTTGGTGGTGTTGGAGTTGTTGCAAGTGTTGTGGTTGTTAGGGTTGTTGCAAACACTTGGTTAGTCATTTGGCTTGCCGCTTGGTTAGACGTTTGCTTTGACTTTTGGTTAGGCACTTGGTTAGACATGATAAGCTCTCAACCTCAGCTAAACTGGCTTTCCAAAATCCATCTGTTGCCATTAACAAAAGCCTTATGATCCAGTTCCTTTTTTGAAGGCAATTGGAGCCCATTAATCCACAGAACCTTGTCTGCACAGGCAACTCCAATACCTCTGTCTTTTCTAAAACCAACCACAGTACCTGGCTTAACAGCTTCTGAAGTTTTTGAAGTTTCTGCGGATACACTGCTCAGAGGCTCTTGTGCCTCTAATTCTTCAAAGCCACCCCAGACACTGGTAATAAGAACTTCCTTACCGTCAGCAAAGGCAAAAGCCTTTGGCCAAGGATAGGAAGCCCGCACCAAACAGTGCAATTCAAAAGCAGTTTTATTGAAGTCCAACTTGCCATCTTCTTTTCCAATCATTTGGCAATATGATGGCCTATCTCCCTGGGCAACAGCAGAAATTTTATGCTCAAGTGCCTGTTTTAGGACATCAGGAACAAAATCTGCAGCCACTTGGCTTACCGTCTGGGTCAGAGTTTCAGTAGTCTCTTTTCCACTTAATGACAACTTCTCTACCGCCCAAAGATCTCCTTCGTCCATCTTCTCGCCAATGGTCTGTACAGAGATTGCACCATTCTTAAGCCCATTCAAAATAGTAGCCTGAATTGGGGATGGACCCCTGAAAAGAGGAAGCGGTGACGGATGCACATTAAACGTACCATTAGGAAACAAAGCCAGGAACATAGGCCCAAAAATCTTGCCATAGGCAAAGGTCACAAGCACATTAGCCCCAAGCGCCTTTACCGCTTGTCTCGCCTCAGTTCTCAGCGAATCAAACTGAAGCACGGGAAGCCCCAGCTCCATTGCCGCCATCTTAACAGGAGAAGGACAAAGCTTAGCAGAACGCCCCACACTCTTGTCCATAGAAGTCAAAACTCCCACAACCCTGCAAGAGGCAGCAAGCGCCTTCAACAAAGGCACAGCAATTTCCGGCGTCCCGGCAAAGAGAATCCTATCCTCGCCCAATGTCTCGTCAGCAGCCATAAATCAACTTATTTCCTCTTCTTCTTATTGGCGCCGCAACGCTTATAATACAGCTTCAGCACCTTCTCTCTATCATCTTCGCTCAACCTGTCAATGAAAAGTTTCCCCTCCAGATGATCATACTCATGCTGAATAACCCTGGCCATCAACCCCGACGCATCCAGCGTAAACGAGTGTCCCTTCACATCCTGCGCAAACACCTTCACCTTCAAAGGCCTAATCACATTGTGATACACCCCCGGAAGACTCAAACAGCCCTCCTCATACGGCCCCGTCTCCACCGATGTCTCCAAAATCTCCGGATTAACAAACGTCTTCTTCGTGCCATCTCCCAGCCACACCACAAACAGGCGCTGATTCACACCCACCTGCGGCCCCGCCAGCCCAACACCTTCCGCCTCTTCCAGCGTGTCATACATTGCATCCACCAGCATCTCCAGCGCACTGTCAAACTTGGTGACCTTTTCACACTTTTCTCTGAGAATCTCATCTCCAATCTTACAAATATCCAGCATACCCAAAATGATACTCAAACCCGCCCCCCATTGCAATAACGCCCCGCTACTGCCCCCTTTGCTGCCCTTTTTCGCCCCTCTCACCCCGATTTTGCACTCTCTTTGCGTCCTTTCGCGCCCCTTCCACCCCGCCGTCTACCCTTTTTGCCCCAAACTGGCCATTTTGGGTAG
>CAVISO010000082.1:0-5918 GCA_963645435.1 Sphaerochaetaceae bacterium | reverse complement strand
GGTTCTAACAGCCATTGGGGTTAGTCTGTATCCGTAAAAACTACGGATTCTGTGTTCCAAAATGTATTTTTTCAACAAGAAAGATACCGTCCTAGTGGTGGATGAATTTAACAGTATTGCGGACAAAATTATCAAACAACTTGCCGAATGCGATAACCTGGGAGATTTTCAAGTTTCTGTTAAAACCTTGTATGATAAAACAAATGGAATGATTTTATGTGCTGACATACAACGTATTTACGTAGTATTGGTCTCCGGCTTGTTTAAATTTGGGTTTATTACAAATGCTGGTCAGCTGTTATCTGATTCGGCGTTGGATATTTATGACGATTATAAGGGGATGATGGACGACATTTGCTCGTACTTTGTGGAAAACGAAGAGAATGGATTTGCAGAGGAAGTGATTTATAGCATTGTGGAAGAGATGAAAAGCAATGTTGGAGCAAGGTTGTCTTTGTCTACGTTCTCTAAAAAATACAATTATAATACTGCTTATCTTTCAATGGTTTTCAAGCGAACTATGGGTATGTCGTTTACGAGCTATCTGACAAAGCTTAAAATGGACTATGCTAAGATGCTGATGGTTACTCAGCCTAAACTCCTAATTAAAAACATTGCGAATGAAGTAGGTTATTACGATTATTATCATTTTTCAAAAATGTTCAAAAAATTTGTTGGTTGTTCTCCAACAGATTTTCGCGAGGATAATAAGTAAAAGATTTATTTAGGATTGCGCATTTGCTAAAAAACGCCTTATGATTGACCTGTTATGAGAAGTGAAGAGTTAAAAAACGAAGTTTACATTACCGGCCACAGAAATCCAGATTTGGATAGTTTATGTTCAGCCTATGCTTATGCGGTACTGAAGAGTTCTATTGATAGAATTCATGATTACAAGGCTGTACGCTGTGGACATCTTTCAGACAGCGTTCAGTCTCAGGTAGATAAGCTTGGTCTTCCAGCCCTCCCATACATGAGAGATGTCCATCCAAAAGTTGGGGACGTTATGAGAGTAGGTGAGCAGGTTCTGGATTGCAATGCGCCTATTTTTGAGCTGGTTTCAATATATAACAGGACAAAACCGTCTGCCGTAGCCATATTTGATGGAGATAAGTTCAAAGGGCTCTTAAGTGTGGATGATATTACCTCTTGGTTCTTGCGGGATAACTCGGAAAGCTATCCTCAGTATCCGTTTAGGGCGGAAAACTTTGGCAAGGTTATCCCAGGCTATTACGTTCAGCTGGGTACTCCTGCCCAGTTCTCTGCCTCCATTAGAGCGGACGCCCAGCGTTTTTACGATGCCAGTAGCGAGATGCTTTTGATGCACTATGATGATGAGGCCTTTAGACGTGCCATCCAGGCTAAGGTCCCAGCGATAATCGTTATTGACCTTCCTAGTGAAAAAAAGTTGGATATAACGGGCTATGAGGGCACTGTTTATGTTTCTAATGAGGGAATGGCTGAGACTTTAAGAAAGCTCAGAATGACACCTGCGGTTTCCACTGTACTTGGAAATCAGGGACCAATTTTACAAATTACTGATTTGTTTGATGCTGCTAAGGAACAACTTGCTTCTTCAAAGCTCAGAGGTCTTGCCGTATTTAACGGGGACAAGTATGCAGGCTTTGTTACCCGTAGATGCTTTTTAAGAAAGCCAAAGTACGGCGTAATCTTAGTTGACCACAATGAGCATGATCAAAGTATAAGGGGTGTTGAGACGGCGGAAATAAAGGAAATTATTGACCACCATAGACTGGATGCTCCAAAGACAGATTTGCCAATTTTCATTGATTCAGAACCACTTGGAAGTACCTGTACTATTATTTATCAGCTCTTTTTAAGAAATAATGTGGTGCCAGATAAGCTTACTTCAAAGGTTCTGCTTGCTGGAATTCTCTCAGATACCATTATTCTCAAGAGTCCTACTACTACGGGAATAGACATTTGGTCTGCTGAGCGCCTAGCTCCTATGAGCGGGGTGGCTAATTTGGAAGAGTTTGGAAGATCTCTTTTCAGTAACGTTGGTAGCCTGGTTACCAGAGATCCTGAAGCGGTGATTACCAGCGACTTTAAGACCTATAAAGAGGCAAATATCGGGATTGGAATTGGGCAGTGTGAGGTGCCAACTTTGCAGGATGTGCAGGAATATAGTACCAGATATCTTGAGGCGTTGGAAAAAGTTAAGAAGATTAACAACCTGGATTGGGTTATGTTGATGATAACAGATGTCTTGAAGGGGAAGAGCCTGCTGCTGTCTACCAAATACGTGTATGAAAGCAAGTTGTTGTATGAGAAAATTGGTGACCATGTGTATGATATGCAGGCTACGCTGTCAAGAAAAAAGCAGCTACTTCCTGAAATAATTCAAGTTTTGAACATGTAATTGCAAAGCATAATCTAATGTAATTACCCTCTGCAAGCGCCCTGTTATATTTTTTTTAGCATATGGGGTATTAAAAATGCTGCGTGTTCAGAGTTTCTAAAAATGATTAACCTCCAAGCATGTTTTTACATTTTTGGAGGAAAACAACAGATGAAGGAACAGAAAAGGGTAACAATTGACAGCGTTGAGGCTCTTGAGAATGCTCTAGTTAAGGTTAGAGCGGCGCAAAAGCTTTTTGCTACCTACACGCAGGAACAGGTGGACAAGATTTTCTTGGCAGCGGCTATTGCTGCTAACAAAGCCAGAATTCCATTGGCTAAAATGGCAGTGGAAGAAACTGGCATGGGCGTAGTGGAAGATAAGGTTATTAAGAATAACTACGCTGCAGAGCATATTTACAATGCTTACAGACATACCAAGACCTGTGGCGTGATTGAAGAAGACAAGGCTTACGGTTATACAAGAATTGCTGAGCCGGTAGGACTTATTGCAGCGGTTATTCCAACCACAAACCCAACCTCAACTGCAATTTTCAAGAGTCTTTTGGCTTTGAAGACTAGAAATGCCATTGTTATTAGCCCGCACCCAAGGGCAAAGCTTTCAACTATCGCTGCAGCAAAGATTGTTCTAGACGCTGCTGTGGAAGCAGGGGCACCTGAGGGCATTATTGATTGGATAGACGTTCCAAACTTGGACCTTACCAACCTCATTATGAGAGAGGCTGATTTGATTCTTGCAACCGGCGGTCCTGGTATGGTTAAGTCCGCTTATTCTTCTGGAAAGCCTGCTGTTGGGGTTGGTCCTGGTAATACTCCAGCCATTATTGATGAGTCTGCTGATATTGTTTTGGCAGTTAGCTCCATTATTCATTCCAAGACCTTTGATAATGGCATGATTTGTGCTTCTGAGCAGTCTGTGATTGTACACAAGAAGGTGTATGATGCAGTAAAGAAAGAGTTTAAGGCTAGAGGCTGCTATTTCCTTAATCCAGAAGAAACTAACAAGGTGAGAAAGACCATTCTTATTAACGGCTCCCTTAATGCAAAGATTGTTGGTCAAAGTGCAGTAAAGATTGCTGAACTTTCCGGTATTAAAGTGCCTGAGATTACAAAGATCCTTATTGGAGAAGTGGAAAGCGTGGAACTTTCTGAAGAATTTGCTCATGAAAAACTTTCTCCGGTCTTGGCAATGTACAAGGCAAAGGATATTGAAGATGCTTTTGATAAGGCTGAGCATCTTATTGCAGATGGTGGTTATGGTCATACTTCATCAATTTATTTGGATGCAGTTACCAAGCGTGATTTGTTGGCTGAATTTGAAAGCAGAATGAAAACCTGCAGAATCCTGGTTAACACTCCTTCTTCGCAGGGTGGAATTGGAGATTTGTATAACTTCAAAATTAAACCTTCCCTTACTTTGGGCTGTGGCTCCTGGGGTGGTAACAGCGTCAGCGAGAACGTTGGAGTTAAGCATCTTCTTAACATTAAAACAGTTGCAGAGAGGAGACAGAATATGCTGTGGTTTAGAGCACCTGAAAAGGTTTACATTAAAAAAGGCTGTCTTCCAGTTGCCCTTGATGAACTTAAGACGGTCATGGGAAAGAAGCGTGCCTTCATTGTCACAGACAGCTTCCTTTATAAGAATGGCTACACCAAGCCAATTACTGATAAGTTAGATGAGATGGGCATTGTTCATGAATGTTTCTTTGACGTTGAGCCAGATCCAACTCTTTCCTGTGCAAAGCGGGGTGCTGCTCAAATGACTGCTTTCCAGCCGGATTGCATCATAGCTCTTGGTGGTGGATCTGCCATGGATGCAGGAAAAATCATGTGGGTGCTTTATGAACATCCAGAAGCAGACTTCATGGATATGGCAATGCGTTTTATCGATATCAGAAAACGTGTTTATACCTTCCCGAAGATGGGAGAAAAGGCTTATTTCATTGCAATCTCTACCTCCGCAGGTACTGGTAGTGAAGTCACACCTTTTGCTGTCATCACAGACGAAACAACAGGTGTTAAATATCCTCTTGCAGACTACGAACTGCTTCCAAAGATGGCAATAATTGACACCGATATGCACATGACAGCCCCTCGTGGGCTCACCGCAGCCTCTGGTATTGACGCAGTAACGCACGCTCTAGAAGCCTATGCTTCAGTCATGGCTACAGACTACACAGATGGTCTTGCGCTGCAAGCACTTAAGACTATTTTTGAGTATCTTCCAAGAGCCTACGACAACGGACTTACAGACATAGAGGCTCGTGAAAAGATGGCTAATGCTGCAACTATGGCTGGTATGGCTTTTGCTAACGCTTTCCTAGGCGTCTGTCACTCAATGGCTCACAAACTGGGGGCTTTCCACCATCTGCCACACGGCATTGCCAATGCATTGATGATTGAAGAGGTCTTACGTTTTAACGCCGCAGAAGTTCCTGCCAAGATGGGCACCTTCTCTCAGTATGACCACCCACACACCCTAGCTCGCTATGCAAAGATTGCAACTGAACTTGGCCTAGGTGGCAAGACCGATAAAGAAAAACTTGAAAATCTCATCACTGCAATCAATAATCTTAAGAAGAGAGTTGGCATCAAGGACACCATCAAGGACTACGGCGTTGATGAAAAGGATTTCTTGGACAGACTTGATGACATGGTAGAGCAGGCCTTTGATGACCAGTGCACTGGCGCCAACCCAAGATATCCTCTTATGAGCGAAATCAAGCAAATGTATCTGAACGCCTACTACGGCAATCAGCACTTCCAAGAAAAATCATCCAAGTAGGGGGCTACCATGAAACTAGACAACGTAATTGCAACCAGAAAACACAAAACCATCTACAGAGATGGCAACTTGTGCTACAAGGTCTTTGACAAGAGCTTTTCCAAGGCCGATATCCTTAACGAGGCTCTCAACCAGGCTAGAGTAGAGGAGACGTGGCTTCACATCCCTAAGATTCACGAAGTTACAGTAATTGAAGACGGCAGATGGGCAATAGTCTATGATTACATTGAAGGTAAAACCCTTGCCCAGCTTATGGAAGAGAATCCAGAAAAGAAGGACAAGTACCTCAATGATTTTGTTGATCTACAAATCAGTATGCATGCCCTTAAGTGCCCACTTTTAAATAAGCTCAGAGACAAGATGAAGAGAAAAATCACTGAAACAACTCTTTCTGCTACCGTAAAATACGAGCTTAAAATGCGCCTTAGCGGAATGCCCAAGCACATTAAACTCTGCCACGGAGACTTTAACCCTTCCAACATAATTATCACTCCAGATGGCACCCCTTATATCATTGACTGGGCACATGCCACCCAGGGTAATGCTTCTGCAGATGTTGCTCGTACTTACCTTTTGTTTTGTCTTTCTGGAGACGAAGCTACTGCTAACAAATACTTGGACCTTTTCTGCGAAAAGAGCGACACTCCAAAGCAGTATGTTCAAAAATGGATGCCAATTGTTGCAGCCTCTCAGAGCGTTAAAGGAAATGAGAAGGAACGTGAGTTCCTGTATCGCTGGGCAGACGTTGTAG
>CAVISO010000081.1:0-5965 GCA_963645435.1 Sphaerochaetaceae bacterium | reverse complement strand
TTTTTCCATAGCGGCAAGCTAAAAAGAATTACTGCTGTAAGAACTACCTGTATGATAGAAATGACTCTGTAGCCGCCGTTCCAGGTGCCGCCGTTTGTCATTACATAACCCATGATGTAGGGCCCTGCTGAGGCTCCAACTCCCCACATACAGTGTAGCCAGCTCATGTGCTTGCTCTTGTAATGAAGGGCCACATAGTTATTCAGTGCTGCATCAATGCTGCCCGCTCCTAGCCCGTAAGGGATTGCCCAGAGGCAAAGAGAAACGAAAGAACCGCTAATGGAAAAGCCAAAGAGGGCTATGGCCGTTGTGGCAACGCTTAACGTTGTCACTTTTCCTGTTCCTAGTTTTCTGGTTAGTCGGTCGCTATTCAGGCTGGAAATTATTGTACCTAAAGCAATTATAAAGGAAATTATCCCGGCATAAGAAACTGGCACGTTAAATTGAGGATATATGGTTGGCCAAGCCGATCCCAAAAGTGAATCTGGCAAGCCAAGGCTTATAAATGCAAGATAAATGATTACAAGAAGTAGGTTAAACACACATGGAATCTTATTAAATAATTTGATATAAGAGAAGTATGATTTCTACTGTTTTATGGGATGTTGACGGTACCTTATTAGACTTTAATGCGGCAGAAAAGGCTGCAATTCTTTCTCTTTTTTCCGAATTCGGCTTAGGCTCCTGCACGGACGAGATGATTGCTCGCTACTCCAAAATCAACGTGCGCTATTGGGAGCGTCTAGAGCGCAAGGAGCTTTCCAAGCCCGATATTTTAGTAGGCCGTTTTAGAGATTTTTTCTCTGAATACGGTATAGACTCTTCTCTTGCAGAGCCTTTTAACGATAAATATCAAGTGCGCCTTGGCGATACAATTGTTTTTAGGGATAATAGTTATGATATTGTTTCCTCTTTACAGGGGCACGTAAAACAATATGTTGTCTCTAACGGTACTATTTTGGCTCAAACTAAGAAGCTTAAAAATTCTGGCTTAGGTGCCTTAATGGACGGGGTGTTCCTTTCAGAAGAAGTTGGCGTGGAAAAACCAGATTCCAAATTCTTTGACTGTGTGTTTTCTAGTATATCTGAGACGGATAAGGCCCGCATTCTGATTGTTGGTGATTCACTTACCAGTGACATTCAAGGTGGCGTTAATGCTGGTATTTGCACCTGCTGGTATAATCCTTCCAAAAAACCTTTGAAAGGGGACCTTCATTTGGACTACGAGATTTCTGATTTGCACGAGATTTATGGGATATTAAAGTAATTAACCTCAGTAGTAAAGGGCCTACCGCTGTAGTTATTTCACTACAGCACGGTATTCCTTGACGCCAAGGACTGTCTCGCCATCAATCTGAAGGGCTCTTGGACTGTCAAACTCAACGGTGATGTCCTTCCCAGTGAAAACGCTGACTGTTTCTGTGTGCTTAACATGCTCCCCTTTGAAGATGGACGGGAAAATCATCAAAGCCTTGAGCTTGCTTGGGCAGTGATAGACCATGACAGAAAGGGTCTTTGGCTTTGCGAGTCTGTCCTGGGCAGGAGTTGGAATCATGCCACCACCGTAGAAGCGACCGTTCATGGTTGGAGCAAGCCAAACATTTTTGTATTCGTATTTTTTGCCATCCACTGTGATGGTAGCTTTGGTGGTCTTGTAGTGGAACAAAAGACCTTTGATGGCAATTGAGGTATAATTTACTGGCTTTGTGGATTCAAGGCGCAGTTTGTCTCCAACCTCACAGCAGTAGCCGTCAATTCCATAGCCAATGCCATTGAGGAATAAGGATTCCTTACCATTGACGAACACTGTTGGCAAATTCTCTAAATACTGGTTGATTTTTACAATGCCGGACTCTGGAACATCTTTGACATCTTTAAGAAAATCATTGCCTGTTCCGGCGGCTTTATAGTAAATTTCTTGCTTAATGTTCAATTTTGAGACATCGTTTATAAAATGGTTGAGGGTTCCATCTCCACCCACAATAAGGATTTTTCCATCCTCTGGAATTGCTTCAAAGAACTTGGCATAGTCCCCAATTCCGGTCATGTCATAGAATGGGGTGTCTTCAGGTAGTTGGGTTTTAACAGTCTGAACTGTTTCCTGTCCTTTTCCATTGTTTGAATGTGGGTTGTATAAAACGTAATACATTTATTTGATACTCCTTCCTTCTAGAATTTGTTTTCTTACATATTCTCCAATGTCCCAAGTTGACATAGAGGCAACCTGCTCCGGACTCAGGACATCTAGGACTTCAAAAGTGACGGTGGTGCTTTTTCTTGCAAATCTATGAGCAATTAATTCTGTACCTGTTGTACGGGCAATTACTATTGGTGCGTTTGCATATTTTGCAGTCTTGAAACAACCGTTTCTAAAGGGGAGTAACTCTCCTGTTTTGCTTCTGGTTCCTTCTGGGTAAATTCCTATTGATACGGTACCAGCCTTTATTAGCTCTGCTGCCTGTTTAATAAGTTCTGCGCCCTGTCTGACATCCTCTCTGTCTAAGGAAAGGAAAAAACATTTATGAACTACTGCTCCTGTAATTGGAATTTGAAATATCTCAGGTTTAGCAACATAGGCAAGATTTGCCTTTGGACAGCATTTTAAGGCAACAAATGGGTCAAAATTGGATCTGTGATTTGCAACCAGCAAAAAAGGAGGAAGACCCTTTAGCTTTTCAAGACCATAGCTTTTAATTTTCACTCTTCCAAGGATGAGAATAAGTACGTTGGTTTGATTTAAAAGCCACCTGAAGAAGTGATTTACTTTTACCTGAGGTTTCTTTTTGTCAACCGTTAGAGAAATTAAGAAGATCACAAGGAAGAAGAGGGCAATTAACCCCAAATAAAAGCCTAGCCAAATAGGCAGAACTAAAAGCGCTCTACCCCAGGTTTCCCAAGAGCTAAACAAGGATAGTTTTATAGAAATATTGGCTGTGAAAAAAAGGCTTAACACAACCAAACAAACGTATACGGTCATGCGTTAATGATATTTAATTGTGAAAAAAAAGCAAGATTTTGCCTAGTTAATCCTAACTATTTGTGAAAAATTGCTTTTTATTTATAAATAATGTACAGTTTGAAATATGGATACAGAATTAGTTTATCAAATTATCATGATTTTTGTTGGACTCTTGCTTATCTATCTTGCAATCAGCAAGAAGATGGAGCCAACACTGTTGCTTCCAATGGGTTTTGGTGCCATATTGGTCAATCTTCCAGGTTCTGTTATTGCAAATGACATTGGAATTCTTTCCTGGCTTTATAACTTTGGAATTGATAAATACGAAGTTTTCCCCTTGCTTTTGTTCATTGGCATTGGGGCTATGATTGACTTTGGTCCACTTATTCAAAAACCCTGGCTGATTTTTGTTGGAGCGGCTGGGCAGGGTGGCATCTTCCTTACCATGATGTTGGCATCATTTTTCTTCCCTCTTAACGATGCTGCTTCTATTGGTATTATTGGTGCAGCTGATGGACCTACTGCAATTCTTGTTTCACAGAGACTTAACTCCCAGTTTATTGCTCCAATTCTGATTGTTGCCTACTGTTATATGGCTCTGGTTCCAATTATTCAGCCAGCAGTTCTGAAGGTAACTACCACTAAAAAAGAGCGCGAGATTCAAATGAAATACAAAGCTGGAGAGGTTTCTAAGTTCACAAGAATTGTCTTTCCAATTGCGGTAACCATCATTTGCTCTATTATGGCTCCAGATTCGGCGGCTTTGGTTGGCATGCTCATGTTTGGTAATCTTTTGAGAGAATGTGGTGTTCTAGATTCCCTGTCAAAGGCTGCTCAGGATATTCTTTCACCCCTAATTTCCTTGCTACTTGGACTTGCAATTGCTCCAATGATGGAAGGTTCTAAACTTCTGACGGTTCAAACCTTAATGATTATTGGTTTTGGTTTGCTTGCTTTCATTTTTGATACCGCATGTGGAGTTTTCTTCATCAAGTTTATAAATATCTTCCTTCCTAAGGATTCAAAAGTTAATCCACTAATTGGAGGCGCAGGAATATCGGCCTTTCCAATGTCGGCTAGAGTAGTGCAGAAGGTTGGAAATGAGGCGAACAGGCAGAATTACTTGCTGCCATTTGCCATTGGTGCAAACGTTGCAGGACAGATTGGTTCTGTCTTGGCGGGTGGTCTTATCTTGTCTATGTTTGGTTGAGGGTAAAGAGATGTTTGGTTTACATGTTACAGATGCAACTGCTATGAATACTGCTGAGGCGGTTAAATACGGGTTTGTCGCATGGGGACTTCTTGTTGTCTCCATGGCGGTAATCTTTGTGGTGGTTTTAGCTCTGATTAAGGCTAGTAAGAAAAAGGATAAGTAGTTATAACGTTATAAAGTTATACTCGTTAGTAGGAGGCAAGCTCATTTGGCTTGCCTCATTTTTTCTTTGTTCGTTTTTCTTCAAGTTTTTCTTTGATTTTAGCAAAGGCTTCAGCATGCTTTGTTGAGTGCATGGTTGGGAAGACTTTGATAAGCCTTTTCTGTATTTTGGATAGTTTACGTTCCTTTTCGTCTAGGCTAATTTTAAGCGCTTCAAGACGGGTTTGGGCATCTGTTCTAGATTCCATGACGCTTTCCACGAGTTTCTTTGTTTTTTCGTTTTCTTTAACTTCAATAGCTTTATCTGAGAGTTTGCGGCCAATTTCGTCACTAACCTGGTGAATTTGTGCTGCCATTTTCTCAATATCTTCAAGTTTCTTGTTGAAGTGAAAGACGCTGGTACTTGTTGCAATAAGATCTGTAAAGAAGGTGGCAACCAGTATTGGGATGGCTATGTAGGTTACAAGGTGTGGAATGTGATTTACAAAGAAGGCAATTGAGGGATGTATAATATCTACAAGGAAGACACAGGCAAAGCCCCAAATTAAGGAGAAGGCAAGACAGACGTATCCGCCAATGTTAAGGGGCATTTTTGAGTAATCCCACCATCTATGTTTAAAAATCTTTTCCATTAGATAGCCGGTGACGAGTTCCAGAACCGAGGTTAGAATAACTGAGCCTACAAAGAGAATCCAAAAGTTATCTTTAAGTGGTTCCAAAAAGAAAACTACCGTTACAACTCCAAAGCCATAGATTGGACAAATTGGTCCATTGAAGAAGCCTCTATTTTCAAAGACCCCTCTGACGCAGGCGGCAAAGATAACCTCGGTACACCAGCCTAGAAAGGCATAGATAAAAAAGAACCATATGTAGTTTAGGATTGTTGTAAACATTTTGTACTCCTTCAATATTGGATTATACACTACACAACAACATAAAAAAAGGGGACCCATCAAGGGTCCCCAGACTGACTAATAACCTAATTAGTCATTATACATAGAAATGAGCTTGAGAAGGTGCTCGTAGCGCTTCTTAGCCTCATCTTCGTTAGCCTGGAAGAGAACTGTTGCTCTTTCTGGGAATTCACGAGTGAGTCTGCTGTAACGAGCTTCGTTCATCAAGAATTCTTGATATCCGCCGGCTGGAGCCTTTGAATCAAGGGTGAATTTCTTCTCTGCTGCTGGGTTGTATCTGAAGAGGTTCCAGTAACCACAATCAACAGCCTTCTTCATTTCCTTCTGGCAGTTAGTCATACCACCCTTAATGGAGTGCATCTCACAAGGAGCGTATCCAATAATGAGGGATGGTCCATGGTAAGCTTCAGCTTCTGTGATAGCCTTGATGGTCTGAGCTGGGTTAGCGCCCATAGCAACCTGTGCCACATAGACATAACCGTACTGCATTGCAATCTCTGAAAGGCTCTTCTTCTTGACGTCCTTACCAGCGGCTGCAAACTGAGCAACCTGACCAAGGTTAGAAGCCTTAGAAGCCTGTCCACCTGTGTTGGAGTAAACTTCTGTATCAAAGACAAATACGTTGACATCTTTCTTGGATGCAAGTACGTGGTCAAGACCACCGTAACCAATATCGTATGCCCAACCGTCACCACCAAAGATCCATACGGACTTCTT
>CAVISO010000080.1:0-5995 GCA_963645435.1 Sphaerochaetaceae bacterium | reverse complement strand
GTCCAAAACCCTTGATGAAAATATTCTTCGTCTAATGGATAAAGAAATCCCCTATCATTTCTTATTTCTTTTAGAATATGAAAATACTTATAAAGCAGCTATTTGTTTTAAAGAGCTAATTCCTTCTGGCAAACCTCCTTTTAAGGTAGACCGGTACTTCTACTCTGACTGGACGTCAGAAGAAGCTTTGCCTTTACATTTGGAAGGCCTGAATCTTGATACTGTCTATGAAAATTTTGTTTGGCAAATTGCAGGAAAACAACTGACAAACCTTGGAAGTTATACTTTACAAGCCAGTATTGAAAAGCAGAAAAAACTTGAGCAACTTGAAAAGCAAATTTCTGTTTTAACTTTGAAACTTAACAGAGAAAAGCAACCAAACAAAAGATTTGAACTGCATGAACAGGTAATGAGTCTAAAAAAACAATACAATACGTTAAATTGCAACAATGGAGAAAAAGAATGAGCGATCAACTGAAAATGCATAGCCTTAATGGTGTTGAAAAGAATATTGAGCAAATTGCAAAGCTATTTCCAAATACTGTCACAGAGGTCATCAGAGATGGTAAAGTGGAACATGCTATTGACTTTGATATCCTTAAACAGGAACTTTCAAATTCCATTGTTGAAGGACGTGAAGAGCGCTATCAATTCACTTGGCCAGAAAAGAAAAAAGCTATACTAGCTGCTAATGCCCCTATTTCTGCTACCCTCCGCCCTATTGTTACTGATAGCGTTGGCAAAGATGGAACCAATGGCAAATTTGACAGTGAAAACCTCTACATTGAAGGTGATAACCTTGAAGTCTTAAAACTCTTACAAGAGACATATCTTGGCAAGATTAAGATGATTTACATTGATCCTCCATACAACACAGGCAATGACTTTGTTTACGAAGACAATTTTGCTCAGAACACTTCAGACTACATGGAAAACAGTGGCCAATTTGATGAAGAAGGCAACCGAATGTCAACAAATTTAGAGTCCAATGGTCGCTTCCATACAGACTGGCTCAACATGATGTATCCAAGACTCAAACTAGCCAAAGATCTTCTTACAGATGATGGAGTTATATTTATTAGCATTGATGATAATGAGTTTGATAATTTGAAGAAGATATGTGATGAGATATTTGGAGCACAAAATTTTATTGCACAACTTGTTTGGGAAAGAGCATATTCCCCCAAAAATGATGCGAAATTTATCTCAAATAGTCATGATTATGTTTTAATGTTTGTCAAAAATATTAACACTTTTATTATTGGAAGACTTCCAAGAACAGAAGAAGCAAACATGAGATATAAAAATCTGGACAATGACCCAAGAGGAGTTTGGAAACCAAGTGATTTATCCGCAAAACGATATACTCCTGAAGATAGATACCCAATAACTACCCCATCTGGAAGAGTTGTTGAGCCTCCAGCTGGTCGCAGCTGGAGTCTCTCCAAAAAAGCTTTTTTGGAGAGACTCCAAGACAATAGGATATGGTTTGGTCCAGATGGAAATAATGTTCCCCAATTAAAACGTTTCTTAACGGATCTTAGACATGAAGGACTCGCTCCTCAGTCTATTTTGTTTTATAAAGAAGTCGGACATAGTCAGGAAGGTGCTAAAGAAGTTATAAGCCTTTTCGATGGAAAGAATTATTTCGATGGACCTAAACCAATTAGATTACTTTATCGCTTATTAACATTAGCTTGTACAAATGAAGATTCGCTAATTCTCGACTTTTTCTCAGGCTCTGCAACCACAGCACATGCTGTTATGAAGCTTAATGCAGAAGATGGTGGACATAGAAAATTCATTATGGTCCAACTTCCAGAAGTTTGTGATGAAAAGAGTGAAGCCTTTAAAGCTGGTTACAAGAACATCTGTGAAATTGGAAAAGAGCGTATTCGTAGAGCTGGCAAGAAGATAAAAGAAGATAGTCCTCTAACTTTAAATGACTTAGATGTTGGCTTCCGTTGCTTACGATTAGACACTAGCAACATGAAAGATGTTTATTACAAGCCTAGTAATGTTCAACAAATGGAGTTAGCAAGTCTCATTGATAACGTAAGAGAAGATCGTACTTCAGAGGATTTGCTTTTCCAGGTTATGCTTGATATGGGTATTCTACTCTCCAATGAAATTAAGGTTGAGATGATTGACGGAAAGAAAGTCTTTATTGTTGGTCAAAACAACTTAATTGCCTGTTTTGATAAAGAACTTACAGAAGAAACTGTTACCGCAATAGCAAAAATGCATCCAAATTATGCAGTCTTCAGAGATGGTAGCCTTGGTGATGACAGCTTAGCAACAAACTTTGAACAAATCTTTGAAGCTCACAGCCCCAAAACAGTAAGGAAGGTACTGTGATGAAATTTACATTCAAAATTCAACAATATCAGACAGATGCAGTAGATGCTGTAACTAATGTTTTCATAGGTCAACCATATCAGGAAGGCATAACTTATATCCGTGATGTTGGTGTATCTGATGAGCTTGCAAGTCTTGGCTTTGAAGATAATGAAGATATCGGAATTAAAAATGCTAGATTACAACTTTCAAAAGAACAACTTCTGCTGAATATTCAGAAAATCCAGGCTGACAGCAATATTCATCAATCTGTAAGTCTTGTTGCTCCGCTTGGCAATTGCTCTCTAGATATAGAGATGGAAACTGGAACAGGAAAGACTTATGTCTATATTAAAACCATGTTTGAGCTTAACAAGAAATATGGCTGGTCTAAGTTTATAGTTGTAGTTCCAAGTATTGCAATTCGTGAAGGTGTAAAGAAATCATTTGAAATGACAGCTGAACATTTCATGGAATGTTACGGCAAGAAAGCCAGATTTTTTGTTTATAGTAGTAGCAATTTGAATCAATTGGATGAATTCTCAAAGAACTCAGGCTTAAATGTAATGATTATCAACACGCAGGCTTTTGCAGCATCTTTCAATGAGGCAAAAAATATAGAAGGAAGATCTGGAGACAGTGCAGCCCGTATTATTTACACTAAAAGAGATAGTTTTGGTTCTCGCAGACCAATTGACGTCATTGCTAGCAATAATCCAATTCTAATTCTTGACGAGCCTCAAAAGATGGGCAAAGAAGATTCTGTAACACAAAAAGCATTATTGAACTTCAATCCCCTATTTACACTAAATTATTCAGCAACACATGCAAAGCAACATAACCTAGTTTACGTGCTTGATGCCTTAGATGCTTATAATAAGCGCCTTGTCAAGAAAATTGAAGTTAAAGGTTTTGAGGTAAAGAACTTACTTGGTACAGATAGCTATCTCTATCTAGAAAATATCATTATCTCTCCAACCGCTCCTCCACAGGCCAGAGTTGAATTTGAAGTTTCACATAATAACGGCCCTAAACGTGAATTTCATAAGTTAAATGTTGGAGATAACCTCTTCTATCTTTCCAATGAGATGGCTCAGTACAAAGGTTATACAATTTCAGAAATTGATCCAATTTCAGGCGTTGTATCTTTCTCAAATGGGGAGAAACTTTTAAAAGGAGATGTTCATGGAGACGTCTCTGAATCTGACATGCGTCGTGTGCAAATTCGTGAAACCATCATCTCTCACTTTGAAAAAGAACAAAGTCTCTTCCATAAAGGCATTAAAACTTTGTCTTTGTTCTTCATTGATGAGGTTGCTAAATACAGGCAATATGATGAGGACGGAAACGAACTTTTAGGTGAATACGGTAAGGTCTTTGAGCAAGAATATCTTTCTGTAATGAATGAATATAGGTCCTTATTTGATCCTGAATATACAAAATACCTAGACTCAGTTAATGTCCAAGATGTTCACAAGGGATATTTTAGTATTGATAAAAAGGGCCATGTTACAAACAGTTCTTTAAGGCGAGGAACTGATATGTCTGATGATATATCTGCTTATGATTTGATTCTCAAAAACAAAGAACGACTCTTATCCTTTGAAGAACCAACAAGGTTTATCTTCTCACACTCTGCCCTTCGCGAAGGCTGGGACAATCCGAATGTTTTCCAAATTTGCACTCTAAAAAAGAGTGACAGTGAAACACAAAAACGCCAAGAAGTTGGACGTGGACTGCGGTTATGCGTCAACAAAGATGGAAACAGAATGGACTCTGAAGTTCTTGGGGACAGAGTCCAAGACTTGAATGTTTTAACTGTAATTGCTAGTGAGAGTTATGTAACATTCGTAGATGGACTTCAAAAGCAAACTGAGGCCGTATTGTACGAACGTCCAAGAAAAGCATCCGTTGATTACTTTACAGGAAAAATTGTTAAAGATGCTGATGGTAATACAATCAAGTTGGATGCCGTACAGGCGAACATGATTTATCATTATCTTGTAAGGGAAGGGTATATAGATTATGAGGACAAAATAACTAAAAAATATAGGGAGGATGTTCAGGCAGGAAATCTCGTCCCTATTTCAGAACCGCTTAAACCTTATTCTACCTCTATTCATTCTCTAGTTCAGTCTATTTATGATGAAAGTCTTGTTGCCAACATGTTTGAAGATGGAAATAAGCCAAAGGTATTGGAAAATCCTCTAAATGAGCGTTTCTATAAAAAGGAATTCCAAAAATTATGGAATGAAATAAACCATAAATACGTCTATAAAGTAAACTTTGATTCAAATGAGCTAATAAAGAAGGCCATTGATAAAATCAATACTGAACTTAACGTCAGTAGAATGGTTTATACCGTAACTTCTGGAATTCAAAAAGAGGCATTAACTTCAGAGGCTATCCATGAACGTACCAGTTTTGATAATGCCAAAACCAAAACAGAACTTCTGAAGAAGGAAAACGTTAGTCAGGTCCAATATGATTTACTTGGTGATATTGCAAGAGGAACTGTTCTTACAAGACGAACAGTGGCTTCAATTCTAAAAGGCATTGATCCAACTAAGTTTATTATGTTCCAGCTTAACCCAGAAGAATTTATTTCAAAGGTAATTCGCTTAATCAAAGAGCAAAAAGCAACAATGATTGTTGAACATATTACTTATGACTCAACAGAAGAAACCTATGACAGTAGTATATTCACAGAAACAAAGCATAAGTTTATGGAGAAAGCATTTAAAGCAGAGAAAGCCATTCAAGATTATATCTTTACAGATGGTACAGCAGATGAAAGTATTGAGAAAAGGTTTGCAAAAGGTCTTGAAGCTGCAACTGAGGTTAACATTTATGCAAAGTTACCAAAAGGATTTAGCATTCCCACTCCAGTTGGGAACTACACTCCAGACTGGGCAATAGTCTTCTATGAGGGCAAAGTCAAGCACATATACTTTATTGCAGAAACTAAAGGTTCTTTATCTTCTATGGATTTGAGGCCAATTGAAAATGCCAAGATTGATTGTGCAAAAAAGCTTTTTGAGCATCTCTCTAATGGTGACGTTAAGTTTGAGCATGTTAACAGCTATGAGGAGCTTTCACATAGAATTTTGAAATAACAAGCCCTTCCCTTGTGAATATCGGGATGCGGGAAGACTTAGGCTCTAGAGAAGGTTTAGGTTTATGAGTGATGAAAATTTAAAGATAGTATCAGTTGCTGAATTGTTAAAGGAGAATCTTGGTATCCCAATATATCAACGGCCATATAGGTGGACTACAGAATCGGCAGCCTTATTGTTCAACGATATACATGAATCTTTCTTGAAATCAGGAAAAGAATATCGTATAGGCACAGTTGTTTTACACAATGATGCAGGAAAGATGATGATTGTTGATGGACAACAAAGGATTACAACACTGTCAATACTGGTATTATGTGTAAAGGAAATTTTAGGGGACACAACTGATATCAATTTTTCAGATTATACTGGTCTACTTGATTCCAAGGACACCTACTCTACCCTATCATTAAATGCAGTAAGAAGTAACTATAGCGTTTTAAAAGACAAATGTTTTGAAATTAAAGATGAACTATTAGATTTCTTTAAATATATTTCTGAGAACTGCACCTTTGTTAAAATAATAACAAACAGTGAACAAC
>CAVISO010000079.1:0-6199 GCA_963645435.1 Sphaerochaetaceae bacterium | reverse complement strand
TCTACAGGTCTGGCTTTCAAGCTATTGATAAGGGACAGTATGAAGCCTGCTGGGTTCTTGGGCTTTCCAAAAGCAATACTTTTTTTCACATTATATTACCACAGCTTATAAAGACGGTAATGCCTTCCCTGGGAAATGAGGTTGTAACACTTGTTAAAGATACAGCTCTTGCCTCTACCATTGGAGTTATAGAACTGTTTAGGGTGGCACAAACCTCATCTTCAAGAATCTTCTCAACCATGCCAATCTTCATTGCAGGAATTTTTTATTTTATAATGAATTACATTGTATCTAAACTATTTAATGTAATTGAGAAAAATCTAAATTATTAGTAAATGACATTACCTGATAGAGTAATTCCTTGAAAATTTAAAAAACATTTAAATTTCAAGGAACGAAAGAGCTATTTTTACGCAACCTTCCATTTAAGTAGTCGTTTACAAGAAAAACAATCAAAACCTTTCTTGTAGAAACTTGACACTAAACAGTGCAGAAAGCTACTCTTTGGCCTATGTTGGAACTGAGAGCTGCAAAAGAACAAGATCTTAATAGAGTAATGGAAATTTATAGCTACGCCCAGGATTTTATGGCTAGAACAAACAATCCAAACCAGTGGGCGCATTCCTACCCCACAGCGGAGCTGATAAAGGCTGATATAGACCAAAAGGCTTGCAAAGTTATATATGACAAAAACGGCATTCACGGCGTGTTTGCCCTATTTTCCAGTGAAGATCCAACCTATGAAATCATAGAAGGTGGAAAGTGGCTGAACCACGAGCCCTATCTCACCATCCACAGAATTGCCAGCGACGGCACAGTACATGGCATCTTTGATTTTGCCATCAATTACTGCAAGACACTTTCTGATAACCTAAGAATTGATACACATAGTGATAACTTAATCATGCAAAAACTAATAGAAAAGAATGGTTTCACTAAATGCGGAATTATCTACGTGAGAGATCACTCACCCCGCATTGCCTATCACTACTGCAAAAATAATGGCCTAGATTGTAAATGAGAATGAAAAAATGAAGAATAAACACAAAGTTAGACTATCGCAAGCTATGTTTTTTATTATTCTTTTTGGAATAGTCAGCCTCTTTTCAGACATGACCCATGAGGGGGCCTCTAGCATAAGAGGAGCCTATTTATCCCTTCTAGGAGCCAGTGCAGGAGCCATCGGTTTTGTATCGGGATTAGGCGAGCTGATTGGGTATTCTATGCGCTACGTGTTTGGGAAGATTACAGACAAAACCAAGTACTACTGGCCCATGACAATTTTGGGTTATGTGCTGGATATTGTAGCCGTACCTGCCCTCGCACTGGTAAGTGAAAACGGCTGGATTGCAGCTTGTGCGCTCCTAGTTGTGCAACGCATGGGCAAAGCAATTAAAAAACCTGCAAAGGATACCATCATGTCGTTTGCGGCAAGCCAGGAAGGCGTGGGGAAAAGTTTTGGTCTCCAAGAAGTACTAGACCAAATTGGCGCCTTTCTAGGTCCGGTACTACTTTATGTAGTAATGTTCTTTAAGACCGACTGCTCGCAATTTGAGCTCTATTCCACCAGCTTTGCCTTCTTGGCCATCCCTGGCGCCATTACCATCATACTTCTCTTAATTACTAAACACAAATTTCCCAACCCAGAACACTTTGAGCCCGAGCCTAAAGAATATCTTCCCTTTAAAATCAAGAAAAGTTTCATTTTTTATATAGCTGGCATAAGCCTCTTTGCCTTTGGTTTTATTGACTACTCTCTGGTTGTTATGCACGTTCAAGCAAAAGCTCTAGTTAGTAGTAGCACCCTTCCACTTCTTTACGCAGGAGCAATGCTAATTGATGCCATTGCGGCTCTTTTCTTTGGACTTTTGTATGACAAAATTGGTGTTAAAGCTCTGGTATGGTCCACCCTATTGTCCGCCCCTTTTGCAATTTTTGTATTTCTTTTTGATTCTCTGCCCTTTGTTATAGTAGGAGTCCTACTTTGGGGTATTGGAATGGGAGCTCAAGAATCAATCCTCAAGGCAGCCGTTACAACACTTGTTCCTAAAGCTAGCAGAGCCACAGGCTACGGAATTTTTGAATGTTCTTTTGGAATCTTCTGGTTCCTTGGTAGTTGGATTCTTGGAATTCTGTACGATACAAACCTCACTGCCATGGTAACAGTATCTGTTATAGCTCAGCTCTTGGCTATTCCTTTGTATCTTATGGCTGGCCATCAGAAAAAAGGTTGAGGCCTTCACTTAATTCTTAAAGGTTCTCAAATCTAATTTTCAATCTTTATTGGGAAAAGAACGTAAGCCCAAAAATACAGAGAAAAGCACAAAGCCCACGGCGGCTGGAATTGTCATAAGCTTAAGCATGTTGATAATACCATGATTCTGGGAAAGGACTCCTGCAATATAGTTGCCAATTATGCCACCAAGACCACTGGTAATGGCAGAATACAAAGTCATGCCAAAATAAATAACTTCAGGATGAAGATATTCGTGCATATACAGCATTATGGCTCCAATGTAGAGACCAAAGGCAAAGGGTTCTGTCAGATAACAACACACAGTACCAATGGCAGTTTTAGAGAAAGCAAGAATGATGTTTCTCAAGAAAATACCAAATAACGATACCCAAATTAGCTTTATAGAACGAACCTTGGCTGAAATCTTGTCCATGCTGTTTAGAACGGGAATTTGAAGAAGTCCCATCACTAGAAGAGAAACTCCAGTGTAGAGTTCACCATTGCCAAGGACCTCAAACTTACGAGTGAGATAGTTTTGTTCTGGAATTGCGCTCATTTCAATAAGAGTGTACGAAATAAGGAGAACAATGTAATTTTTATTACTAAGTAGCAGTTTTAGGGCATCGTTTAGGCTTGTTTTAGTCTTCTCCTTTTTTGCAATTTCAGTTTTAGGAACAATTACAACCATGAAGGCTGATATTACAGACATGACAATAAAACAAGGGATAATGATACCAGTGCCAAAATTATCAATAGCACTTCCATAGAAAGGAGCACTTAAGGCATAGAAAACAGCACCAAAGGAACGGGTAAAACCATAGGAGAAGTTTTCTGCTTTGTCTCCTACTCCGTAACTCCAGAGATCTATTATATAGATTAGAGATCTAAAGGAACCAAAGATTATAAATATCAAAAGGTACGAAAGAACTCTGTTGCTATGAAAAGGAATTAGAAGCATAGCAGAAAGAGAGGACACAACAAAGCAACCAACTATTAGTAAAGAAACTTTTCCAGTATAGTCTGCTGTTTTTCCAATCAACGGCTGAACAATTAAAGTTGCAAAAGCAGAAACAGAGAGGGCAATGCCACATTCGTAATCGCTATAACCAAATCCGGCGAGAAGACGAACTAAAAACGATACAAATACGCAAGAGGCCATCCAATAAAAGCCCTGTACTAGACCAATTCTTATGTTGACCTTATTAAACTTACTCATTACTTACCTCAACAGAGAAGGGTTTCAACCAAGAACCATAGCAGTAATATAAACAGAAAAGAACGGAGGATACTATCCATGGAATTACATAACAAAGACTTATAGTTAAGTCTGATGGCATTCTCATAACCACAACAAATATTATGAGAATTCTCAAAAGAAATATGCTGATAAACGTCAAAAGAGTTGGTCTGGCAGTATTTCCAGTTCCACGTATGACTGCGGCAAAAATCTCGGTAAATGCAAACGTAGGATAGAAAAGGACAATGTAGCCAATAATTTTGACGGCTTCTTCAATGATTGTGAAGTCCTCAGTAAACAAGGAGGAAGCATACTTTCTAAAAGCAAAAAGAAGGACAGAAAATGGTACGGCCACTAAAAAGTAAGCAAATACTCCTTTTTTTGCACATTCTTTGAGTTCTTTGCATTTTCTTGCTCCGTAGTACTGTCCGCTGAGGGAGGTAATTGCCAAATTAAAAGAACTAGATAGGGCCCAAAAGATGCCGTCGTACTTATAAAAAATAGCCCAAGAGGCAATACTATTTGTTCCTAATCTATTAATTGCAGAGCTAATTAGGAGGCTGGTTACAAAGTACATTGAGTTTTGTAACGCAGTTGGAAGCCCAATTTTGAGCGATTTTTGGGTATCGGTTTTATCGACTATAAGGTGGGTGGGGGTGAGGCGAATATCGGGGTCAAGGCGAGACAGACTTAGGAGGATGAGTACGGCGCTCACGGTCTGAGAGAGGCCTGAAGCTATAGCAACGCCCAAAATGCCGTCTTTAAAGGTCTGCACAAAGAGTACGTCTAGCCCAATGTTCAGTGCGGTACAGACTATAAGAAAGTAGAGCGGTTTTTTGGTTTCGCCAAGGGAGCGCATCACGTTGCTTCCCATGTTGAAAATCAGGGTAGGAATCATGCCAATAAAGTACCATTTAAGATATCTTACGGCGTCTGGGATTAGTTCCTGAGGCGTTTCAAGGACGCAGTGAAGGCTCTGTGCAAGAAAACAGATTAAGAGAAAAAAGATTAAGCCAACTACTAAAGACAAGACCATGGCGTTAGAAATTGTTCTTTTTACGCTTGCTCTGTCGTTGCGACCGTAGGCTTGGGCGGTTAAAACCATGGGGCCAGACGATAGCCCCGCAAAGAAAGTGATAACCAAGTTAATGATGGTAGCATTTGAGCCACTTACTGCGGCAAGGGCTTTTGGCCCTACCATTCTTCCCAAAACTAGGCCGTCTGCTATTGAATAGGCTTGCTGAAGCAAGAATGAAGCAGTAATTGGCACAAAATAGCTAAATATTGTAAACAATACCGATGAATCTTTTTTCTCTCTCATACAATTAGAGTAACTTTCCTAGATAATCACAAGATTTTTTATAATCAGCAAAAACCTTATCTCTATCAAGGGTGAAGTACTCACCATTCTCGTAGAGAATTTTACCATCAACCATGGTCAAGACAACATCGCTTGCTTGTGCTGCGTACACAACAAGAGCCAAGGTGTCAAAGTCAGGAATAAGATGAGGTTTATCAAGGTCAAGAGCAATGATATCGGCCTTCTTACCTACTTCTAGGCTTCCAGTATCGGGCCTGCCTTGAAGTTTTGCACCATTGACCGTTGCCATTTTAATTACTTGTGCAGGCTTCATTAAAGTTGGGTCTTGTAGGTAGCCGTTATGCATAATTGAAGCAAGATGCATCTCTTCAAACATATTGAGGTTGTTGTTGCTGGCGCTACCATCTGTTCCTAAACCAACGTTAAGACCAAGCTCTAACATACGTGGAACTGGCGCAAAACCGCTTCCAAGTTTAAGGTTGCTTGATGGATTATGAACTGGACTTACACCCTTTTCTTTCATAATCAACAGGTCCTCTTCTGTCACCCAAACAGAGTGTGCTGCATAGCAAGGAACATTAAAGAAACCTAAATCATTAAACCATTGCGTTGGTGTCTTTCCATGCCTTGCAACACATTCTTCAGTCTCTTTCTTAGTTTCTGAAAGATGTATATGAAGTCTTCCGCCTATGGTTTGAATTTCATTTGCCCAAGCTTCAGCAAGATGCTCCTTGATTGTATATTCGCCATGGACACACCAGTCAACGTGAAGTCTATCATTGAAAGCGCCATTGAAATTACGATAGAAATCTAGCGCCTCAACTCTATTTGGGAACGTAAGATAGTCAGTGTCATCTGAGCCACCCATTACGGCACGGGTCAAGTCAGCTTTAATTCCACTTTTATCTACTATTGCAGCGGTAATCATTGGTTTCATGTACATATCGCAAAACGATGTTGTTCCAGAAGCCAGCATTTCCAATATGGCCATTGCCATTCCACTGTTAAACTCCTCTATTCTCATCTGGTCTTCAATAGGCCAAAGAAGATGTAGCCAGTCGTAAAGAGGAAGATCACTCCCTATACCTTTAACCAGGTTCATAGCTGTGTGACCATGAGCATTTACAAGCCCTGGCATCAGAAGTTTGTCATACATATCCTTCTCTTGATCATAAGCCATGGCAGGCCTTTCTGTGCCAATATAATCAATAAACTGGCCGTTAACACCAAGATAGGCGTTTTTTAAAACTTTAAACTCGCCATTTTCTGTAGCGATAATCTTTGCATTCTTAAATAAAATGGACACTTTATCCCCTTTTAATCGGATTGTGCTAAATTCCTAACCAATTCCTACACTAACTCAAAATGCAGTAATCACATCCTCTAAATACTGGCTGAACGCTGC
>CAVISO010000078.1:0-6366 GCA_963645435.1 Sphaerochaetaceae bacterium | reverse complement strand
CAAAGCCGGTAATAGAGCTTTGAAGGAATAATTGTTTCAAGCTTTTTGCATTCTTACTGGCTCCTACCACGGGCAAGACCAAAAGAGCATCTATTAAAAGGGCTCCTAAAACACGCATTGCCACAGAGACTATCAGTGCGGTTATAAGGACCATGAATGTGTTATGGGTTTTAACTGGCACACCCATGGAGGAGGCGATTTCTTTATCGAAAAAAATCATTGATATAGGGGTAAAGAAAAGAGCAATGTAGGCAATTGCAAGTACGCCAAGACCAGCAAGGAGGAGAAGATCCGCAAAAGTGAGAGCAAAGGGGCTACCCCAGAGAACCTCAAGCGTATCTTTGGCAGGAACATCAAAAATGTGACTTACAAGCGAGGCAAGACCCATTGTGCAGACCATCATAACGGTACTGGCAGTGGAAAGAGTACGGCCGTCTTTGTTGAGACGAACCATTAGGAGCACTAGGATTACATTGAGGGGGATTACCACTGCGAGCATTGGGATATTTAAGACCACAGCCGCCACCCCGCCTAGGATGACGCCGTGCATGAGCATGTAGCGCATGGGGATGAGACCGTTTTGAACCACAATAACACCTGCGATAGGAAAAGAAATACCACTTATGAGCATGCCAATGAGACCATAAAGAATTGGTTTAAGAGCTAAGAGGGAGATTATTCGCTGCATGAAGTCTCCTTTGAGGCTCGCTGACCTTGCATTCGCGCGGCTTCTTGTATTCGCGCACCTTGCATTCGCGCGGCTTCTTGTATTCGCGCAGCTTCTTGCATTTGCACAACCGGCCAGCCTAAGGCTTGGGTTAATTGGGCGTCATGAGTGACGACTATGGCGGACATGTAGGTTGGTAGTTCTTGCATCATGGAGGCGAATTCGTCTCTGAAGCTTGCATCTAGGAAGGAAGAAGGCTCGTCAAGAAGTAGGAGGTTGGCTTCTTGACAGAAACAACGGGCAAGATTCACTCGCTGTTTTTCGCCGCCGGAAAGCTCGTTAAAAGCCCGGTTTGCTAAATGACTCACGCCTGCTTGCTGCAGGGCGTGCTCTACACTTTCCTTGTTTTTATTCAGCCTGTTGATGGATCCTCTTTTATACAGCCCCATAGCCACCACTTCGTAGGAGGAAATTGGTGCTTTGGTTTCTGCAAAGCCCTGCTTGCAATAGGCAATTTTGGCAGCTTCTGAAAGTATTATTTTCCCAGAAACAGGCTTCACAGTCCCTAAAATTCCCTTAAGGAGGGTTGTCTTACCACAGCCATTTGGACCTTCTATAACAAGTTTTTCGCCAGGCTTCAGAGCAAGAGAAAAATTGGAAATTATTGAGATACCAT
The DNA here is from genome assembly GCA_963645435.1 of Sphaerochaetaceae bacterium. GTDB lineage: Bacteria > Spirochaetota > Spirochaetia > Sphaerochaetales > Sphaerochaetaceae > UBA9732. The sequence continues at coordinate 5,023 of CAVISO010000078.1, read as the reverse complement.
TGTAGGCAATTGAGATGTCTTGTATATCTAATAGAACGTCCACGGGCAGACCTTAAGCAAACTTTTTATAAAATGATGCCCTCATGGCGCACTTAAGTACATTAAGTTTGGAGTTCATCCCCAAAATAGGCCTTCATGACCTATCTGGAATTTTGGAAATTTTAAGACGTTAAGTCAAGTACTACAAACTTAAAGGCTAGCAATAGCATCTTCAATATAATCGTTTAAGCTCATTGGTCTAACGCCAGAAACCGTTACGCATTTATTAACTGGAATGAGAATCTTATGTGCAGTGCTTGCACCAACAGCCTGAGCCATCTTTGGAGTAATTTCACCTAGCATTGAGTCCGCCATAACAATACCAATTGGCCCAATGATGTAGGAAGCATCTCTACAGGCAACCACAACTGGATTTTCTCCTGTTGCCCCCTGCTTTGCTCCACCTTTGAGCATATTTGCAGTTGCACTAGCATTTGTACCAATGCAAACCAAATTTTCATCAAGTCCACGAGAAACCAATTTTTCAACAATGGCTCTACCAATGCTTCCGCCCTGTCCATCTATAACTACAATCTTCATTTTTATTCTCCCTTTACGTTCACTCAAATAACAAAAGATCTGTTCTTTCTTTTGAAAGAGCAATAAGTTCATCAGTGAAGCCGGCGATGGAAAAGATAACATACCATTCTCTTCTTTCTTCTTTTTTCCAGTCTACGACTTTTGCTTTCTCAATAAGCGAATGAAACACCTCCAGTCCAGTCTTGCTATTTCTGAATTTACATTCACCAAAACACATATCTTGGCCAAAACTGTCATAGGCAAGGAGGTCTATCTCAGTTGATTTGTCCCACCAAGAACCTATGCGATTAACTGAAAACGGAAGTTTTCCTTCTTCATTCAAGTCTGCAAATTTTTCTCTGCAAACGTCCTCATATATGTAAGAAGTATGACAATCTATTAGATTTGTTTGGATTTTATCCAGGACATACCTTTTTCTTCCCATATTAAGTTCTGCCATGCTTGGGTAAATAAACCTAAACCAGAACCTAAAATAAGGATCCTTTATCTTATAAAGCCCCTTTTTGCATTTTTGTGGATGCTCAAAAGTTATAGGAACCACTCGTTCTACAACGTCTAGATCAATCAAGGTGGAAAGAGGAGCGGTAAGCGCAGATTTCTCAGAGCTCAAGTAGGCCGCTATATCACCCAATTTCTCATAACCAAGAGCAATGGTTCCCAAAATAGAAAAATAAGTGCCCACATAATTTACTTCTCGCCTAAGAATTGTCTCTGGTTCATCTAAAAGGATTGAAGACGTATCCAAAATTCGCTCTTTAATAGCAGAATAAACGTTCTTGTATCCGTTAAGCATTTCAATATACTTGGGAACTCCTCCAGTTACAGAGTAAAGTTCAACCGCCTCTCGCCGAGAGAGACTATTTTTGTAAAAATCGGTGTATTTATTAAAGGGAATTGGATGGAGTCTCATACTGAGCGTTCTGCGACCGTAAAGTGGACTAGTTATGTTCAGCGTTGTAGACCACATCATTCTTATAAGAGAGCCACAGACAATGAGCATTACCTTCTCATTTTTGAGTTTCTCATCCCAAATTGCTTGAAGAATGGACAAAAACGCACTATTCACAAGCGGAAGATACTGAAATTCATCAATTACAAGAATTCTCTTTCCAGCACTAGGAACAGAATTAGAAGGAACTACAGAAAACAGAGAGCGCCAAGACAATACAGAAGAACCATCTAAAAGAGGATTTAAATGAGAAACAGCGCTCTGAAAGTGAAGCCTATTTATTTCATCAGTTTCTTCTGTAGCAAGGAAATATACTGCATCCTTTCCTTTGATAAAATGCTTTAGAAGTTCTGTTTTACCAATTCTTCGTCTTCCATACATCACAACAAAAGAGGAACCTTCTCTAGAGTATTCCTTCTCCAGTTGTGAAAGTTCAGCATCCCTGTCTATGAATTTCATATAGTACCTCTAAAATTATTATAAGACAAAATATAATAATTTCAAATATAATATTTCACAAAAATAACATAGTACTTACTTTCCCAATAGCACAACACCTCTAGCAGGAACAGTCACACTACCCTGCACTGTTTCAGCTTCATTAACAAAGGTTTCACCAGAGAGGATAACTTTCCAAGTTCCAGCAGGAAGTGACTGTTCAAGGCTTGAGGCTGTAGGATTAACAACGGCAAGGCCAACAAGGTTTCCTCTGAAGCGGTAAGAGGCAAAGATTGAATTATCAGAAGCCACTTTGCAATTTACTGTGCTATCCTTCAACCAGGAATACTTGGCTCTCATCTCAATTAAAGCCTTGTACCAATTGAACATATCCTCTTGCTTTGAACCCGGTGTCACAGAATTCCAATCAATAGCATTTACTGTATCAGAAGACTTGTAACTATTACTGTCACCGCCCTTTGTCCTCAGAATTTCTTCTCCAGAGAGCATAAACGGTATACCCTTACTTATCATGACAATTGCCGTACCAAACTTGTTCATTTGGATACGTTCTTCAACAGAAGCAGTGGAATTAGAAAGAAGAAGCTTGTCCCACAGGGTATTGTTATCATGGGAAGCCATGTAATTGACTACCATACCGTTCTTTACAGACCAGGAAACGGCAGAACTAGTGGAGCCACCGGCAAGGCCAAAGGCAACCTTCTGTGCATTATCCTTTGTTACGGCGCCACTGATAAGGCCCTTAGCGGTAGCAGTAAATACACTACCCTTTAGACCATCACGAATGGCATCGTTAAAGACAGCAATACTTCCCGCTGCTCCAGAAGTTGCCTTCACCTGGGAAATGTTTGCCTGAGTTGCCAAAAGAGAACTGGAATAGGAGCAGGTTCCACCAGCCCAGCCTTCACCATAGATTAGACACTTTGGATTGATGGCATGAAGGGCTTTTTCAATTTCCTGCATGGTTTTAACATCATGAATGCCCATAAGGTCAAATCTGAAGCCATCCAAATGATATTCCGTCATCCAGAAAACCAGGCTATCCACCATGAATTTTCTGTACATTACTCGGTTGGATGCAGTTTCATTGCCACAGCCACTTCCGTTGGAGTTTCTGCCCTCTGAGGTGTACCGATAGTAATAATAAGGAACAATTCTGTTCAAAGAGGAATCGGCGGAATAGGTATGGTTATAAACCACATCCATTACAACCCCAATTCCGCTTGCGTGCAGAGACTGTACAGCCTGCTTGAACTCGGAAATTCTTACCTCTCCATGATATGGGTCAGTGGAATAACTGCCTTCTAACGCATTGTAGTTCTTTGGATCATAGCCCCAATTGTAAGAGGTATCGGGATTTGCTTCGTCTACTGTCGCAAAGTCATATATAGGAAGAAGATGCACGTGGGTGATGCCTAAGTTAACCAGGTAATCTACGCCCGTTGCAACGCCTGAGGAGTTGGTAAGTCCGCGTTCGGTGAAGGCTAAATATTTGCCTTTGTAGGCGCTTTGGGCGTTGGCAATGGAAAAATCCCTGACGTGGGTTTCCCAGACAACGGCGTCAGAGTAAGTGGAGATTGAGTCCTGGTAGGTATCCGCTTCAAAACCCTGTGGGTCTGTCTTGGAGAGGTCTATTACCATCCCTCTATTGCCGTTGACGCCCACAGCTTTTGCGTAGGGGTCCACCGCTTCTGCAGTGCCCACGGCGGTGGTGACGGTATAGGTGTAGTAGGTGCCATGCCCACAATCTGAAGTATAGCTCCAAACGCCCTTTTCGCCCTTGATCATGTCCGCGGAGAGGAAAGCCTCGCCGTCAGTGCCATTATCAAATAAATTAATAACAACCCTACTGGCAGTTGGCGCCCAGACTTTGAAAGTTGTTTTGCCGTCAGCTAGAGTTGCACCAAGATCATCTCCGTCATAGGTGTACTCAGCAATAAATCTTTCTGTGTCAAAAATTCCGTTTGGCACAATTTCCTTTTCTCCGTAGCCTTCAATTTCAAGCGTGTAGTGCCCATCCAGCGCCAGCTCACTTGCAAGCGTAATTGTGCCCTTTGCATCCACACTCTCAATTTCCAAGTAAGTGCCGTTTGAATCCTTTATCTTAAAGACCTCTTTTCCCGCCGCCTCCAGTGCAGGGGACACCGAATAGCTCACCTTATTAAAATCGTCCATGGAGGCAATAACAAACACCTTAATTGGATTAAGCGTCACCCCGCCATCCTCTGAAGAATACTGCAGGCCGTCACCTGTCTTTAGATATATTTTCGTAACCTTACCCTCCACGAAAGCAAATCTGTCATCGCTGAAGTCTTTTGTGGCTGTTCCCCAACTGGATCCGCCTGGCTCTGTGCAGGAAGTACGCACTATGAAGCCCACCTTTCCAATCTCTTCTGGGACGTCAACTGCACACTTAAAGCCGTAGTCGCACTCTTCAAAAAGGTAGCCCGAGCCGTCCTTACCATCCCACCAAATCCACATATCGGATGTGACCAAGTCCGCCTTTCCCTGCCAGTAGAATTCAACCCGATTATATCCAGCAGGAACCCTTTCTTCTTCAGGTTCTTCAACCTTATTTGAACTATTAACTGTACTACAGCCCACCAACAGAAGCGCACATAAAACAGAGACCAACAAGACTTTCTTCATATTCTTTCCTTCCATAAAGTTTATTGTAGCATATGTGTTCAGCACATGGGATGAAAATGTAAAATCTAATTGTTGAGGTTTTTGAAAAGCCTCTGTTATTTCCAACAATTCAGTATTAACATACTCATACTTACATGCTTGTACATATTTGAGATCGCAAAGAAGGAGATTTTATGCACAGAAGCAAAGTTATTTTTGTTCTTATTGCAATGCTACTCAGCGTTACAATGTTGTTCGCACAGTCTGTGACTGAAGCTGCAAATGCACCTGTTACAGCGACAGAAACTGTAGTTCTTCCAGAGGAAGTTACTATTCAGATTCTCTTCACATCAGATGTTCACGGTGCAATTGTAGACAGCCAGTACAGTAAGGGAGATGCTTATAGCA
>CAVISO010000077.1:1370-6405 GCA_963645435.1 Sphaerochaetaceae bacterium | reverse complement strand
TGTCTACCCAAAAGAGGGGTTTTGGGCAAAAAGGGGAGATGGGTGTCTACCCAAATGACCTGTTTGGGGGCAAAAAGGGTAGACGGCGGGGAGAGAGGGGCGCGAAAGGACGCAAAGGGAGGGCAGCGCAGGAAAGAGAAAGGGGGAAATGGAACAGTGTTCCGTTTTTTGTTGACCGGAAGGGGATAGCGTTTTATAATTGGAGGTAAAGGGGATTGATGGCATGAAGTATGTTACCTTTGGCGAGATTATGTTGCGGCTGAAGAGTCCGGGAAATGAGAGATTTTTTCAGAGTCCTATGTTGGAAGCTACGTTTGGTGGCGGCGAGGCGAATGTGGCGGTATCGCTGGCAATTTTGGGGGAGCACAGCTGTTTTGTGAGTGCGCTGCCGGGGAATGCGATTGGCGAGGCGGCGTTGGCTGAGTTGAGAAAGCATGGGGTGGACACTTCCTATATCAATGTGAAAAAAGATGGCAGGCTTGGGATTTATTATCTAGAGACGGGTGCGGATCAGAGGCCTAGTCTGGTGGTTTATGATAGGGCTGAAAGTTGCATTGCTACGTCTAAGCCGGCGGAGTTCGATTTTGCTAAGATTCTAGATGGGGCTACGTGGTTTCACGTGACGGGTATTACGCCGGCGGTGAGTCAGGATTGTGCTTCTTGTGCGCTGGAGGCGGTTAAGGCGGCTAGGGCTGCTGGGGCTACGGTTTCCATTGATTTGAATTATAGAAAGAAGCTTTGGAAGTATGGAAAGTCTGCTGTTGAGGTCATGCGCGAACTGACTAAGTACGCCAATGTAATTATCGCAAATGAAGAGGACATTCAGAAGTGTCTTGGTATTGAGGCGCCTGTGGATGTGACTAGTGGTAATATTGATAAGCAGGCTTATAAGGTGCTTACAGACGAGGTCAAGCGCCAGTTCCCAAATATTGAGTGTGTGGCGGTGAGTTTGAGAGAATCGCATACGGCAGATTACAATGGCTGGGGGGCTGCGCTTAATGGTAAGACTGGCTTCTATTTGTCCAGGCACTATGAAATTACTGATATCATTGACCGTGTTGGCGGAGGCGATAGTTTTGCTGCTGGTATCATTTATGGGTTGTCCCATTTTGAGGATGAGCAGTATGCTTTGAACTTTGCTGTGGCAGCTTCTGCGCTGAAGCACACCATTCCAGGGGACTTTAATCTTACGCGGCTTAGCGAGATTGAGAATCTGGCTAAGGGCGATGGCAGCGGCAGGGTTCAGAGATAAGAAAATTCTGCATTTGAACAGACTTGCGCAAAGCGGTTTGCTTGCGAAAGCGGTTTGCTGGTGCAACGTGGCTTGCTGGTGCAAAGCGGTTTGCTGGTGCAACGTGGTTTGCTGGTGCAACGTGGTTTGCTTGTGCAACGTGGTTTGCTTGTGCAAAGCGGTTTGCTGGTACAACGCGGTTTGCTTGTGCAAAGCTACTTGCAAGAGCGGGTCTGATTGAGGTTTGATATGAACGAAATTTTAACGAAGATTGGGAACATTGGTATTGTTCCTGTTGTGGTTATAAAGGATGCTGACAAGGCAGTTTCCTTGGCAAGAACGCTTATTGAGGGCGGTATTCCATGTGCAGAAGTTACCTTTAGGACAGCGGCAGCGCGTGAGGCTATTTGCAAGATGAGTCAGGCTTATCCTGAACTTTTGCTTGGTGCTGGCACTATTTTGACAGTGGAGCAGGCTCAAAGTGCTGTGGAAGCGGGGGCTAAATTTTTGGTGTCTCCTGGTTATGACCAGACTTTGGTGGACTGGACACGTGAGCATAACGTGCCTTATGTACCGGGCGTTTGCACGGCAAGTGAGGTGCAGGTGGCAGTTGCCAACGGGTTTGAAGTCTTAAAGTTCTTCCCTGCCGAGGCAGCAGGTGGCGTTCCTATGATTAAGAATCTGTGCGGACCTTTCCCTCAGGTGAAGTTTATGACCACCGGTGGGATTTCCAATGAGAACATAGCACCTTATGCCACAAGCAAGAATGTTCTGGCAGTAGGCGGCTCCTGGATGGTCAAGGGCGATTTGATTGAAGCCAAGGACTGGGACACCATTAAGGCTAAGTGCCACGAGGCTATTGGGGCACTTCATGGTTTTGCCTTCAAGGGCGTTACTATTTCCTGCCCTTCTTACCAGCTTGAGAGCTTCAGCGCCCAGTTGTCTGCTTTTGGTCTTGCCAGCGACACTAACTTTTCCAAGCCCGATATTCATCTCAGTAATTCTGAGGAAAAGACTATTGGACTTGTGGTTTCAACCTACAATTTACAAAGAGCGGTGGCGTATCTTTCTGACTATGGTTTTGAAGCAAACGATAACCCATATTGTGAAAATAGTTGTATTTTGCACACAACCAATGGACAATATGACATTGTTTTAGTACAAAGTAAGTAACACAAAAGGAACGAAAGGGGTATTTCATGGAACTGGGAACTGTTACTAGAGCGCTAGCAATTTTGGAGATTCTGTCTAAGGTTAGGGATGCTAATTTAGAGACCCTGGCACAGGAGACGGGACTTCCTAAGACCACGACTCTTAGACTTTTGACAACGCTTACTGAGAACAAGTACGTTGTTAAGGATAACAATGACAGATACTACCTTTCCATGAAGATGTTTGCTGTGGGCTCAAGGGCTTTGTCACATTTGGATTTGATCGATGTTTCAAGACCTATTGCCAGAGAGCTGAGCAAAGCAACGGGGGAGACGGTGCATATGGGTATTCTTGAGGACAAGAGAGCCCTTTATGTGCTGAAAAATGAGAGTAATTATACTATTAGAATGTATTCAAGAATTGGAAGAAGCTGCGCCTTGCATAGTTCTGCAATTGGCAAGTGTCTTATGATGGACAAGGGTTCTTCCTTCTTGGACGATTACGCCAACAGTGGGGAGTTGGTAAGCTATACACCCAAGACCATTTCTACTAAAGAAGCCTTGGCTGCTGAACTTGAAAAAGTCAGAAGCCAGGGCTATGCCGTGGATGATGAGGAAAATGAACCTCAGATTATTTGTGTGGCAGCACCTATCTTTGACCATGATGCAAAGGTGGTTGCTGCCATGAGCGTTTCTACTCCAACGTTCAGGTTGGATGACGCTAAGTTTAAGAAAAATGTTAGCCTAGTATTGGAGTATACCCGTAAAATATCGGACATACTGGGCAATATAGGCCATTGATTTAGTTTTATTTGGATTTATCGCCACCAAAGTATTTGATAGATAAGGCACTGATAGTGCCGTCCTCTAGGAGCTCCTCCAGGGCTGTGTTGACAGCCTCTCTGAGGGTGGCTGCATCTTCTCCTTTTCGCATTGGAATGCCTACGCTGGTGCGCTGTGGATCTTGGCAGGCAATTTTGATTGGAGCGTTTGGTTGTGCTTTCTTGTAGTCGTAGAAGCTGACATCGGCATTAAGTGTTGCGTCTATTCTACCGGCTAATAGTAGTTCTATTGTTTGGGCTAAATCATCTACCGGGGTTACGGTGGCGCCGTAGCTTTCTGCTATTTCTGCATAGGTAGAGGAAATTGTATTTGCCGTTTTCTTCCCTTTGAGGTCTTCCATTGAATGGATGGAAGTGTTGTTTTCTTGGACTATGACCACTATGCTGTTGTAGACGTAAGGGATGGAGAAATCGTATTTTTTCTGCCTCTCTTCTGTGATGTCTACGCCGTTGATCATTAGGTCGTATCTGCCTGATTCCAGGCCGGCGAGGAGTCCGTCCCATTCTCCTTCTATGAAGGTGGCTTTGACTCCAAGTTTTTCTGCGATAGCCTGGCCAACTTCTACGTCATAACCTACCAGTTCTCCGTTTTCATTGTGGTAGGTCCAAGGGGCCCAGGTTCCTTCCATGGCTATGGTGATTTCACCTTTTGCCTTAATTCTTTCCAACAGATCCCCGCTTGGGGTTTCCTGGGAACCGCCTGCGAATATTAGCGAATTCGCAAGAATGAAAGCTAGCAATACAAAGGTCAGCTTTTTCATGTTTTACTCCTTTGAGGTTTTAAAACCTCTTTTGCTCAAGTATAGAAATTTTATGCAAAGATGTCTTTATAATTCTAGAATATTGTCCCGTTCCACAGTTGTTCAAGGAAGTCTTTGTAGGGAAGAAGGAGAATGCCAGCATAGATGAATCTCTTATTCTGAAAACATTATTAATTTAGAAAAATTAAAGTAGTACTTTAGTTTTTGCTGTTTTTAATACTGGAATTGCGTTAAATATCGGGATATTGGGTGCGGGAGAGGAATTCTCGCGTGCGGGGTTCTTTTGCGTGGGTGAAGATTTGTTGGGTGGGGCCTTCTTCTACGATGACGCCGTTTTCCATGAAGAGGCATTTGGTGGCGACTTGGCGCGCGAAGGCCATTTCGTGGGTGACAATTAGCATGGTCATGCCTTCTTGGGCTAGCGTGCGCATGACGGAGAGGACTTCACTGGTTAGCTCTGGGTCCAGGGCGCTGGTGGGTTCGTCGAAGAAGATGACTTGGGGGTTGGTGGCTATGGCGCGGGCGATTGCTACGCGTTGTTGTTGGCCGCCGGAGAGTTGGGAGGGGTAGCTGTTGGCCCAGTCTAGCATGCCTACTTTGGTGAGCATTTGTACGGCTATTTGGTGGGCTTGGGCTTTGGGCATTTTGCGGGCTATGACGAGGCCTTCCAGGACGTTTTCTATTGCGGTTTTGTTGGCAAAGAGGTTGAAGCTTTGGAATACAAAGCCGGTTTGCAGGTGAAAGTTTTTGATTTCTTTCTTGGTGGCGTTGGCCAGGTGGTAGGTTTTGCCGTCAAAGGTGATGGTGCCTTCTTCTGCGTGTTCTAGAAAGGCTATGCATCTGAGTAGTGTGGTTTTGCCGGAGCCACTGGGGCCTAGGATGGCTACAACGTCTCCTTTGGATACTTCAAAATTGATGCCTTTGAGTACCTGGCGGGTGCCAAAGGTTTTGTGGAGGTTTTCTAGTTTGAGTATTGACGTTGGGTGCAGTGTACTATTGTCTTGGGTTGTTGGTTGCGTTGTTGTGGGTTGCATTGGTGTTGGTTTCATT
>CAVISO010000077.1:0-1350 GCA_963645435.1 Sphaerochaetaceae bacterium | reverse complement strand
TGGTTTCATTGGTGCTGGTTTCATTGGTGCTGGTTTCATTTGGGGCTCCTCTTAGACGCTCCTCTTAGACGCGCTGGACGCCTTTGGCGTTGAGGCGTTTTTCTCCCCAGGCTTGGACCTTGGTGAGGACGGTGCACATGAGTAGGTAGATGAAGCCTACTTCCATATAGAGCACAAGGGGCTCGTAGGTGCGGGCGACTATGCGCTGGGTTTGCATGAACATTTCTGTTACGGTGATGTTGGCAGCAAGGCTGGTGTCCTTGAGCATACTGATCAGGGAGTTGAAAAGAGAGGGGAAGGCGGTTCTTAGGGCTTGAGGCAAAACTATACGAACAATGGCCTGTAACCAGCTTAAGCCCACACATTCTCCGGCTTCAAGCTGTCCACGGGGCACCGATTCTATTGCGCCTCTTATGGTTTCTGCTGAATAGGCGCCTTCATTTATTGAGAAAACCAGGATGGCTGCTGGAAAGGGATTTATTAAAATACCTAGGTTTGGAAGTCCAAAGAAGATGACAAAAAGTTGGACCAACAGTGGGGTGCCTCTGATTATCCAAATGTAAAAGCGGGCCAGACTTTTTAATACGGGCACCTTTGCTACCTGGATTAGGGCAACTATGGTGGCTATGACAAGGGCTAGGGAAAAGGAGATGATGGTCAGTGGGATTGTGTAGATTAAGCCTGGTTTTAGTATTTTCCAGAAGGAGTCAACAATTAGTTTTAAAATTGAACTGTCCATAAATCCTCATATGAAGTGGGTTGAAAAAAGGGCTGCAAAATTGATGTGCAGCCCCTTTTGAATATGGGTTTGGGATTAGAGATTCGTAATTGGTTTTGCAAAAACCTCACAAAGCTCCTTAGAGATCAAGGTCTGAGATGTCACCAATATCAAGGGCGTCTCCACCAATGGCAGAGAACTGTTCTGCTGACTCAAGATCATCAATGCTGAGGTCAAGGTTATCAAGACCAACGTCATTGAGAGTTTCAAGAGAAGCTTCAATGCTCTTGTTGATGCGCTCTGTGTCTTCTTTGTAGTTGTCTACGTAAGACTGAAGCTCTTCATTATGGCTGGTTATGAGCTTAATGTCTCTTTTTAAGCCTTCGTTGTCCGCTCTGAGCTTGTTGATGTAAGCTACAGCTTTTTTTACTCTTTCTTCAAGAAGAAGCATGTTCTCATAAACTGTCATAAATAATCCTCCGTTTTATTCAAAGAAGCCTGCAGATTAGTGCAGGCTTAAAATGTTCAGACGTTGAGAGCCTTTTTAGCCTCAGCAACCAATGCGCTAAAGGTTGCCTTGTCTTCAATAGCCATGTTAGAAAGAACCTTTCTGTTGATGTCAATGTTTGCCA
>CAVISO010000076.1:0-6766 GCA_963645435.1 Sphaerochaetaceae bacterium | reverse complement strand
ATGTATTATGGACTACAGTACTGGAATGCCGACAAAATCCATATTCCCTTCTTTTCAAGTTGCTTTGGAATATGTTTTTGAATTGGCCAAAACTAAGAGAATAGTTCTAGTTATAGACGAATATCCTTATGTCGCTAGATCTTCCAAGAGTCTTGCATCAACGCTACAACTTTTGATTGATAAGAACAAAGACACCTCAAATCTCTTTTTAATTCTTTGTGGCTCTTCTATGTCGTATATGGAAGACCAGGTTCTGGCATATAAAGCTCCACTTTATGGAAGAAGAACTGCCCAACTTAAGATAGAGCCGTTTGATTTCTTTGATTCCAGCTTGTTTTTCAAGAATTTTACAAAAGAAGACAAAGCCTTGGCCTATGGAATAATTGGTGGAACTCCTCAATATTTAATACAGATTAACGATGCCCTTTCTGTTGAACAAAACATAAAAGACGTATTTCTAAACCAGTCTTCAGCTATCTTTGAAGAGACAGAAAATTTACTGAAACAAGAAGTGAGAGAGCCTGCTATCTACACTGCAATAATTACAGCTATTGCAACAGGTTGTTCAAAACTAAATGAAATAGCCAACCGAATTTCAGAAGAGACAAGTGTATGTTCAATCTATATTAAAAATCTAATTAATTTAGGCCTTGTCAAAAAGGAATCTCCATATGGAGAACAGGCAAGTCGTAAGACAATTTATTCTATAGAAGACAATATGTTCCGTTTTTGGTACAGGTTTGTTTTGGACAACCTTTCTTTAGTTGTTAGAGGTGCTTCAGACTTGGTTTATAAACGAATAGAACCAGAATTATCCACCTACATGGGTGCAATATTTGAGCAAATTTGCACCCAATATCTTTGGAAACTGTTAGTGAAAGGAAAAAGTCCTGTAAATTTCAATAATTTAGGGAGATGGTGGGGCACAAATCCCAAGACTAGAACTCAAGAAGAAATTGACATTATGGGAACAGATGGCAATTCAGCTTTATTTGCTGAGTGTAAATGGACAAATGAAAAAGTAGACATTGGAGTTCTGGATACACTTATCAAACGCAGTGAAATGTTTTCTTATGGTCAAAAGCATTTTTTCTTATTTTCAAAAAATGGATTTACCCAGGGCTGCACGGAGCAATCCCTCAAGCTAGACAATGTGACTTTAGTCCAGCTTGAGGAGATGTTTGATTAAGATGCTAGAAGTTTTTGCAAAAACTTCGTCAGAGATTACTTCTCATTTTCTCTAACTGCTGTGATGCGCTGTGAGAGGGTTGGATGAGAGTATTCTGTCTTCACAATCCAAGGATGTGGATTGATTTCAGAAAGAGATTCGTTGACAAGTCTCTTTAGAGCGCTGATGAGAGCCTCCCCATATCCTTCTTTTGCTGCAAAGGCATCTGCTTGATACTCATGTTTACGACTGAGGTAATTAAAGGCAATGTTGGTAAGGTTGCTGAACGGCCAAACTAGAGCGTCAAGAACCACCATTGCAAAGTAGTAGTTTGCTTCAGTAAAACCAAAGGGTGTAAAGAAATCCTTGACAGAAATTACAAGACCAAAGAGAACAATTACAAGCACTGATCTAATAAGGCTGAAGGGTAGCGTCTTAAGCACATGCTTATACTTTGCGTGAGCAAATTCATGCGCAAAGACCGCCACAATCTCATCTGTGGTAAAGTTATTGAGCAGGTTGTCATCAATAGAGATGGTTTTCTTTTTCAAACCAGTACAGAAGGCATTGGATTTGGTTGTACGCCTAGAAGCATCCTTGATAACAATTTTCTTAACTTGAACGTGGTATTTGTCACAGAGGGTAATAAGTTTATCTTTAAGTTCCCCGTCTTCAAGCGGGATGAATCTATTAAAGATTTTCATAAGCGGAACTACTAGCACACTTAAGAGAAGTGAAAGTACAACAATTACAACAGCAGTCCAAATAATGGCCTGAACTCCAAACTTGGTGAAGAAGAAAATCATTATGGAAGTGATTAGCATGGAAAGAATTATGCCAATTATGAAACCCTTAATTTTATCTGCAAAAAAAGTGTTCTTAGTAGTTTTATTCATTCCATATTTTTCTTCAATTACAAAGGTATCGAAATAAGAGAATGGGGTTTTTATTATTGTTGTAAAAAGCTCAATAACTGCTGTTATGCAAAGATATTGGAGGTAGATATTCATGCCATTGAACCAATTAAAGATGGTGGCATAGACATTAAAGACAAGGAATAGAAGATTGATGACAAAGCTTACAATAGAGGAGATAAGTTCAACTTTTCCGCTTTCCTTCTTATACTCCTTATATAAATTATAGCGCTTTTCATCATAGACATCTTTAACATTGTCAGGCAGTGGGCTGTTTGAGCCAGAGGTAGATAAATGGAGTTTGATAAACCCCTCTATGGAGTTCAGGATAAACAATGCAATAATTAAAGCTCTTAGCATAATCAATCTCCTTAATTTCTGATAAGTAAATATTACAACCTTAAAGAGCTAATGTCAACTATTAATCTTAGCCACATAAGGCATAATAGAATCCCGTGCAATAAGTTCCGTGTCTAGCAAGATTGCACTGCTCAGAACTAAAAGCAAGTATAACTTCCAGAGAATGCAGTTTGGAACTAGAAAATTCCAAATTGTCTCCTTCTCACATCATCGGGACAAAGTTATGAAATGTACGCAACTGCAGCCATAGTTCTTGGCGGAATTAGCCTGACAGGCGGACGAGGAAACCTCTAGAAGCCTCCTTTTAAATTTTTTTGCAAAAAAGGGTTGAATAAACCCCAATTATGGGCATAATGAGTTTGCTCGTCTGTGCGTTGCTTGACGACTCTTTTGGCTCAGGGCCATTTCCCTGAGAATTTTTCACTTTAGAAGGATTTACAAGTCCTTTTAGGGGGTGCCAAGATGATTGAGATAAAGCATCTTAGAAAAGAGTTTGATGACAACACGGTTCCCTTAAGTGATGTGAACCTCGTTATCAACAAAGGTGATGTTATTGCCGTGATAGGGCCTTCCGGAACAGGAAAGTCCACGTTGCTTAGGTGCATTAATATGCTGACTGAGCCCACCAGCGGTAATATAATTGTTGACGGTGAAGATATCACCGAACGTGGCTGTGACCTCAATGCGGTCAGAAAGAAGATGGGAATGGTCTTCCAATCCTTCAATCTTTTTGGGCACTTAACAGTCATTGAAAATATCATGAACCCCCAAATCACACTTTTGGGAAAGGACAGGCAAGCTGCCTACGACAGGGCCATGGAGCTCTTGTCCTCAGTAGGTCTCTCCTCCAAGGTCTTCAATTATCCCGATGAGCTGTCCGGTGGACAGCAGCAGAGAATTGCCATAGCCCGTACTCTAGCCATGGACCCAGAAATTATTCTCTTTGATGAGCCCACCAGTGCACTGGATCCAAGCATGATTGGCGAAGTCCAGTCCGTTATCAAGCTTCTTGCAAAGCATGGCACAACCATGATGATTGTCACTCATGAAATGGATTTTGCAAGAAAAGTTGCCAACAGAGTACTGTTTATGGACGAAGGTGGAATCTACGAAGAGGGGACTCCAAAAGAAATTTTTGAGCATCCTAAGAGAGAAAAAACCAGACGCTTCATCCAAAGACTGTCCTCTCTGAGCTACAGGATCCAGGGCATAGACTTTGATATTGAAGCCATGAACGAAGAACTTGCAGGTTACGGAGAGAAACTGTTGATTGAGTCAGAGCGTCTTTCTAAGCTCAGCCTGGCCATAGAAGAAATATGTATCAATACTATTGCCGATTACTCTGAAAACCCAGACATCCTAGTCAAGGTAGAATATTCAGAAAAGAAGGACGTCCTTTCGCTGATTATCACCTACAAGGGACCTTACTTTGACGTGCGAGATACTGACAGCAGCCTCTTTAGAGACCTGCTTTCTGAAAAGACCACAACGTATTCAGAAAAAACCGTTGATGACCCTGATGGCTTTGTAAATAGAATTGACATGCACTTTAAGTGGGAAGAGGAGGAGTGAGCATGAAACGAGTACTATTAATTTCTCTTCTTCTTTGTGCTGCTATTTTTGCATGCTTTGCATCAGGTAAGGCAGAGGCCAGTTCTTCTTCCTCTGATATCACCAAGCGCAGTATTGCCTCCTTTGACGGAGAGCCCATTGGAGTTCAGACCGCAGTCCTCTATGAAGAGCTCATTATGGATAAGGTTCCGCACACGGAGTTCCAGTATTACACCATGCCTAACGACATGATTTTGGCGCTCCAGAGTAAGAAGATTAGCTCATATATCATTGAACAAGTTGGCTATGGTGTACAAAAGGCAAATCATCCGGAACTGGAGGTTTTGGACGAACTTCCTGGTACCATCAATGCCTCAATGATTGTTGGTAATAACAGCAAACAAGCGACGCTTTTGGCACAATTGAATGAATTTATTAGCACTTGTGAGGCTGATGGGACATCGGAATATCTGTATGATTACTGGATTAATAACTTTGACCCAGAAACCAGCAGCTGCGACACCACTGGCTTTACTGGTGAAAACGGCACCCTCTCAGTTGCAGTAGAAGGTGGCTACGAACCTTTCTCTTTTGTAAGCAACGGAAGCCTTTCCGGCTATGACATTGACTTCATTTGCCGTTTCAGTCGCGCCTACGGTTACACTCCGGTTTTCTATGAAGTTCCTTTTGAGTCTATTGCTCCTGGTGTTGAAACCGGTAAGTACGACATTGGAATGAACATTGTTGTAAGCGAAGAAAGAAACGAGACTGGAACTCTTACAAAAACCTACTACACTTGTCCCGTTGTCATGGTTGTCCTTGGTGAAGACTCTAGTGAAGTAACTTTCTTTGAACAGCTTAAGAATAGTTTCTACAAAACCTTCATAAGAGAGAATCGTTGGGAGCTCTTCCTGGAAGGTGCCGGGGTTACAATTCTTGTCACGGTAGTTTCAATTCTTGCGGGAACTTTAATTGGTTTTGCAGTATTCATGGTTATAAGAAAAGGTGGAAAGGTTGCCAACAAAATCACAGATTTCTTCCTTTGGCTCATCCACGGTATGCCAACAGTTCTTCTCTTGATGATTCTTTACTACATTGTCTTTGGCAGTACTCGTCTTAGCGGAATGTGGGTCTCTGCAGTAGGCTTCTCCCTTATGTTCGCCTGCTCCATGATTGACATGCTCCGAGTAGGTTACAACGCAATTGGCAAAGGTCAGTTTGAAGCCTCTACAGCCCTTGGCTATTCAGATACACTACGTTTCTTCAAGATTATTCTTCCTCAAGCAGCAAGGCACTTCTTGCCAATCTACAAGAATGAGGTTGTTACTTTAATCAAGGAAACTTCTGTTGTTGGCTACATTGCCGTTCTTGATTTGACCAAAATCAGTGACCTTGTCCGTAGCCGCACCTATGAGGCCTTCTTCCCTCTGATTTTAACCGCAATTATGTACTTCATCATTGAGTCTATCATGACCTACATAGTTAAGCGCATTGATATCTCCCTTGATCCAAAGCGTAGACCTGAGGATAAGATCCTAAGGGGTATTAAACAGTGGGAGTAGATATAATAGCCTAGGGATTCTTTGTTAGTAAGTATTCCTTATTTAAACATAAAACGCCATTTTTTGTGGCAAAATGT
Source organism: Sphaerochaetaceae bacterium (assembly GCA_963645435.1). Lineage (GTDB taxonomy): Bacteria > Spirochaetota > Spirochaetia > Sphaerochaetales > Sphaerochaetaceae > UBA9732. The sequence goes on along the minus strand of CAVISO010000076.1, from coordinate 1,134 downwards.
TTACTGTTAAACATTTTTGCCCAATTTCAGGCGTTTTATGTTTATTTTTTTAAGAAAGTGTTTATTAATCTGTCCACATACCTAATATCCAGCTGTTCCATTGAGGTCTCAAATGTAATTATGAGGTTTCTCCCTGGATATATTCCATCAAGGCTGAAGAGTTCAAGCTTTTCCATGGCACTAAGCTTGTAGTCCTCCTTGTCCATTTTGCCAAAATGTTCCCAGTACCACTGTTCATAAGTAATGGGGTGCAGAATAGTGAAATCGGGATAAAAGAAGTCAGCGCCCATGTTTGGGGAGTAAGCCAGTTCATAGTGGTAGTGTAAACCCGCGTTGTGCAGTCTGTCTGCAATTATGACCTCACTTTTTGAACGCACGTGTTCTCCAAGAAAGGTGTAAAAATTGCCTTTTGGTTCTTTGTTTTTCATGTTAGAAGTATTTTTCATCCATTTTTGAATGAAGCCTTCGTCTAATGTTGAATCTAAAGAAACATACGGTTTAAGCCTGGCAGGAAAGTTCGTCCAAAATTGGTCAACAGAAAAGCAAGCTCTTTGATTTTTTTGACCTTTTATTTGGCTACTATACTTGTTAATTACCCCTTGAAGCAGGGCTTTTTCGTAGTATCGGATTTTGAGGGCACCTTCGTTAAATTTCTTTTGTGCAAGAGCTGCGAGCAGGGCTTCTTTGTCTTTGCCTAAGTATTCGTCTGGACGACCTTGAATTTGCCTATAAAAGCGTTCTTTTCCATTACAAAATCTCTGAACAAGTCGTCCTTCTGGCGCCACTGAAATAGCCCTTTCAAGCCTAGTTATTTCAGAATTGAGGTCCTCAAGTAGTTTTACATTAGTTTGCAAGACATTGATGGGGGTCTTCATATATCAAGTATAGCCGCCATATTCTAGACTTTCATCAAAAATCTCTAGATTTTAGCTATATTTACAAAGTCCCATTATCCTATGGCAAATTGGCTGCAACCTAAGGCCTTTTTCCTCCAAAGTGCCTCAATCTAAGCTGCAACCTAAGGCCCTTTTCCTCCAAAGTGCCTCAAACCTAAGGACTTTGTTCCTTCTCAAAGAGCCCAACCTAAGGCCCTTTGCTTACTCCGCTCTCAGTGCCGCAACAGGATCCTTCTTG
>CAVISO010000075.1:0-6801 GCA_963645435.1 Sphaerochaetaceae bacterium | reverse complement strand
TAACCTGACTTGAAATCTCACTTTCTAAAGCCTCACCTGAAATCCCAGAAGCCCCTGAAATCCCAGAAGCCCCTGAAATCCCAGAAGCCCCTGAAATCCCAGAAGCCCCTGAAATCCCAGAAGCCCCTGAAATCCCAGAAGCCCCTGAAATCCCAGAAGCCCCTGAAATCCTAGAACTTCCAGCACTCCCAGCACTTCCACTAACCCCAGAATTCCCACTAACTCCAGAAATCCCAGAACTCCCAGCACTCACCTCATTCAGCATTCCTAACTGACTGAACATAGAACGGCAGAACTCAGCCTTTTCTTCAACAGACATGTTGGAAAGATAATTCCTTGCAGTCTCCGCCTTAGCCTCATCATCAACTGGAACAAAGTCCGCTCCGTTGAGAATGTTGCGCTCTGGATTTGCCATCTGAGCCTTAACCACAGCACTGTTGTTGCAGTAGTCAATCAAGTAATCAATTAACGCACTCGTGTAAGCAAGAGGCTTGACCAAGGAGGCAAAATCAGCATCTTCGGTTGGCCTAATTACACCAACAATCTTAAGCTTCAGTGCACTTTCAGCCACCTTTTTCATAGCCGTCTCATCCTCAGCAATACACTCATACAAACCGTTGGAATCCTCAACGTAGGTGTCACATGCTGGAATCAGAATCAGACTCTGCTTACAAATATCCTCATAGCCGAATTTTGTAGTTTCAAGTTTTACCTCTTCCCCCGAGTCAATCTGCTTCATCAGGGCCCTATATTTACTGGCAGGCATCAGCCCTAACTTATACAACGTAGAAGTAGAAATCTCGTTATTCTTATCCACCACCAAGACCACCTCATCATAATTCTGAGGCCAGGTGCCATACAGCAGGTCATAACTGTCCATCAATGCTTGACTGACAAGATTTCCATCCTTACCTGGCAGTAATTCTTCCATGCAATTTTCAGAAGTCAGAGAGCTACTCATTGCACTCATTACACTCATTGCCCCGGAGCCATACTTGGATTTATTCAGCGTGCTACCATCCGTGTTAACAAAAGCGCCCTCCTCATCATAGGTATAGACCCCAAAATTTGTATTGTACGAATAGACAATTCCATTCTCACCCAAATATTTGTTAATCTCACTTTCAGGGTCATCCAGGTACTTCTTGAAAGCGGTCAGATTATTTGTCTGCAGCCCCAACGCTACAGTGGATGCAGCCTTAATATCGCTTGGATTTGAGTACACTCCATCCAATTCGTGGTCTACCTTACTTGAGGACGTCTCACTAGAAACGGTAGTCAGTAACGAGGACAAATCCATAGAATTTGTCTCTATGGTCACAGGATAGGCCGTCATTGTGTTTTTCTGCAAGTCATCTATATACGTGTTCACGCCAGCTGAAAGCGACAAGATTAACGCAATCCCGATAATTCCAATAGACCCTGCAAAGGCGGTCATCAAAGTTCTACCTTTCTTGGTTAAAAGGTTATTAAAACTCAAAGACAGGGCCGTGAGCCTAGACATGGAAGTCTTTCCCATATTCTTGTGTACGGCTTTCTGTTCTGTCACCTGTTCAGAAATTTCATAAGGATTAGAATCTCCAACAATCTTACCGTCCTGCAAATGAACAATTCTTGTAGCATACTTGTCTGCAAGTTCCGGGTTATGAGTAACCATAACTACCAAACGGTCTTGAGCCACTTCCTTTAACAAATCCATAACCTGAATTGAGGTCTCTGAGTCCAGAGCACCGGTAGGTTCATCTGCAAGAAGAATCTTTGGGTCGTTTACCAAAGCACGAGCAATGGCAACCCTCTGCATTTGGCCTCCAGAAAGTTGATTTGGTTTCTTGTGAATCTGCTCTCCAAGACCTACCTTTGTTAAGGCTTCAATAGCTCTCTTTTTGCGTTCAGCACTGCTGACCCCGGAAATAGTCAGCGCAAGTTCTACGTTTGCCAACAGGCTTTGATGTGAAATCAGGTTGTAACTCTGAAATATAAAACCAATGGTGTGATTTCTGTAGGAATCCCAATCCTTATCTTTATATTTTTTAGTAGAAATACCGTTAATGACTAAGTCTCCGCTATTAGGACCCCCGTCATAGCGGTCAAGCCCGCCAATGACATTCAAAAGGGTAGTTTTTCCAGAACCACTAGGTCCCAAAATAGCAACAAACTCGTTGTCTCTGAGATTGAGCGATACCTCGTCCAAAGCTTTCTGCTTTAGTTCTCCAGTAATGTAGGTCTTTGAAATGTTCTTAATTTGAAGCATGCTTATTTCCTTATAAAATCTTATAAAAATCAAAACCTCTTTAAAATACTAATAAGAAGCAAAGAGGTCTAGTTTAACCAGATCAATTTTTCTAGAAATCTATAAAAGCCTTAAGTTGGATAAATGCATAAATTTACATAAATAAAATGTGTGAATAAAAACATTTTAGGGAATTTTTTTTGCATAAATAATGTATATACTTGAATAAAATGTAAATTGAGTGCAAAATCGTTTCAATTTTTCAAATAACTATATAGATTGGAGGCGACACTTGCTTAGGTACGTAATAAAACGCATATTGCTTGCAATAGCAACAATCTTCATCATTTGTTTCATAACCTTTTTCTTAATGCATGCGGTACCAGGTGGACCTTTTAACCGAGAGAAAGCCCTTTCTCAGGCAACAATAGATGCCTTAAACGCCAGATACGGATTAGATCAGCCTCTTTTTACTCAGTTTATTAACTACATGAAAAATATCTTTAAGGGAGACTTTGGCGTTTCCCTTAAAAATGGACGTGAAATATCGGCAATATTTGCTGAGTCCTTCCCAACTTCAGCAAAACTTGGACTCATGGCAATCACAATTGCCCTTATTAGCGGAACAATTTTAGGTAGTGTTGCAGCAATTATGAGAAATAAATGGCCAGACAGAATTATTGTTTTCTGTTCCACCTTATTCACTGCTGTGCCTAGCTTTGTTTTAGCAACTCTGCTACTTCTAGTTTTCTCAATTAAGCTTGGCCTGGTTCCAGTATGGAGTGCAACAGAAACCCATTACCTTCTGCCTGTAATCTCACTGGCTGCCTACCCAATGGCTTACACAACTCGTCTTGCAAAGACAAGTATGCTGGATGCCCTGAGCCAGGATTATATTAGAACTGCAAAATCCAAGGGGGTTTCAAAATGGAAGATTATCTTTAAACACGCCCTGAGAAACTCTCTTATTCCTGTTATTACTTATGCAGGACCTCAGATAGCTTACATCATTACTGGTTCAATGGTTGTAGAAACCGTTTTCACCGTTGGCGGAATTGGAACCAAGTTTGTAAGTGCAATCAACAACAGAGATTACACTTTAATAATGGCAACTACCATTTTCCTTGCCACCATCATGGTTGTGGCAAACGTTTTATGTGACCTGCTTTATAAACTGGTTGACCCAAGAATTAAATATGAGTAAGGAGGACAACATGACAGACGTAACAAAAGACGCAACAAAAGCTGCAGCAACTACAGTTCCAAAGAAAAAACCTCTAAGTCTACAGCTGGATTTGTCCAAATTCACTCCAGATATGTTTGAAAAGGCAACTGAAGAAGAAAAGAGACAGCAGGATGTGATGAGTGAAAGTACCTCTTTCTTTAAAGACGGTATAAGAAAGCTTATGAAAAACCCTCTTGCCGTGGGTAGCCTCATTGTTCTGGTCTTGATTCTTCTTCTGATTATCTTTGCCCCAATGATAATTCCTTACGGTTATGATGAAATCCTTTCCGTGAACGGAGTTAGAGATAAAGGAGCCAAGAACCTTGCTCCCTTTACCTATAGCAAACTTGAACAGCAGTATATTGAAGCAGGTGGCACGCGTTTTCCTCATATCTTTGGAACCGATGAGCAGTGCAGAGACTACTTTATAAGAGTGATTTATGGTACAAGAGTATCGCTTTTTGTTGGTTTTTTTGCTTCTATTATCGTTTTAATTATCGGGATGATATATGGAAGTGTGTCCGGATACCTGGGTGGCAAAGTAGATCTGATTATGATGCGAATTGTGGATATCATCTATTCGTTGCCGGATACGCTCATAGTCATTCTGCTTAGTGTGGTGCTGCAGAGCGTGTTGAATCTGAAAAGTGGCTCGTTTTTGAGCTCACTGGGTACAAATATGATATCGCTATTCATAGTTTTTGCCCTGCTGTACTGGGTTGGAATGGCACGTTTGATTAGAGGACAAATCCTGTCTATTAAAGAAAATGAATATATTTTGGCTTCAAAGTCCATAGGTACTCCAACCAAGATGATTATCAAAAAGCACATGCTGCCCAACTGCTTGTCCGTGATCATTATTTCTACGGCGCTGCAAATCCCGTCGGCAATTTTCACAGAGAGCTATCTGAGCTTCATTGGTCTTGGGGTTCAGGCGCCAATGCCTTCGCTTGGCTCCCTTGCAAACTCGGCGCGTGGAGGACTTCAGAATTACCCGTATAAGCTGGTGTTCCCGGCTTTGATGATTTGTCTTATTGTTTTGAGTTTAAATCTTTTGGGAGATGGACTTAGAGACGCGTTTGACCCAAAACTTAAGAAGTAGGAGGAACTTATGAGCACAGAAAAACAACACCTAATTAGCGTACAAGACCTGCACACCTCCTTCTTTACTGATTCCGGTGAGGTTCATGCCGTAAACGGAATCTCCTTTAACCTGGACGAAGGCGAGATTTTGGGCATAGTAGGGGAGAGTGGCTCAGGTAAATCCGTCACAGCTTACTCTATCATGCAAATCCTTGCCGATACAGGAAAAATCACCGGCGGTAAGATTCTCTATAAGGGCGAAGATATTACCAAATGGAGTGAGAGAAAACTCTGCCACTTCAGAGGAAAGTGTTGCTCCATCATCTTCCAAGACCCAATGACCAGCCTCAATCCGGTCTTTACAATTGGAAGCCAACTCAAGGAAGCTATCAGGTTACATACGGATAAAAAGGGTAAAGAAGCCACTGCAAGAGCCGTGGAACTTCTTCAGCTGGTTGGAATTAACGAGCCAGAACGTCGCTTGCGCCAGTATCCGCACGAGCTTTCTGGTGGAATGCGGCAGCGGGTCATGATTGCAATGGCACTAGCCTGTGAACCAGACTTGCTTATAGCAGATGAACCTACCACCGCTTTGGATGTGACAATTCAGGCGCAAATCCTTGAGCTGATTCAAGATCTTCAGAAAAAACTGGGCATGGCAGTCATCCTTGTAACCCATGACTTAGGTGTCATTGCAGAACTTTGTGATAACATTATTGTCATGTATGGTGGAAGAGTCTGTGAACGGGGAACTGGGCGTGAAATCTTCTATAATCCAAAGCACGAGTACACAAAGGGGCTCTTACGTTCAATTCCAAATGTTAATAACATGAAGGAGCGCCTTATCCCAATTCCAGGTACTCCAATTAACATTCTCAACCTGCCAAAGGGCTGCTCCTTCTGCGCCCGTTGCGAGCAGTGCATGAAGATTTGCCTTGAGCAAATGCCAGAGGAAATTTGGATTAACGAGAACCATAAAGCCTCCTGCTGGCTGAATATAAAAGAGATGATGGAAGGAGGTGCAGTATGAGCAGTTCAGAGAAAAAAGTCCCATTGGTAGAAGTCAAGCACCTCAAACAGTACTTTGAAGTGCGCTCTGGACTTTTTGGCAAACAATACCTCAAAGCCGTAGACGATGTCTCCTTTTCCATAGATGAGGGCGAAACTTTGGGTCTTGTTGGCGAATCAGGCTGCGGAAAGACCACAGTAGGACGTTCCCTGCTTCACCTTTACGAGCCTACAGCCGGAGAAATTCTCTACAATGGAGAACTGGTCACCAAGAAGAATTTGCCTCAAATGAGAAAGAATATGCAAATGGTTTTCCAGGATCCTTATTCCTCTCTTGACCCGCGAATGACGGTTGAAGACATCATTGGAGAACCTTTGGATGTTCACGGACTTTACGCCAACAGGGCAGAGCGCCGAGAGAAGGTTTTGCAGCTTATGGACTACGTAGGTCTTAACGCTGAGCATGCTCGCCGCTACGCCCACGAGTTCTCCGGTGGTCAGCGCCAGCGAATTGGTATTGCCCGCGCACTAGCAGTGAACCCTAAGTTTATTGTCTGTGACGAGCCCGTTTCCGCCCTTGACGTCTCCATTCAGGCTCAGGTGGTCAACATGTTTGAGGACCTTCAGACCAAACTTGGCGTAGCCTACCTCTTCATTGCCCACGATCTCTTAGTGGTCCACCACATCTCTAAACGCATTGCAGTCATGTACTTGGGGAAAATTGTTGAAATTGCGGACGCCGACGATATCAACAACCACCCAATTCATCCCTACACGCAATCTCTCATCTCTGCCGTACCTATCCCAGATCCCGATATCGCGCGCAGTCGCCAGCGTATAGTTCTAGAGGGGGACGTCCCAAGCCCACTTAACATGCCTCAAGGCTGTCCTTTTAGGGCCAGATGTCGTTATGCCTGTGACAAATGCGCCCAAAGCATGCCTGAATTAACAGAACGTGAACCTGGGCATAAGGTTGCCTGTCACGTGATGTAAAATTCTTTGCTGATTTTTACTATATTAAACAAAGTTTAGTATGTTGAATAAAAAATGCATATTGTATTGAGTGCGCTCAAAACCAGAGCGCATTCATTTTATTCATTTTGTTGTTATATGCACTAACTTTGAATAAAAATTGAATATTTTTGCAAAAATTACAAAAAAACTATTGCGTTTTTTTTGTGAAAACAATAAATATATCGCAAATATTTTTTTAGGAGAAACACAATGAAAAAAGCTCTATCTATTTTTCTAGTAA
>CAVISO010000074.1:0-7192 GCA_963645435.1 Sphaerochaetaceae bacterium | reverse complement strand
GGGCCTTGGTTATGTTTGCTGTAGAGAAGGTAATTTCAATCACCAGCTTATATCCGCAGCGAGAACAGTAGTAACTATTGTTGCTCCAATCATGCCCTAAGGCTTCAATAGTGGTTTTATCAATTATTTTGCCACAGTTAGTACATTCTTTATAAGAATAGCCGGCTTCAGTACAGGTGGCTGCCTTTGTTACAACCTTATAGTCATGACCGGTAGCCCAAAGATATTTGGTATAAGGAATTCCACAGTAGGTACAGGCATAGGTTACATGACCGTTACCTGTACAGGTGGCATCAATTCTTTCAGTTTCTTCATAGTCATGACCGGTCTTTGGTAAAATATCGGGTTCTGGATAGTAGTAACCGCAGGTGCTGCACACATAATAGACAAAGCCGTTTTCTGTGCAGGTTGGCTCTTTGCTGTAGTCCTTAACGTAGTTATGACCTTTTGGTTCTCCAAAAGGAACTTCATTGGCAATGTCTCCACAGACGGTGCACTCATCATATCTAATCTGAGGTTCATTACAGTTGTTGCCATCTTTTATTTTCTCAACATACGTATGCTCGCCAGTTGCACTTAGGCGGTCTGAGAATACTGGATATTGATTTCCGCATTTGGTGCACTGATAAATCTGTTTACCTTCATCAGTACAGGTTGCGGCTTTTCCACCAACTAGCTGAAAATCATGCTCACCTAGATTCTCTCCAGTTTCTTGGCTTATGCAGTCGCCATAGCCCATGTCATCAGCAAAGACCATGTCATCAGCAAAGGCATTTGGTATTAAAGCCAAAAATAGTAGAAGAGTTAAAATTAAAGTAAAGAGTTTTTTCATTTATAGATCCTCACACAATTTTATATTATAGTGTTGATTTTTAAAAAAAGCAAAATTTTATGAGCGTTTTTATGTGTATTTAGTTCTTATATAAAAATTCTATGCTAAATGTAGAAATATCGGGGTAAAATTATATAAGAATGCTATAAGTATAATATTGGCGGATAAATGTGGAGATTGCGTTGCTATTTTGGAAGTTTTAGAGTAGTATAAAGCATTATTTTACATATAGATGCAGGTTGCGAATTTTGCAGGCATTGGAGGGATAGATGAAGGCCATTGAACTAGAGAAGGCGTATAATCCAAAGGCGTTTGAGGATACCATCTACCAGCAGTGGGTGGAGGACGGAAATTTTAAGCCGTCAAGTGGCGAGGGGAAACCTTTTGTAATTGTGATGCCACCACCAAACGTTACTGGCATTCTGCACATGGGTCATGCTTTGAATAACTCGTTACAGGATATATTGATACGCTATTATAGAATGACTGGACGTCCTACTCTTTGGGTGCCGGGAACAGACCATGCTGGTATTGCAACGCAGAATGTGGTGGAGCGCCAACTGAAGAAGGAAGGGCTCAGACGTCAGGACATTGGACGTGAAAAGTTCCTTGAAAAGACGTGGGAACTTAAAGAGAAGCATCATGATGTTATTGTCAGTCAGCTAAAGAAGATAGGCTGTTCCTGTGACTGGGATCATGAGCGTTTTACCATGGATGAAGGGCTTTCTAAGGCGGTTAGAGAGACGTTTGTGTCCCTATATGACCGTGGTCTTATTTATAAGGGCCTGTACCTGGTCAATTATTGCCCGCATTGTGGAACCGCTCTTGCTGATGATGAAGTTGAGCATCAGGAGGATTTGGGGCATCTTTACGATGTAAACTATCCGTTTGCTGATGGTAGCGGTCATATTACAGTTGCCACAACCAGACCTGAGACCATGTTTGGAGACGTGGCGGTTGCGGTTAACCCAGACGATGAACGTTATAAAGGCCTTGTTGGCAAGATGCTTAAACTGCCTTTGACTGACCGTGAAATTCCAATTATTGCTGACAGCTTTGTTGGTATTGAATTTGGAACTGGTATGGTTAAAATTACTCCGGCTCATGATCCTAACGACTGGGAATGCGGTAAGCGCCACAACCTTCAGGCAATCAATATTCTTAATCCAGATGGCACTCTCAACGATGTTTGCCCAGAGGAGTTCCGTGGTCTTCCGGCTGAAGAAGCTAGAGTTAAGGTTGCTGAAAAGCTTCAAGAGCTGGGTTATCTTGTTAGAATACAAGAACATAAGCATGAAGTTGGTCACTGTTATAGATGTAATACCACCGTTGAGCCCTATATGAGCCAGCAGTGGTTCGTCAAGATGCGCTCCATGGCAGACAAGGCCTTGGATGCCTGGAAGAAGGGGGATTTGCACTTCTACCCAAAACGCTGGGAAAATACCTATTCCTCGTGGCTTGAAAATATTCGCGACTGGTGTATTAGCCGTCAGCTTTGGTGGGGACACAGAATTCCTGTCTGGTATTGCGACGACTGCGGCGAGATGATGGTCTTACGCGACGACCCAACGTGCTGCTCTAAGTGCGGTAGCCACCATATCCACCAGGATCCCGATGTCCTTGACACCTGGTTCTCCTCTTGGCTTTGGCCGTTCAGCACTCTTGGCTGGCCTGAAGAAACTTCTGATTTTAAGAAATTCTTCCCAACCAGCACGCTTGTAACTGGTTATGACATCATTTTCTTCTGGGTTTCCAGAATGATTATGGCTTCTCTAGAGTTCAATGGTAAGGTTCCATTCTCCGATATCTATCTTACTGGTCTGGTTAGAGATAAGAAGGGTCGCAAGATGTCCAAGAGCCTTGGAAACGGCATTGATCCTCTTGAGGTTATTGATCTTTATGGCGCTGATGCAATGAAGTTCACCATCTGTTACTTGGCCGCTCAAGGACAGGATGTTCTCATTGACATGGATTCCTTCAAGTTGGGTTCTAGATTTGCTAACAAGATTTGGAATGCAACCAGATATCTTCTTATGAACCTTGAAGGGCGTAACTTGGTTGCTATTGATGAATCTAAGTTTACTACTGTTGATAAATGGATTTATCATAGTCTGAATGAGAACGTGAAGAAGGTTAGAGCAGCCATTGAAGGTTACAAGTTTAATGATGCAGCCCAGGCTGTTTACGATTTCTTCTGGAATGATTTCTGTGACTGGTACCTGGAAGCCACTAAACTTTCCCTCTATTCAGATGATGCAGCAGAGAAAGATAGAATTGTTTCGATTCTTATGGATATTCTTGCCCAGTCCATGAAAATGATGCACCCAATGCTTTCCTTTATTACAGAAGAAATCTATTCTAAGCTTCCTAATACGGAAGGCAAGGTTATTTCATCATCATATCCAGAGTATAGAACAGACAGAATTTACGAGAAAGAAGCCAATTTAATGTATTCTTTACAAGATGTTGTAAGAGGCATCAGAAATACTCGTGCCGAACTTGGTATTCCTGCAGACAAGAAACTTAGGGTTGTAATTAGACCAGATGAGAACGGTGAACTTGCTGCCTTTATGGCTTCTCACGTAAGCTTGCTGGTTGGTTTTACTAATGCTGGCAGCATAGTGGTAGATGCTGATGGCTCGGTGGATATTGATGGTGCATTCCCTGTTGCCGGTCAGGGATTTGAAACTTATATTTTTGTTAAAGAAGCAATTGATGTGGACAAGGAGATTGCAAAGCTTGAGGAGGAAATTTCCAAGGCGCGCGGTCAACTTGAAGGCGTTGAGAGAAAGCTCAGCAATGAGAAGTTCCTAAATGGTGCAAAACCTGAGGTTATTGAGAAGGAAAAATCCAAGAAGAAGGAATTTGAGGAAAAGATTGAGAAATCTGAAAAGCATATTCAAGTTTTGAAATCCTTCTAAAATTTTGCTTAGTGGCTTTTGCTTGTTTCTATTTTTATGACGCTTTTTTAGGAGGTGTCTTTTGAAGAAGTTTTTAGTAGTTCTGCTTTGTTTAATTCTTTGTGTGGTTATTTCTTGTAAAACCCCAAAGGATACAAAGGCTCCAGAGGTTGTTTACGAAGAAACTGAGGCGGTTGTAACCGAGACTGTTCCAGTTGAAGATTTGTTGCCTGAGACTTCAAGTGAAATTTCAAGTGAAGTTTCAAGTGAAGTTTTAAATGCATCTGAAAGTGAGTCAAGTGAGGCTTCAGACGTAGTTGATGCTTCTGATGAGGTTTTAGAAGAGGTTTTAGTTGCTTCTACGGAAGCTGGTGATTCAGGTTCAGAAGAGCAGGTTGAAATTATTTCCAGTTCAGATAGTCTAGAAGTCAGTGCTGAAGCTAGTGTTGAGGTTGGTGAGACAGTTGAGACCGTTGAGGCCGTTGAGGCTGAAATTACAAACGCTTCTAGTGAAGAAACTTTTGATACTACAGTTGATGAATTAACTTCAGAAGTTTCTGGAGAGCCTGTAGCCTCTTCAGAGAATGGGGAAACTTCTGAGGCTGTAGAGGCTTCTGAGTCTGTAGAGTCTTCTGTGGATGCTCCTGAAGTAGAGGCAACGGCTGAGATTCCTGTTGATAATCCTGTTGAACAAGTTTCCACAGAGGAGACTCCTGCTGAAGATGTTTCTGAAGAGGATGCTTCCGTTGAGGAGTCTGGAGATCTTGCTGCAGAATCTTCTGCTGAGGTTCCCGTAAGTTCAGCTAATCAAGTTCCTGAGACTAAGGAAGCAGTCCTTACTAACTCTAAAGCTGCTGTTCCTACAGCACTTTTGGACAAGGTTGTTTATTATGCTAAGTTGTATGGTAGTATGATTTTAGACTATGTTAAGAACAATATTATTCTTTCGTTAGGATTCCTATCAATCGCAATTGGCGTGATTTGGCTTTTTGTTGATTTAATCAAGTATATAGTTAAGTCTGTTAAGTCCAATGATTATGAAGAATATGAATATGAAGAGCCAGAAGGTTGTAAGCCAAAGTCAAAAAAGTCTGCTAGTGCATCTGCTGTTAAGGCATCTCTTGCTGATGAGGATTACGAGTTCAAGGATGAGGATGAATTCCTAAGAAGCTTGTTAAACACTGAAGAAAAGCTTTAATAATTATTTGCTTGGTTGTTGTATCGTAAAGCATTGGATGGGCTGTAACAAAGTCAGGTTTTTCTGACAGAGTGTTACAGCCCCTTTTTTTAATTAAATCCCAATCAGCACAGTGGATATGTCAAACCGCATTACAGTGCGTAGAATAAAGCTTGTAACTCTTAAGTGTTGGGTTTTGGGCAACGTAATGCCTACATTTCAAGAGGTTCACCATCCATTACGCCTTGCTTTGGCTTGAGAGGTCTCTCTAAATCAGCAAAATAGCGCTATTTTCAAAATTCAAACATTCTAGCGCTATTTTTTGCATCTATAAAACGAAAAAATTTTTTCCAGCGCTATTTTTTGCATCTAAAAAAAAAATTTAATTTTTGCAGCGCCATTTTCATAGGTGTTTGCACCAAATCAAAAATTTTTTCAATTTTGGCACAAACCATATTCTAAGAACTCGAAAGAGTTGGAAGGAAAGCGTTTAGAACAGGGAAAATGAATGGACAGTAACAAAAGTCAGTTTTTTCCAACAGACTGTTACAGCCCTTTTATTTTACTTAATAAACAGTTGTATCCCAAGGGAAGCCTTCAAAGACATCATGTGGAATGTAGGTTTTTGGCTGGTTTTTGCCTTCTAGATAATCACAGACTGCCCATGCCATGGCTTCTTGTTCAACTTCGCCAGGATAGCAAACAATGGGCGCAATAAAAGAGCAATGATCAGTGATGTAGTCAACAAGTTCCTTATAACGAACAAGACCACCAGTTAGAATTATATTGTCAACTTTTCCTTTGAGAACTGTTGCCATTTCTCCTATGCACTTGGAAATTTGATATAGCATGGCTTCCCAAACAAGGGCAGCCTGAGGATTTTTTGCTTGAATTAAGTCGTAGATTTTTTTTGTATCTGATGTTCCGAAATAGGAAATAAATCCACCACTATGAGAACAAAGGGATCTAATTTCGTCTGTAGTATGCCCTTTTTCAAGGTATCGAATCACTTCCAGCGCTGGAATAGAGCCTATTCTAGTTGGAGTAAAGGGGCCATCTCCACCAGCTCCTTCAGTGCAATCTATCATTTTACCTGCTTTGTGAGCGCCTATTGTTATTCCGCCGTCTATGTGCGCAACTATGAAGTTACAAGCTTCAGGTTTTTTGCCTATTTTTTCTGCTTGAATTTGAGCTATTGCCTTTTGATTTAAGGCATGCGATTGGGGTCTTCTATATAGACCCTTGATTCCAGTTATTCGGGCTACATCTTGAAGTTCATCAAGGTTTGTTGGGTTTATTGTAAAGGCTGGCTTGTTGTATTCCTTGGAAAATTCATAAGCTATCATAACTCCAAGTTTAGCAGCATGATCTGTTTTCGCTACCTCGTTTTTAGTATCGGTATATAAGGTGCTGTCAATGCGGGTAAGACCTCCGGTTTGAGTATGAGCTGACCCTCCGCGTCCAACAAATATGTCTATATCATGTATGGAGATATTATGTTCTAGAAGTAAATCCAACGTGACTTGTTTTCTGTAGGGAAGTTGATCATTTGTGGTTTTGAAGGATAGCATTAAAGGGGCATCGTGGAAGACGGATTGAGTGAAAAGTGGAGTACGGTTTTCAAAGACACTTATTTTTGTTGAGGTGGAACCTGGGTTGATAACAAGTATTTTCATAGGCAAATATTGGCACAAAAGGGAATTTTTATATACCTTTTCAAAGCTGAAAGTTGCAATTATTATTATGAAAGAGGCGTTTTATGATTCGAAATCTTATTTTTGACATGGGCAATGTAATTGTGTTTTGGACTCCTGATTCTATTATGGATGATATGCATATTGATGACCCTGTTGAAAGAGAAGTCCTAAAACGTGAGGTTTTTGGTTCTCCTGATTGGCCTCTATTGGATTGGGGAAGGTATTCTTGGCCTGAAGCTGAGAAAATCTTCTTCAGTAGAACTCCAAGGGAATATTGGCCTCATATTCATCATGCTTTGGATTGGTTTGACATGATTAGACCTGTTCCTGGAATGTCAGAATATCTTAAGAAAAAGAAGGAAGAAGGCTTTAAACTATTTCTTCTTTCTAATGCACCAGATTACGTTTATGATCACATTCAGTCTGTTCCTGGCTTGCAGTATATGGACGGAATAATTATTTCTGGACGCGAAAAATTACTTAAACCAATGCCAGAAATTTATCAACTGGTTCTTAATAGATATAATTTAATAGCAAATGAATCGCTTTTTATTGATGATCTTGCTCTTAACTGCGCTGGAGCTCT
>CAVISO010000073.1:0-7201 GCA_963645435.1 Sphaerochaetaceae bacterium | reverse complement strand
TGCTGGGTGAGAACGGTAGCGGAAAGACCACGCTAATGAACATGCTTTCCGGTATTTATCAACCCGATGCTGGACAAATATTCAAAGATGGAAAACCTGTAACAATCAGATCTCCAAAAGATGCTTATGACCTGGGAATTGGAATGATTCACCAGCATTATCATCTAGTTGACGTGTTCACCGCCGCTCAGAACATAGTTTTGGGTCTTGATGAAGGCAAAATGGATCTTTCTGCCGTCAACGACAAGGTTAAAGATATTTGTGACCGCTACGGTTTTAACATTGACCCTAAGATGAAAATTTACGACATGTCCGTTTCTCAGAAGCAGACCGTTGAAATTGTAAAGGTTCTCTACCGTGGTGCAGAAACTCTTATTTTGGATGAGCCAACTGCAGTTCTCACACCGCAAGAAACAGATAAACTCTTTGCAGTTCTTAGGAACATGAAGGCTGATAACAAGGCTATTGTTCTTATTACTCATAAACTGGCTGAGGTTTTGGATGTATCGGACAAGGTAGCAATTCTGCGTAAGGGTAAGTACATTGGAACGGTCAATACCAAGGAATCCTCTGCTCAGTCTCTTACTGACATGATGGTAGGTCATAGCGTAAAACTCAACATTGACCGTCCAAAATTTGACAATCCTACAGACAAACTTGTCATTGAAGGTCTTACCGTTGTTGACGGTGAAGGCATCAAGAAACTTGATGATGTTTGCTTTACGGCAAAGACAGGAGAAATCCTTGGAGTTGCAGGTATTGCTGGCTCAGGTCAAAAGGAACTGCTGGAAGCGATATCGGGCTTATATCCTATTAAAAGTGGATCTATCAAGTTCAAAGGCAATGACAAGGATGTTGAGCTGGTGGGACTGGCTCCAATGCAAATCAGAAAAGTTGGCGTTGGAATGGGCTTTGTTCCAGAAGACAGACTTGGTATGGGTCTTGTGGGCTCCATGGGTATGACAGGCAACATGCTGCTGCGTTCTTGGAGAAAGGGCAAAAGTGTTTTCGTCAATAGAAAGGACCCTGAAGACCTGGCTCAGCACGTTTGGGATGAACTTGAGGTTGTCACCCCTTCTACCGCATTCCCGGTTAGAAGAATGTCTGGTGGAAACATTCAGAAAGTTCTTGTAGGAAGAGAAATTGCTACAAATCCTCCTGTACTGCTTACTGCATATGCTGTACGTGGTTTGGATATTAATACTTCTTATGCAATTTATGCCCTTCTTAACGAGCAGAAGATGAACGGCTCTGCTGTTCTTTACATTGGTGAAGAGCTGGACGTTCTTTTGGAGCTCTGTGATAGAATTTTGGTGCTTTGTGGTGGAAAAGTCAGCGGTATTGTTGATGCTCGCACCACAACGAAAGAGGAGATTGGTTTCATGATGACCACTGTTGGTGGCAAGGGAGGCGAAAATGACTAAAGAACAGAAAGCCCCTCTTATTAGATTGGCAAAACGCGATGCAATGGATCCCAAGAAAGTTTGGGCTATAAGAGTTGGCTCAATTGTTGTGGCTCTCTTACTTGGAATGATTCCAATTATTCTGGCTGGAAAGAATCCGTTTGTATCCTATGGAATAATGATTCAAGGCTCCCTTTCAAAGCCTGGCTATATTAGACAGACTGTAAAAAGAGCAATTCCCCTACTTGGTTGTGCTTTGGCAATTGCCCCTTGTTTTAAAATGAAATTCTGGAACATTGGTGCTGAAGGACAAATCACCATGGGTGCCATTTTTGCTTCCTTTATTTCCATTCATTTTGCATCACAAATTCAGTCCCGTTTTGTGGTTCTGGTTCTTATGATGCTTGCCGGTGCCCTTGGCGGTGCTATTTGGGGCTTTATTCCTGGCTATTTCAAGGCAAAATACAATACTAATGAAACACTCTTCACCCTTATGATGAACTACGTTGCAATTGGTATAGTTAAATGGCTTCAAGGCGGACCTTGGGAAGGCAGACAAGGAACCCAGATAATTCCAATGTTCCCTGATAATGCAAGACTTCCAAACGTTTTTGGTGTCTACTGTGGTTGGATTATTGTACTTGTACTGGTTGTTCTTGTTCATATTTATATGAATTTCACAAAGCACGGCTATGAGGTAGCGGTTATTGGTGACTCCCTTAATACTGCCCGCTATGCAGGAATGAACGTTGGTTGGGTCATGATGAGAACCATGTTACTTTCTGGCGCCATAAGCGGAATTGTTGGTTGGATGCTGGTCTCTGGTGCCAATGGAACCCTGAACAGTGATGTTGCTGGCGGTGTTGGTTTTACCTCCATCACAGTAGCTTGGCTTAGCCAACTCAACAGCTTTGCTATGATTATCATTGCAGCCATTCTTGCAATCATCAGCAAGGGTTCTGCAACTCTACAAACAAAACTTTCAGTCCCTGCCTCTGTTGCAGAGATTGTATCTGGAATACTTCTCTTCTGTATGCTTGGATGTGAATTCTTCATTAACTATAAGATCATATTCAGAAGTAAGAAGGATAAGGAGGTGCAGGCATGAACGCTCTAATACTTCTTTTTGCTGCTGCTGGTGCCTACGGAACTGCACTTATGTTTGGAACCCTTGGTGAGATTCTCACTGAGAAATCTGGAAACATGAACCTTGGTGTAGAAGGCATCATGTACATGGGCGGAATCTTTGGTCTTATTGCTCCAAACCTCTATGAAAGTGCTGTGGGTGAAGGTAATGCAAATCCTATTGTTGCAATAATTCTTGCAATAGTTGCTGCCTTTGCAATTGGAGCCCTAGCAGGTGCTCTCTTCTCCTTTATAACTGTTACTCTCAGAGCAAATCAAAACGTTACAGGTCTTGCAATGACCACCTTTGGAACTGGTGTTGCTAAATTTGCTGGAGAACTTAGACGACTTCAGGTTGGTGGCTATGTAACCCTTTCCAATGACCTCAAGTTTGCCTTTGATAACAAGTTCATGCCAGATTTCTTAAAGAATATTCCTGTAATTGGACCAATTCTTTTTGACCAATCTGAGTTCTTCTACATTGGAATCCTTCTTGCAATTGTAATGCATCTTTTCCTTACTAAGACTAAAACTGGTCTCTATCTAAGAGCAGTTGGTGAGTCCCCTGTTACAGCGGATGCTGCTGGTATTAACATCACCAAATACAAGTACTTAGCTACCATGATTGGTGGTGGAATATCGGCTATTGGAGGTATGGTTTATACCATGACCACTGCAGGTTGTGTTTGGATTGAGGCTTCCTTAGCAGGTACCGGCTGGCTTGCAGTTGCACTGGTAATCTTCTGTACTTGGAGACCACTGAACGCAATGTGGAGTTCTATTCTCTTTGGTGCACTTATGATTATGTATCTGAGAATAATTGTTCCATTCTTCCCAACTGAGTTGTACAAGATACTTCCATATGTGGTTACCATTATTGTTCTTGTAATTACAAGTATGAGAAACATAAAGGACAAGCAGCCACCTGCATCCTTAGGGGTTAACTACTTCAGAGAAGAAAGATAATTTCTAAATTCCTTCTATTAGATTTGACAATAGGCTGTGGCTAGTTTAGTTCACAGCCTTTTTTTTGATAGACGCCTTTTGCAACAATTAGCAACAAAAATTTGCATTTTATTGTTGAAAAGGTGAAAAACTGTGTTAAAATTCCATTAGTGGGTTTCCACACAAAGAACAAAACAAGGGGCCGTAACCCTAAAATAAAAAGGAGAATGAAAATGAAAAAATCATTCGTTGCTATTTTAATTGTTCTTCTTGCAATGTCAGCAATTTTTGCTCAGGGCGCAGAAGAAGCATCAACTACATCAGCAGCAAAAACTACAAAAATTGGTTTTGTAGTAATTAATGATGAAAGTGACCAAGGTTATACATGGAACTTCATGAACGGCATGAACAATGCTATTGAACAGCTCAAGGCTGAGGGCTATGACGTTGATCTTAGCGTAAAGAGAAACACAACAGAATCTTCAATTGCAAAAGACAACAACGAAGAGCTTGCAGCAGAAGGTTGTGAGATCATCTTCAACAACAGCTATGGTTTTGAACCATACATGCTTGAAGCAGCTAAAGAATATCCAGACACAATCTTTGTTGGTATGACAAACTGCGCTTCTCAGCAGGATAGTAATCCTAACACCTACAATGCATTCGCAGCCATCTATGAAGGCCGCTATCTTGCAGGTATTGCAGCAGGTATGAAACTCCAGCAGCTCATTGATGAAGGCAAAATCACAGCAGATCAGGCAGTCATTGGTTATGTTGGTGCATATTCCTTTGCTGAAGTTATCTCTGGCATGTCAGGTTACTTCCTTGGCGTAAGAAGTGTATGTCCAAGCGCAACCATGAAGGTTTACTTTGTAGGCACATGGGGAGATGCAACTCTTGAAGAAGCTGCTGCAAAATCACTCATTGATGCTGGTTGTATCATGATTTCACAGCACTCAGATACAACATCTCCAGCTCTTGCTGCACAGAAGGCCGGCGTCTACCACACAGGTTACAACACAGACATGACTCATGTTGCTCCTAATGCTTCCCTCCTCTCTTGCAGAATTGACTGGACAAGATATTTCTACACCTTCATCAAGAATTACATTGATGGTAATGGAAACGCAAGTGACTGGACTGGAACTGTTGCAGATGGCGACGTTGTAATTACAGAGCTCAACACCGCTATTGCTGCTCCTGGCACACAGGAAGCTCTTGACAAGGCTGAAGCAGCTTTCAAGGCTGGCACCCTCAACGTATTTGATACATCAAAGTTCACAGTCAATGGCGGACAGACCCTTACAAGCGCATTTGCTGTTGACACAAACGGTGACTTCGCAGCTGATTCTTGTGAAGCAGTATGGGACGGTGTATTCCACGAATCATATCCAGAATTCCAGAGTGCTCCTTACCTCACAGCAGTCATTGACGGTATTGAATGGCTCAACGCAGCATATTAATTTGTTGCTTACAAAGAATGAGGCTCCCGCATGGGAGCCTCTTTTTTTTAGGCAGCACCTAAGTTAGTACATGTCTACCCTTTTTGCCCCAAACGGGCTCATTTGGGTAGACACCTGTCTACCTATTTCACCTAAAATCGCTGATTTGGGTAGACACTACTTCAAAGTTTTCCAAAATCCGATATTTTTTAATAAAATTTAGCTCAAAGCCTGTTTTGTAAGTTCAAAGACTTCATCTGGGCTCAAGGCATTATTGGTCTTGACCTCACGAATCAGACCCTTGGCCTTATAGTAATCAATAAGAGGCTGAGTCTGAGCCACGTAGACTTCAAGGCGGTGCTTGATGGCCTCTTCCTTGTCATCCTCGCGCTGGATGAGATCCTCGCCGGTGTCATCGTCCTTGCCAGCAACCTTTGGTGGGTTAAAAAGGATGTGGTAAATCTTACCGGTTGATGGGCACATTCTGCGACCGGAAAGGCGCTCTACAACTTCCTCAGAAGAGATCTGGAAATCAACAACTGCATCCAGGTCAGTCATCTCTGCTAAGGCATCGGCCTGGGGGATGGTGCGTGGGAAGCCGTCAAGAATGAAGCCGTTGGCACAGTCGGGTTCAGCCAGGCGGTTGCGGACCATTTCAATGGTGATGCTGTCTGGGACAAGACCACCGGAGGCGAGAATGGATTTGACCTGAAGGCCAAGTTCAGTCTCGTTTTTGATGTTGCTGCGAAATAAATCGCCGGTTGAAATATGTGGGATTGCGTAGAATTCCTTTGCTTTTGAAGCAACTGTTCCCTTTCCAGCTCCTGGAGGGCCTAAAAATACCATTCTCATAAATAACCTCCTAAACACTACCGGTAGAGCAACCGGAAGGTAGTTCTATACTAGCAAAAATGGCTCGCAATGTAAATCTAGGCCTCAAATAGTTGAGCAAAATCGGGCTGTGCTATATCATGTGAAAAAATATGCTGGGAGGGCATAAAAGCAAAATGGATACGAAAAACAACAGAAAAATTATTCTTCACGCAACAGACTTAGATGGTTTCCTCAAGGACGAGGATAAAGCAAAAATTGAACATGTCAGAGCACTTTATGCAAAGTCGCTGGACGCCTGTGCCGCGATTGAAGCCGGAAACAAGGCAGCAGAAGAGGATTTGGTAAAGTCATCGGCAGAAATTGGCGCTTATTTGAAGGAAGTAACAGATAAAGAGCCATCAATTCACGTTTACTGCTTTGAGTCCCCGCAGGAACAGCACGGAGCCGCTAGTAGACTTATTGCAAAACTCAGAGACCCCAACACCGGACATGAAGAATTTTTGTATTACATCCAGAGAGCCTATGAGCTCCTCTTCTCCCACGTTTTTGCAGACACAGCCCTTCCAAAGAAGAGATCTATTATTACAAAAACCCCTGTCAATAACCCATGCCAAAACTATGCAGTACATAGAATTCCAGATGTTGACAGCAAGCTCAATGGCAACGCCGTCATGTGCGTAATGCTCCGCGGCGCCCTCCTTCCAAGCATGATCATCAGCAAGGAAATTCAGGACTACTCTTCCAACGATTTCGTCACCCCCTTTGCCCTTTTTAAGATTAAGAGAGACGAAACCAAGAAAGAAAACAACATGGACTATGTCCTTGACCTAGACAGATCCTTCTTTGACCTTAAGGAGTTGGACGGTAAAGACCTCATCTTTGCAGACCCAATGAACGCCACCGGAGGCTCACTTGTCACAATTGTCAAATATCTCAAAGATAACGGAGTAAAGCCAAAGAGCGTCAAGTTCATCAACGTCATCTCTGCTCTCAAGGGTTCTCTGAGAATTGTCCGCGCAATTGAAGACTGTGAGGTCTACACTCTCTGGATGGACCCAGTACTCAATGACGCTGCCTATATTCTTCCAGGACTTGGAGATGCTGGCGACCGTCTCAATGGCATGGATCTTCCTGGCAACCCACGTAACATGATTCAGCTCATTGCTGACTACGGCTCCACTATCACCAATCTCTACCGCGCACAGGTCAAAAAAATTGAAGAAACGGTACTTGGTTGATAGCCTCCTTCTTTTATTACTACTCTGCCTTTTGTCAGCCTGCTCCACCAGTTCTAATGCACCTGTATCAGAGTTGGCTGAATATAAGGTTATCTACAATCAAGCCCTAGACTTGGCATATCAGGGCAGCTACCTAGAGGCAGCCCAAATATGCCAAGAGGCGTTTGAGGAATATAACTACATTTTAGCCTTCAAAAAGGCTCAAGCCTACTAT
>CAVISO010000072.1:0-7530 GCA_963645435.1 Sphaerochaetaceae bacterium | reverse complement strand
AAGGCTACTTCCCAAAAGAATGGCTCATGACGCTCAACCAGGGCGGCACAAACCTTCCAAGCCACTGTGACATGCTCAAGACTCCTGGCATTGATTTTACAACTGGTTCTCTTGGACAGGGCGCAAGTGCTGCAGTAGGTATTGCTCTTGGTCAGAGACTGAAGGGGGAGTCCTCCTACACCTATTTAATGTTAGGTGATGGTGAAAGCCAGGAAGGTCAGGTTTGGGAAGCTGCAGAGTTTGCCTCAACCCAGAAACTTGGCAACCTCATTGCTTTTACAGACTTTAACCGCCAGCAGTTGGATGGCTATACAGAAGATATTATTTGCATGGATAACATTGATACTCGTTGGCTTGGTTTTAACTGGCATGTACAGAGAATCAATGGACATGACTTCAAGCAAATTGACCAAGCTGTTCAGTGTGCTAAGGCTGTTAAAGACAGACCTAGCATGATTATTCTTGATACTGTAAAGAGTAAGGGCTACTTGCCTGGTGAAGGAATTAAGGCAAACCACAGCATGACCGTAAGTCATGAAGATGAAGCAAGAGCAATTGAGGCTCTTCTTGGAGGCGCAAAATGAGAGACACATCTGATCTTGTAAACATGAGAGATGCAATGAATTTTGCTATCTTGGATCTTGCTACTGAGCATCCTGAGGTAGTGCTTTTAGATGCAGACCTTGTTAGCTGTATTGGTAGTTCTAACTTCTTCAAGCAGTTCCCGGACAGAGCGTTCAACTGTGGTATTGCTGAAGCCAATATGGTTGGTGTGGCAGCTGGTCTTTCTTCTATGGGTTTTGTGCCTTTTGCCCATTCTTTTGGAGTTTTTGCTTCCAGAAGAACCTATGACCAGTTCTTCCTTTCTGTAAACTATGCAAAAAGAAGGGTTCACCTTATTGGAACGGACCCAGGCGTTACCGCTCAGCTTAATGGGGGAACTCATATGCCTTTTGAGGATGTTGGTCTTATGAGACTCATTCCAGATCTCATTATTCTGGATCCTTCTGATACTCAGAGCTGTTACGAACTGGTTCGTCAGGCTTATGAGAGTGGTCATAGCTCCTACACAAGAATTCGCAGAAAGGGAGCAACCCACCGTTATCCAGTTGGAACAAAGATTGAGCTGGGAAAGGGTATTGTTCTCAAGGAAGGTACAGACCTTACAATTGTTGCAACAGGAGAGACGCTTGTTGGTGAAGCAGAGAAGGCTTGCGCTTTGCTGGCAGACAAGGGTATTTCTGCTAGATTGATTGACCTTCACACCATTAAACCTTTGGATACTGCTCTAATTGAGAAAGCAGCAAAGGAAACAGGGCATATCCTTGTTTGTGAGAACTGCCGTTATGCCGGCGGTGTTGGTGAGGCTATTGCTGCTCATTTGGCAAAGACCTGTCCAACCAAGATGGACTTTGTTAACGTGGGCGAGCGCTTTGGCGAAGTTGGGAAACTTGACTATCTCTTGAAGTCCTTCCACTTCACAGCTGAAGATATTGCTGCAAAGGCTGAAGCTCTAATTAAGTAAGCTTATTTAATGTAGACTTTGTATAACTGCAACTTGAGACTTTCTTGAGTTGCAGTTTTTTTGTGGTCAATTAATGGCCTATTTCCTTGAGGACAGCGCGTTTTTGTGCATCTTCACATCCATTCCAGGGCTTGTTTAAGTTTTCGCTCTTGTAGTGTTCTGTCATGTACCAAAGATCATGAGCCACTCGGTCTAGATTTTTAGACTGGAGTTCGCTCATGGCTTTTGCAAAGTCTTTTTGCTGTTTTGAATCTAGGGCCTCCAGTGAAAGTTCAAGAATTTTTGTCATATGAGGCAGACAAAAGCCCTTTGATTTTGAGAAAGCCTCTCTAAAGTTGGAGTCTTGCCCCCAGAGATAGGCAATAGTGAAACAGTATCTATTTAGGCGATCTTTCATTCGTTGACATATAAGACAGTTGCCATTGGGGTCTTCAACTCTTTCTTCAACAGTTTTTGATAGCTTGGCAATTGTTTTTTTGGGATTGCGGGTGGTTTGTAATTCTAAAAGAGAGGCTTCAATAGTTTTTCTGGTTTGTGCAAAATGGGATTCCCAGAGCACTGCCATTGCGTTGGGACTTCCACTTTGAACCAGCAAGGAGGTGTGTTTCTGGCAAAAGCCAATGTTGTTCACTTTGATTCTGGTCTCTGGATTCATCACGGAGGCGCCAAGATAGAATTTCAAAGAATCCTGCTCTGCCTGTTGCATGAGGTCACAGAGAAAACATTCTGATGAACTTGTTATTCCATCCCAGACAGGGATTGTCTCTAGCTGATATTTGATGCCCATTATTTTTTCTTCTTAAGGATTTTGTCCAGGGACAGCTGACCGTTGTCAACTTCAAGATCACTGGTTGTTCGTTTTCTGATAGGCTCCATAATCAATAGATTTCTATCAAAATGGTAGTACTCAATGCCGTTTTCGCTTGCTACATATACAAGAACATAGTTTTTTTGTGGCATGAAAGAGAGGGCTGTTACATACTCACAACCCAAACTTTTTATATTCGCAAGTTCCTTTTGTTCGGATTCTGTAAGGTAGTCATTTTTACAGGTAATAGAGAGTACTTGATGGCCTGTTTGGCGATTATGCACTAAAATATCGGGGTTAATTGTCTTTTTTGAGCGTGATATTACAGGACAGAGATCTACAGAATACGTGGTGCTGGGGCCTAGATTCTCTTGTATGTGGACGGCTAGAGCGTGGGCCAAAGCCAGACGGTTGCGGGGCCAGGAGTAGAGGACTTGGTCTTGGTTTTCAAGACAAATGAGAGCTTTAGTGAAGATGTCAAAGACTTTGATTTTGCTTCTCGTTGTCATGATTTAATTCTAACAGCAAATTTGCATTCACGCAATTTGTAAAAAAAGGACTGTAACAAAAGCCAGATTTTCTGACAGAACGTTACAGCCCTATTTAAACTTATTGAGAATTTAGAACTTACTTCTCTTCGTCCTTCTTGATAAGCAGGTGAAGTTCGTCCAGCTGCTTCTGGTCTACGTCATTTGGACAATCGTCCATTGGAGATACGGCAAAACTGTTCTTTGGGAAGGCAATTACTTCTTTAATTGAAGACTGCTCTGCCATAATCATAACCATACGGTCAATGCCAGGAGCAATTCCTCCGTGTGGTGGTGGTCCAAACTTGAACGCATTAAGCAGGAAGCCAAACTTCTTTTCAGCTTCTTCATCTGAGAAGTTACAAATGCGGAAGATTCTCTTCTGAAGTTCAACGTCGTGAATTCTTATTGAACCAGAGGCGCATTCGTAGCCGTTGCAAACCATGTCATAAAGGTCTCCACGAACCTCGCCAGGATTCTCTTCAAGAGTGTCAATGTATTTAGCCTGTGGCATGCTGAACATGTGGTGGGCTGCTTCCCAGTGACCTTCTTCCTCGTTGTACTCAAACAATGGGAAGTCAACAATCCAGCAGAAGGCAAAACCTGGTTTAATAATACCAAGGTCTTTTCCAAGCTTGGATCTGATGGCACCTGCGGAGGCGCAACATTTCTTCCAGTTTTCGTGAGCAACAAAGAGGATGACATCTCCTTCCTTGGCTTCCATGTAATCACAAACTTCCTTTTCATGACCGGCAAAGAACTTTGCTGCACTTCCAGAAAGGGCATTGTTTGCTCCAACCTTGATAAATGGAACAAACTGTGCGCCGTAAACTTTGGCGGCGGCTGCAAGTTCATCCAGATATTTTCTGGTGAAGTCAAAACCTTCTGTCTTTGGAGCACAAATAGCCTTAACATAGCCTTTATTAGCTAAAATTGTCTTGTAAGCCTCAAAGGAGGACATCATTACAAGGTCTTTGGCATCTTTGATTTCACAACCAAATCTGAGATCTGGTTTGTCGCAACCATAGGTGTTCATTGCATCATAGTAATCAATTCTTCTGAAGTGAGCAGGTAGCTCGTAGTTCATAACCTGCTTGAAGACATGACCAAAAAGTCTTTCCATAAGAGCAAGAATATCATCTCTCTTAACAAAGCTCATCTCAACGTCAAACTGAGTAAACTCTAGCTGTCTGTCTCCTCTAGCATCTTCATCTCTGTAGCATCTGGCAATTTGGAAGTATTTGTCAAAACCACTGACCATGAGTAGTTGCTTGTAAAGCTGTGGGCTCTGTGGAAGGGCGTAGAACTTGCCTGGATACTTTCTTGAAGGAACAAGGAAGTCTCTTGCACCTTCTGGTGTGGATCTAATGAGAGTAGGGGTTTCAATCTCGTAGAAACCTTCAGTATACATATACTCTCTGATGGCTTTGATGAACTCATGTCTGAGTTTAATTCTATTCTGCATTCCGCTTGAACGAAGATCCAAGAATCTATACTTGAGTCTCAAATCTTCATTTGCAGCATTCTCGCTGTCAATCATAAACGGGAGAGTTGCACACTTTGATAAGATAGAAATCTTTTCAGCCTTGACCTCAACTTCGCCAGTTGTCATGTCAGGGTTTACCATATTTTCAGGTCTGCGCCTTACAACACCTGTAACCGCAATGCAGTATTCCATCCTGAGCTCTGAAGCGGCCTTCTGAAGCTCAGGGCTAGCATCATCATCTACGACAACCTGGGTAATGCCATACCTATCTCTAAGATTGATGAAATGAAGTGCACCATGGTTTCTATCCCTATGCACCCAGCCGTTGAGAACAACAGTCTTTCCCGCGTCAGCTGCTCTGAGCTGTCCGCATGTTACAGTACGCTGATCAAAATTCATGCTAAGTACCTCTTTGAGCACCAATTGTACCATTATGAATTTTGTCATTCAAGATAAGATATGGGTTTTATGTTTTAATGTGACGGGAAATTGTGTAGAATAATTTAGAATAAAAACCTGAGGTGAGATATGAAAAAGGTTCATGTGAGCCAGTTAATCTTTTTTTTAGCAATGTTGGTTTTGTTTTCTTCTTGTTCCACAATTAAGACGGAGTTTGTTAGGTCTAAACTTGGTCTTAGCAAGGCAGAAGTTAAAGAACTGCAAAAGACAATGGACCCAGACACCCAGTTATCAGAAGCTTCCGCCTTGGCAATCTACATGATGAACAAATACATGAATCAGGATGGTACCTTTAAAGGACAACCAGACCCTGTGCTTTCTGGAGAGCGTGAAACTAGAACAATTGAATTGACAAATTGCACGCTTTGGGTTGCCTACCCTAATAACTGGAAAACAGTGGAAAGTGAGCACCTTCCAATTTTATTTTATACTCATGGCGGGGGTTACTACAGTGGAAGCTACCTTACCTATCAATCCTTCATGGGTGAGTTTGCAGACAGACTTAATTGCGTGGTGTTTTTTGTGGATTATCGGCTTGCTCCTGAAAATAAGTTTCCGGCGGGCGTTGAAGATGTGTGGGAGGCGTATTGCTACATGCTTCAGCACGCAGGCGAGTATGGCGGTGACGTAAGTAGAATTGCTATAGCAGGAGATTCCGCGGGTGCGAATTTTGCAGCAGGGTTGTCAATTAGGCTGAAGGAAAATGCCCTAGAGCAGCCGTCCTGCGTGGTTTTGATGTATCCAAGTTTGACGGTGGAAGGAAATATCAAGGCTTCTCATCTGCTTTTTGGTGGTTTTGATGGACGCAAGGTTATGCTAAGTGGACGTCTGATGAGCCAAATTCTCGCGGATTATCTAGAAAGTCCGGAAGATGCCTATAAGCCTTATGCCTCGCCTCTACTTATGCTGCAGGGCACCGTTAAGATTGACAAATGGGAAAATGAATATGCGCAGGTGGCTGTGGACTTGGATGAAGACGGTACCTATGTGCTTGCAGACCATTTAATTCAGGTAGCTGGAGCCGATACCTTACGGGATGATGGCATCATGTACCACGCCCTTCTTACAACACTAGGCACCAATTCAACTTTACATAATTACAAGAACACCATCCACGGGTTTGTGCAATTTTATCAGCTTATCCAAGAGGGCGAAGACGCACTCAAGGAGGCTTGTTCTTACATAAAGGATCACTGGAAATGAGTACATTATATGTTGTGGCCACACCAATTGGAAATCTAGAAGACATCACCCTACGTGCAATTCGCGTACTAAAAGAGGCCGATGTCATTGCCTGTGAAGATACTAGACATACCCAAATGCTGCTAAATCACCTGGAAATTACAGGAAAGCGACTTATTGCCTGCCATGCTCACAACGAGGCAACTTCAAGCGTTGGCATTGTGAATCTTTTGGCACAAGGTCAGACGGTAGCGTATGTCAGCGATGCTGGAACACCTGGTGTAAGCGACCCAGGAAGTAGGGTAGTTCGTGCGGTTAGAGAAGCAGGGTTCACAGTAGTTCCAATTCCTGGTGCCAGTGCTTGCATAACCCTCATAAGTGCCTCTGGACTGTCTGGTAAAACCTTTACATTTGAAGGTTTTTTGAGTCCAAAGAGCGGACGACGGAAGACAAGAGTTAAGGAACTTTTGGCTCGTAATGAAGCGTTTATTATTTATGAGTCCCCCTTTAGAATTGAGAAACTTCTGGACGAGCTAGGTGAACTATGTCCAGAGAGAACTATTGTTCTTGGACGGGAACTTACAAAGGCTTTTGAGCAGATTGTCAGTGGTACTCCTGCAGAAGTTAAAGCCCAGCTTAAGGTTGTCAAGGGAGAGTTTGCTCTTTGTGTTTTACCACAGGGAAAGGATGCTTTAGATGATAACGAAGAAGAAGCTTGAAAGTCTTAAAGAAAGAACCAGACTTAGAAAGATTTCCATCATAATGCATCAAGCAGCCTTTGATGTGAATGCCGGTAGAATGGTAGACTGGGACTATATAAATGATGTCCTATCTTTGACAAACTATGAAAAAATTGACACTTCTCTTGGGCGGGAGACTGTTGTTTTTAAGCTTGAGGACATTAGTAAAGATTTGCTAAGAGAGCTTGGGGCAGAGCCTTCTGACTGGGACTTTAGGGATTCTTCTACAGGCACTTTGGATGCTACAAGCCGTGTCCTTCAGGACAAGGTTCTTGTTTTAGATAGAATTAGGAGCCCTTACAATGTGGGTGCTATCTTTAGAAGTGCTGACTCCTTTGGTATTAGTAAGATTATCCTGGTGGAAGGTACTGCTTCCCCTGAACATACTAGAGCACAACGAACCGCTATGGGGACAACAGGCACAGTTTCCTGGTCCTTTATGTCAGAAGAGGAAGTTGTAGCTTTTTTGAAAACCTATGAGCCCTCTGAAGTATTAGCGCTTGAAGTAGGCGGAGAAGCTATAACTACTTTTACCTTTCCTAAGCGGGGGGTTGCAATTCTAGGTTCTGAGGAGTTTGGAATCAGTCCTGAGGTTCTATCTTGTGCCGGCAGGCGAGTTTCTATTCCTCTTGGTGGCAGCAAAGGATCTCTTAATGTTTCTGTCGCCGCTGGAATTTTTATGCAGCATTGGTTTTCTTGTTAATTAAATCCCAATCAGCACAGTGGATATGACTCCTATAAAACGAAAAAATTTTTTCTAGCGCTATTTTCATAGGTGTTTGCACCAAATCAAAGTTTCTTTT
>CAVISO010000071.1:0-7578 GCA_963645435.1 Sphaerochaetaceae bacterium | reverse complement strand
TGAAGTTGATACATGACAAAGAAAAAGGAGTTGATTGTGCCCGCCGCACCGTTAGCAAGTACCGCAAAGAGCTCAACATCAACTCCTCTTATCAAAGAAACTGAGAAGATTTAGAGCCTCTCAGCCTTCTCAACGTCCAGGAAATACTTGTAGGTATCAACCTTGAGCTCCCCACAGGCAGCCTCATCACAGACAATAAGAGCGTTCTTGTGAAGTTGAAGGGCACTGCAGGTCCACATCTGGCTCACCCCGCCTTCAACGGTATGAGCAAGGGCTCTTGCCTTGTTGTGACCGTTGATAAGAATTAGAACTTCCTTGGAATCTGTAACCGTTCCTACTCCAACAGAAAGAGCATAAGAAGGTACCTTGTTAGGGTCATTGTCAAAGAATCTTGAGTTTACAATCTTTGTGTCCGTAGTAAGAGTTCTAAGTCCAGTTCTGGAAGTCAAAGAAGTGAAAGGTTCATTAAAAGCAATATGCCCGTCAACTCCAATGCCTCCCATAAAGAGGTCAATTCCGCCATA
Organism: Sphaerochaetaceae bacterium; assembly: GCA_963645435.1. Classification (GTDB taxonomy): domain Bacteria; phylum Spirochaetota; class Spirochaetia; order Sphaerochaetales; family Sphaerochaetaceae; genus UBA9732. Next base: position 7,054 of record CAVISO010000071.1, on the reverse strand, counting down.
AGAGGCAATCTTTTTCTCATAATTAAGACATTCCGTCTCAGGATCAGTGGTCATGCCGTTAAGAATGTTTACATTCTCTTTTGGAATATCAATGTGGTCAAAGAAGTTACTCCACATGAAATACCAGTAGCTCTGATCATGCGTTTTAGGAAGACCAAGATACTCGTCCATATTGAAGGTGACAACGTTCTTAAAAGAAACCTCACCAGCTTTGTTCATACGAGCCAGTTCTTTATAAACTCCAAGAGGAGAAGAACCGGTAGGAAGACCAAGAACAAAAGGTCTAGCCTCTTTGTGGTTGTTAATTGCTTTTGCAATGTGCTGTGCAGCCCAAAGGCTCATTTTCTCATAATCATTCTGAATAATAACTCTCATCTTAGCCTCCCTGGATTACTCTGTATAACCCTTCTTTTGAATAAGCTGCACCACTTCGTCCACGTAGTGCTTGCAAAGCTCTTCATTTTCTGCCTCTACCATAACACGAATAACTGGTTCTGTGCCACTTTCCCTTACAAGAATTCTACCGCTACCTTCCAGCTTATTTGAAATATTGGAAATTTCAGCAAGAATATCTTCATCTTCCATAACAAGGGACTTATTTGTAACTCTGACATTGTTCAGCGCCTGAGGATACAAAACCATGCCACTGGCTAACGAACTTAATTTCTTCTTTGAGGCTATCATAACCTCCATGACTTTAAGGGCAGTTAGAATTCCATCTCCGCTGGAGGCATACTTTGAAAAAATGATATGACCACTTACCTCACCTCCAAGTCTGCAGCCATGCTCAATCATGTAATCATGAACATACTTGTCTCCAACCTTAGTTTTAACCGACTCTATACCCTCTTCTTCAAGCGCCTTGAAGAAGCCATAGTTGGACATAACTGTAGCCACAACGGTATTGGTAATGAGTTTTCCTCTTTCCTTCATATATTTAGCATAGACATAAAGGATGTGGTCACCAGTAATCACCTGCCCCTTCTCATCAACCGCCAGACAGCGGTCAGCATCTCCATCAAAGGCAAAACCAACATCAAGCCCCTTATCCACAACGAGCTTTTGCAAGCCCTCAATATGGGTTGAGCCAGCATTTTCATTTACGTTAAAGCCGTTTGGATCTGCATTGATAACGTAGGTCTTTGCACCTAAGGCCTCAAAAACCGCCCTTGCAATATTCCAAGAGGTTCCATTTGCACAATCCAAGCCAACTCTATAATCCTTGAAAGAATACTTACTCAAAGAAATCAGATAGCCAATATAGCGGTTTCTTCCAGAAGCATAGTCCACCATTTTTCCAATATCGTGTCTAGTTGCATACGGGATCTCCTCCCACTTTTGACCAAAGCATTCCAGCTTTCCATCCAGATAATCTTCACAAAGATTGAGAACACTCTGCTCCATCTTCTCACCATACTTGTTGATAATCTTGATTCCGTTATCGTAGTAAGGGTTATGCGAGGCAGTTATCATAATGCCGCAATCAAAATCATCTACATGGGCAATATAGGCAACCGATGGCGTTGTGGTAACGTGCATCAAATACACATCTCCACCAGATGCAACAATTCCGCCAGAAAGCATATACTCAAACATATAGCAAGAACGTCTTGTATCTTTTCCAATAACAATCTTAGGGCTCTCCAGGTCTCCCCGCTGCTGTTTTAAACTTCTAAAATACCAGCCCAAAAACCGTCCAACCTTGTAAGCGTGGTCTGCAGTCAGAGTCTTGTTTGACTCTCCTCTAAAGCCGTCTGTACCAAAATACTTTCCCATTTTTATCTCCTCCACTTATCTCTCTTCTCTTAAAACGATATCCTGAGAGTTCTTATATATACGATTTTTTTCAACTACACCTCGTACACAGGACATTGGATAGACAATTGTGTTTCTTCCAATTATTGTGCCCGGATTCAAAACACTGTTACAGCCAACGTCCACATAGTCGCCCAGCATTGCTCCCATTTTTCTAAGTCCGGTGGCCATCTCAGGCGTAGAATGAACCACAATATTCTTCTTATCTGCCTTAATGTTTGAAGTCACGGCTCCCGCTCCCATATGAGCATGAAAACCTAGAATACTATCTCCAACATAGTTAAAGTGCGGCACTTGGCAATTATCAAAAATGATTACATTTTTCAACTCAACCGAGTTTCCAATAACGCAGTCCTTTCCAATAAGAGCACTTCCTCTAATGAAAGCACACTGTCTCACCTGGGTGTTTTCACCAAGGATGCAAGGACCATCAATGTAGGCACTCTCAAAAATAGTTGCACTTTTATGAACCCATACATTTTCTTTAATTTCAGTGTACTCGTCTTTTGGCAAGGTTTTACCTAAAGCCACAATCATTGCTTTGATTCCAGAAAGAGCCTGCCAAGGATATTCAAAGCCTGCCAAATAATCCTTTGCAAGGGTATGCTCCAAATCAAACAAATCTACAGTTTTTATCATATTGATTTCCCCCAACAAAGACCAATTATTTTAGTAGAAAACTCATGGCGTCAATTCTTTGAAGCAAAACTTTACATTTTTTCAAACTAGACTTTACACTTTTTTGTTTTGAAGTTTATACTTTTATCATTATGTACAGGGTAATTGAAAAAACTATCGCAAATTTAGCAACCAGAAATTCTGTAATAATTATTGGTGGTCCCAAGGGTTATGGAAAAAAGGAAATTGCAAGAAAACTTTTTCCCAACAAGAAGGTAGTTTCTTTTGAAGATGAGTACATTCGCAGGTTGGCAGAAAAATCGCCAAAGACGTTTTTACTTGCTTTTCCAGACGGAGTCATACTGGTGGAAGCCCTGAGAGTCAAAGGAATTCTTGAAGCCATAAGTTACTACGTAACATTGTGGGGTTTTTCTCCTGCCCGCTACGTACTCACCTCTTCCTATAAATTTCTTAACTTAACCGTTGCCGGAGCAGAAATTCCATCTGCAACGGGACTTGTGGTTACAGGTTTTTCAATACAGGAACTTATCAAACTAAAAAAAGCTTCTAATAATCCGTTTGAAATCCTCTTCAATGGACAGCATCCTAAGCTGCTTACAGAAAAATATAGTCCTAAAATAGCAGTAGAAGAGATGGTCTTGAGTTCAATGAATCATCCAGTTCACAAGATAAATGTATCCAATGAAGCAAACTTCAGAAAATTCCTTGCAGCCTGTGCAAAAGCAAGTGGACAGAATCTATCCATGAACCTCATAGCAAAGCGCACAGGAGTATCGGGACCTACCACTAAGACCTGGATTGCAATCTTGGAGGAGCTTGGGATTGCGTCCCTGGTGCCCTGTAAGGATAAGGCCCCTATCTTTTTCCTGCACGATACCGGAGCCACCTGCAGATTGCTGGGGCTGACCAACCCATCTGAGGTGATTTTGGACCCGCATAGAGATGCCTTGGTGACGGCTTTTGCGTTGGGAGAGCTCATGCGCGAGAGGCTATCCAAGAATATGGAGATAAATTGTACCGCTGTTTTGGAGGAACAGAACAGGCAGTATTTTCTTGCAAATTGGACGAATAAGTATGAGATTAGAATTTGCCCGCAGGTGGAGGTAACGGACGATTACTTTGTGTGGCGAAAAACGCGGCTAAAGAAGATAATTCTTCATTTAGGAGACGTGACGTATACAAGCAGGGGTATTGATTGCATATCGTGGCGCGACTGGTATAAGTTTGCTTGGGAGCTAGACTATTTCAGCTGACTTTGCTTGACGATTAGCCTTTGGCGTGTTACCCTTTATTTTAGGTGTTTACCGGGTGTGGGATTATGCACCACTGACTGCATAAAAAATCATTAAATAGGAAGTGACCTCCATGCGTTTATTTGATACACATTGTCATATTGGTTTAATTCACGAAGATCCTCTTGAGCAGCTCATTGTAGTTCAGTATGCAAAGCGGGCTGGCGTGTCCAACATTATTTCTGTATGCAATAGGCTGTCAGATTTTGAAGCCAGCTATAACAACCTCAAGAGTGCAAAAAATGTTTTCCATGCAGTAGGAGTCTCTCCTACCGAATGTGGAAATGTCTACGGCAGCTGGGAAGTTGATATGCAAAAGTACCTAAAGTATGACCGTGTAGTGGCTGTTGGCGAGACTGGTTTGGACTACGGTAAATACAAACAGTACAAAGACATACAGGTAGAATATTTCCTAAAGCACCTGGAAATTGCAAGAAGGGCTCATCTTCCTGTAATCATCCACAACAGAGAAGCCGGCGAGCACATTCTTGAAATCCTAAAGAACAACATCCCGGAAGAAGGAGCAATCTTCCACTGCTATTCAGAAGACTGGGACTATGCCTTCCGGGCCATGGAGCTTCCTGTTTACTTCTCTTTTGCAGGCAACATCACCTACAAGAACATTAAGAAGCTAACCGATACCGTCAGAAATCTTCCAGAAAACAGAATTCTCATTGAGAGCGAGGCTCCTTTCTTGGTTCCTGCAAAGTACACAAAACGCAGAAACAAGCCGGAATACCTGCCGGAAACAGCAAGGGCAGTTGCAGAGATTAAGGGCATCCCGCTTGAAGAGATGGCAGAGATTCTTTTCACAAACAGCCTGAATGCCTTCCATCTTACGGAAGCCTAATTCTGAACATAGTGAGGCAACTGTGGCAGCGCTCCTTCACCCCGTCTCTATAGGAAATTTAAACCTCAATAGCAATGTGTTTCTGGCTCCGCTTGCAGGCTATACAGACAAGGTTTTTAGAAGTATCTGCCTAAAGCACGGAGCCGCCCTTGCCTACACAGAAATGGTCAGCAGCGAGGGCGTTGCCAGGGGCAGTGAGAAGACAATAATGCTCATGGAAAGAGGTGAAAACGAGCAGCATTTAGCCGTGCAACTTTTCATGCCAGATGCAGACACCGCCAAACGTTCTTTAGAGGGAACAATGGCCTATAATCCTGCTATCATTGACATAAATGCGGGTTGTCCCGTGCCAAAGGTCATCAAAACGGGCGCAGGCAGCAGTCTACTCAAGAACCCAAAGACCATATATGAGATAGTAAAAACCATCACTTCTAACGTTTCTGTTCCTGTTACAATAAAGATTAGAACGGGCTGGGACTTAGACAGCCTAAACTATCTTGAAACGGCACAGGCGGCTTTTGACGGTGGAGCAAGCGCTCTGTGTATGCACGCAAGAACTAGAAGCCAGTTATACATGCCTACTGCAAATTGGACGCTCTTGAAGGACTTGAAAGCACACTTTCCGGAAAAGGTCATTATTGGCTCTGGAGACTTGTTTACAGCAGGAGATGGAATAAAGATGCTAGAGGCAACTGGCATTGACGCCATCATGTTTGCCCGTGGAGCAATTGGCAACCCCTTTGTGTTTGAGCAGATTCAAGCGTTATCTAAGGGGAAAGAGCCAAGAGAAATATCGGTACAAGAAAAAAGGGTTGCAATAGAGACCCATCTTGCCGGGCTTGTAGATTTTCTTGGAGAAAACGCTGCCTGCAGAGAGATGCGAAAGCATGTTTGTGCGTACCTAAAAGGCATTCCCAACAGCGCAAAGGTGCGTCAACTGGCTACAACTGCCCTCACCGTAGAGGACTACAAAAAGGCTCTTGACCTACTGTCCAATTGACCTTATTTCTCAATAATTATAACATTCTCAAGTCAATAAATTTTATTGGGGAGACTAATAGGATGAAAGTACTTGTTTTGGGTTCCGGCGCAAAAGATCATGCCATTGCTTGGTTGTTTTCCAAGAGCAAACTTATTGAGGGTCTTTATGTTGCTCCCAGCAATCCGGGAACTGCAGCCTTTGCAGTAAATCTTCCTGATGTAAACCCAGCAGATAAGAAACAAGTTCTTGCTGTCTGTAAGAAATACGGAATTGATTTTGTATTTATTGGCACGGAGATGCCTCTTCAGACTGGGGTTGTAGACTATCTGAATAAGAATGGAATTTCTACCTTTGGTGCTCCAAGCTACGCTCTTAAGTTAGAAGGCGACAGAAAATTTGCCAGAGAGTTTGCTACAAGACACAATATTCCTGTTCCAAATTACAAGGCTTTCACCTGCACAAAGGATATTGAAGAATATTTAGATGCAAATAAGGGAAAGACCTTCACCATTAAAACAAATGAAATGTCCCCTTCTAGGACTATGGCTTATTCAGACGACAAAAAGGTGTTGCTTCCTTTTGCTGAAAAACTTCTTCAAAAAGGAACTGTCATTGTTGAAGACAGAATTAAGGGAATTGGCGTCACAGGTTCAATTCTAGTTGATAATCTTGGCTACTTTGTACTTCCTCTTTGCTCTGAATACACCAACAGAGAACATACAGACAAGGGTCTGGGAACCCCAACCGGTGGAATGGGTGCCATTTGCCCTATTCCTTTAAGTCCTGAAGTCAGAGATGTCATTTCAAAGAAAATCATCCATCCAACCTTCAAGGGGCTAAAAGAAGAAAACCTCTACTATAAGGGGGTTCTTACCTTCTCTATTGTTCTTGCAGAGGATGGACCTTATTTGGTTGACTACCATGTGCGTCTTAATGACCCAGCCACACAGGCAATGGTTCCTCTCATCAAGAACGATTTTGTAGAACTGATGATTGCCATGCAGAACAACACATTAAAGCAGGTAGAACCTGTAACCAGTGAGCAGAGTTCTGTTTGTGTTGTAATTGCCTCAGAAGGTTATCCTAATGATACCAAGACAGGCATGAAGCTTGCCCCTGTTTCTCCTAAACTCCTTAGCAACGCCTATGATGATGGAGCCTTCCTTTTCTTTGGTGCGGTTCAGCGTCAAGAAGACAATGGAATCTACACAACTGGTGGTCGTGCAGCCACCGTTGTTGGTGTTGGCCAAAACATCATTGAAGCCAATTCAATGGCCTATAATGCCATTGACAGCGTAACTTTTGATGGTTCATGGTACCGAGAGGACATTGGAAACAAGTTCTTTGAAAATTCCACCAAAGGAAATTAAACCAGAGAAGGCTTTTGCAAAAACCTCAAAGCTCTCTTTTATTTTAATGGCAAGGTTGCCTCTTTGTTATAATCAAACTCCAAATCAGGATTTTTTCTAAGCTCAT
>CAVISO010000070.1:0-7608 GCA_963645435.1 Sphaerochaetaceae bacterium | reverse complement strand
ACCCCTAGAACCCCTAGAACCCCTAGAACCCCTAGAACCCCTAGAACCCCTAGAAAACGGCTAGAAAAGATGATGCAGTCAGCTACTACAAGCCCTAGCATTATAGAAGTTTTTTTAGAATCCTTATGCTTTTATCTCTTTCACGGTACAGATCTTGCCGTTGCGAACTGTGACCTGCAGAACGTGTTTTTCAGCAATATCGGTCTTATTCCAAGGCCTTGCATAGGTGAAGTAAATTGTGGCATTTCCGTCGCAAACGGCATTAAGCGTGCTCTTCCAAGTGCCGCCAACCCCCACCATGTCAGCAGGTGCGTCGTGTGGAGTGTAGACTGCTTCTTTAAGTTGCACTGCGTCACCTTCAATTTCTACTTCCCACGTATAGCCGGTAGTATAGTTGCCTTCAAGCTCCACAAAAACCAATCTCTCTGAGTAGTGAAACCATGATGCTTCCTGCTCTGTTGACTTGCAAGAGGCCAGTGTTAAGGTAATTAAAAACAGGCAGATGGCTAGTTCTAGAATTGATAGGGTCTTCTTCAACATATTATACCTCTTTGGAATTGTTATATGAAATTATACCACATTTTGCAGAAAGACGGGGAGGAACTGCCACTACTAAACAGATTCCATAGAAGATTGCTCAATTCTTCCACTTCCTGTTGTCTTTTTTGGTCCCCGCTTCCTCGTAAACCGATATTAAATACTTCCCAAAGAAACTATCGCTTTGCTTCCAAAGAGCCAAAGCAGTCTCGTCTACTTTAGAGAATTTCCCAAGAAAGTACTCTCTGTTAAGTTGAACAGCTACATCTAGCATCTTTTGCTTGTCAACTTGATCAGAAACGTCAGAAAGTTCCTCCAAAACCTTGTTTTTAGTGCACAGGTCAAAGACTTCCTTAGCTTTAGCCTTCAAGGCCTCATTGGAAATTTCCTTTGTTTTGTAGGAAAGTTTGTCCCCAGAGATTGTCAGAATTCCATACTGCAGTGGAGTATCCACAAGCGCAGACACTGCTATATCTGTAATCCCATTACTTTCCACTATAGACTGGACATGCAAATGGCCTGAGAGGTTCAGCTCAACACCATATTTTTCATACAACTCTACGAGCGCCGCAGCATTGTCCAGCCTATAGCCCCAAACGAAATTCTCATTGTGCACAAAGAGGTTCTGATGCGTGGCGGAAATCACTCGTATCCCTTCCTCTTGGGCCTTTTCAAGGTTCTCTTCTATCCAATCCAACGTGGACTTGCGAACCGTACCCTTACTCCCCGTGTTGCTATCCACCATCAGAAGCCACGTCTTTTCACTGAGCGCTGCAATATACGAATTAGACCACTTGTCCTGCGAAAGGGCCTTCCCATAACCAAAATCCCACCAATGGTCCTCAAACTGCTGGCTGCCAAACGAAGGGACTTCCTCCACGCCATCGCTCGTGTAGCGGTAAGCCGTCATGTTCACATCATGATTGCCCGTCATCACATACACCTCAATCCCGATATCTTTTAGTTTCCTCATCAATTGTCTCAGCTCTTCATGACTTTGCACTTCACCGTTCAGAGTAAGGTCGCCCGTTATGACTACAGCATTAGGTTTGAGCTTTAGCATGTCGTCTACGAAGGCCTGGGCAATGAGGGAAGACTGCACCGTATCCTTGCCGTCGCTTTTGCTTGTGACAATCCACATGAAGTCCTGATTTTCAATCAAGGCTGGAGAAAAGTAGTGTATATCGCTGACATGGACTATCGTTAGCTCTTGTTTGGAGCATCCAGTTAGAACACTTAGTATTGCTATCAATAGGAGAATTATTGCTGAATTTCTTACGCTAGGTTTCATGGTCTCTTGCTTCCAAGTAAGTATATGAAAAGCCCCAGTTGACTGCAAGTTGTACCTAAATGTTAACATTTTTCTTAGCCAAAAAAGGGAATTGCCCTACGTGCTCCTGGTAGTCCGCACTACGGGCCGGCTTTGCTTCGGACGCTGCACGTATTCGCGTCCTCCTACCGCAAAGCTTCAATTCCCACTGATTTTGGCAACAAAAAAAGCCCAGCTTTTTGCTGGACTTTTTTAGTTGAGCCAAAAAAGGGAATTGAACCCTTGACCTGCTCATTACGAGTGAGCTGCTCTACCCCTGAGCTATTTTGGCGGGCAAAGGTAATTTACCTAATTTCTTAAGTTCTGTAAATACCATCGGGGTGAGGGGATTAGAAGAGGTTGGCAATCTCGTAGATGAGCACGGGGAGGAAGGGGGCGAGGATGAAGTTGGCCACTTTGATGCGGGTGACGCCTAGAAGGTTCAGGCCAATGACGGCTACGAGAAGGGAGCCCACTTGGGACATTTGGGCTATGATGGCGTCTGTGACTAGCGTGGCGAGCCAGCCCGAGCACAGGGTGAGAAGGCCTTCGTAGATAAAGCAGACCACGCCGGATAGGCAACAGCCCACGCCCTTGCTGGTGGCTAGAAGGAAGACGGTGACAACGTCTATGAAGGTTTTGGCTAGGTAGGTGTTGTAGGTGCCCTTGGTACCGCTTTCTATGCCGCCAACTATGGCCATTGCGCCCACACAGACAAAGATACAGGAGGTGACAAAGCCCTCGGCAAGGGTGCTATCTTTGGCAGATTCTCCCTTCTGCAATTTCTTTTGCACAAACAGACCAAAGCGAGTGAAGAGGGCGTCAAAGTCCAAAAGTTCGCCAATTGTTAGACCAATAACTATTGACGCCGTAAGAATTAATAGATTGGTGTCAGCAGAAAAGCCACTGATGCCAGAATAGAGTACGCACAGACCCAGGGCGGTCATGAGGGCGTCTTTGATATGTTGGGGGATGCCTATTTTGATTAAGGAACCTAGAAGTCCAGCAACTAGAATTGCAATACCGTTGATTGTTACGCCTACAAATGTCATACGGGCATACTATTACTTCTTTGGCAGTTGTAAAAGAGGGTTTTAGTACTGCAATTGTCTCTTAAGGCGTTGACTATTTAGCATTGGGATTGTACTTTTAGTTATATGAACAAAATTGTGATTGTACCTAATTCAGAGGAGGTAATGTCCTCCAAGAAAAATAGACGCGGGGCTAAGGTTTACGGACTTCCTCTTTCCAGGGAGTTGGCATCCTATATTGAAGATGCTGCACCACAGTTTAGTCAGCGTAGGTTAATTGACATGTTCTTTGCAGGAAAGTTTTCGCCGCTTTCATTTGACTCGGATGATGACAATGAAGTTATAGACGATACAGATATAGAATTGGGCGGGGATTGCTAAATGCGTGTTCTAGGAATTGAGACCTCTTGCGACGAATGCTCGGCAGCAGTGGTAGAAGATGGCAGAAATATACTTTCAAATGTAATTGCAACTCAAATTGAGCTGCACAGACCCTTTGACGGAGTGGTTCCTGAGTTGGCATCTAGACTTCATACAGAGTGGATTTCCCAAGTGGTAAGCGCCGCTCTTAAGCAGGCAAATCTGCAGGTGGAGGACATAGATGCAATTGCTGCTACCTCTAGACCGGGACTTTTAGGCTCTCTTTTAGTAGGTCTCAATTTTGCAAAAGGCATGGCAAGTGTCCTAAAGGTTCCCTTCATTGGTATTGACCACATCAGGGCTCATTTATACGCCCCGCAAATAGAGCACCCACTGGAGTATCCGTATTTGGGTGTCCTGCTTTCTGGTGGACATACTGTTATCTGCAAAGTAAATAGCTATGACAGCATGGAGGTCTTGGGCACCACAATTGATGATGCCATTGGCGAGGCTTTTGACAAGGTTGCCAAGCACTATGGACTGGGCTACCCAGGCGGCGTCATGATTGACCGCCTTGCCAAGAGCGGCGACCCATACGCCTTCAAATTCTCTGGTCCCAAGATGGGCAAGGGCTTTCATCCCTACGACATCTCCTATTCCGGCCTGAAAACGGCTGTCATCAACCAGCTCGATATTTTCTCTACTGGCAAAGAAGCAACGCCTGAGAACATTGCTGCCTCCTTCCAGCGAGTGGCGGTGGGTATGCTCATGAAGAGGGTAGAGAAGGCTTTGGAAGACACTGGACTTAAGAGAATTTCCGCTGGTGGTGGAGTTGCTGCAAATTCATTGGTTCGTAGTTCTCTTAAAGCACTGGAAGAGAGGGGCTTTGAAGTTTCATTCCCAAGTCTGAAATTGTGTACAGACAATGGAGCAATGGTCGCTGGGCTAGGTTATAGGTACATTTCTGATGGGATAACGTCAGATTACGCCATCACAGCCAGCGCTAGAGTTAGCGCCTTCAAAAGCCACTAAAATGTATTGACAATAGATTGAGTTTTTTAGTATGCTCAATTCGTTCGTTTTGGGATGTAGTGTAATGGTAACACTGCAGATTCTGGTTCTGCCTTTGGGGGTTCGAATCCCTCCATCCCAGTTCAAGGATGGTTCCATCGTCTAGGGGTTAGGACGGGAGATTCTCAGTCTCTAAACAGGGGTTCGATTCCCCTTGGAACTAAACGTAGGCAACCAAGAATGGTTGCTTTTTTTTTACTTTTTGCCGGATACTGCGTTGCTGCGCTTGGGCCGTACAGAAAAGTACTGTCCCGCGCTTGCGCCTTGTCTGCAACAAAAAGTCTTTTTGCCGGATACTGCGTTGCTGCGCTTGGGCCTTGTCTGCGGCAAAAAGTTACTTTGCGAATGGAGGGACTACATGATTACTGCTTCCGATATTTCTCTATCCTACGGCACCCAGGTGCTCTTTAAGAACGTCAACATTAAATTCACGCCCGGCAACTGCTACGGCATTATTGGTGCCAACGGGGCAGGAAAATCCACCTTCCTCAAAATCCTCAGCGGCGAAATTGAGCCCGATACCGGTGAGATTATCATCACCCCAGGTCAGCGCATGGCAGTTCTACGTCAGGACCACTTTGCCTTTAACGCTTACACAGTTCTTGATACTGTAATTATGGGCTACCAAAAGCTTTACGATATTCGCAAGGAGCGTGAAGAAATCTATTTGAAGGAAGATTTCTCAGAGGCAGACGGCCTTAGAGCCGCAGAACTAGAAGGTGAATTTGCTGAACTTGGAGGCTGGGAAGCTGAAGCAGACGCAGGCGTTCTCCTGGATGGACTTGGAATCCCGGTTTCCATGCATGACAAACTCATGAGCGACATTGAAGACAACATCAAAGTTCGTGTACTTTTGGCCCAGGCACTTTTTGGAAACCCGGACATCCTGCTTCTGGATGAACCTACCAACCACCTGGATTTGGAGTCCATCCATTGGCTTGAAGACTTCTTAAGCGAATTCAACAACACCGTCATAGTTGTCTCCCATGACAGACACTTCCTAAACACCGTCTGCACCCATATTGCAGATATCGATTTTGGAAGAATCCAGCTCTACGTTGGAAACTACGACTTCTGGTACATGTCCAGCCAGCTGGTAGCAAAGCAGATGAAGGACGAAAAAAAGCGTAGGGAAGAAAAGATTGCGGAACTGAAGGAATTCATCCAGCGCTTCTCCAGCAACGTTGCAAAGGCGCGCCAGGCCACCAGTCGCAAAAAGCTCATTGATAAACTCACCATTGATGACATCCAGCCCTCCAGCCGCCGTTTCCCCTATGTGGCCTTCAAACCCAACCGCGAATGTGGCAAAAACATTCTTGAAATCAAAGACCTCTCCAAGACCATTGACGGCACCGTGGTGCTAGATCATCTCAACCTACTTATCAACAACGGCGACAAGATAGCCTTTGTGGGCCCCAACCACTACGCCAAAACCGTGCTCTTCCAAATCATCACGGGCAACCTGGAGCCCGATACCGGTGAGTATAACTGGGGTGTTACCACAACTCAAGGCTACTTTCCAAAGAATAATGACTATCTCTTTAAGGAAGATATGACCATCACAGATTGGCTTAGCCAGTTCGTAGAAGACGCAGATGAAACCTACATTCGTTCCTTCTTAGGAAGAATGCTTTTCTCGGGAGATGAAGCCCTAAAGAGTTGTAAGGTACTCTCTGGAGGAGAGAAGGTGCGTTGTGTCCTTTCCAAACTCATGCTGGAAGGTGCCAACTGCCTCATCTTTGACGAGCCTACCAGCCACTTGGATTTGGAGTCAATTCAGAGCCTGAACAACGGTCTTATTGACTTTAAGGGTGTGGTACTTTTCAACTCTCATGACCACCAGTTTGTGGATTCTATTGCCAACAGAATCATTGAATTTACCCCAAGTGGAATAATTGACCGTTACATGAAGTTTGATGACTATGTTGCAGACCCAGCCATTAAGGCACTTCGTATGGAGAAATATGGTTCAAAATCGGCGGTAGCCCTTTGATTTTGTGATTATTTGCCGGTCTTTATTTCCGAGTTTGGAGGTATAGTTATGCTTTTAGCCGTGGATATTGGAAATACAAACATTGTGGCTGCTCTTCATGATGGAAATTCTTGGATTAAGCATAAGCGCATCAAAACCAAGAGTTCTCATGCAGTAATTGATTTTGCAGCCCTGATAAAGACTTTTAGTTTTGATAAGGCTGTAGTCAGTAGCGTAGTTCCAATGCTTACCAACAACATTGTCTATGAAATCTTCCAAAAGGGAGGTTTTATGCCGGTAATTGTTGATAAGAACGTTAATACTGGTCTTCTGAAAGAGTCTATTCCAATTGAACTGGGCTCCGATATTTTGTGTAATCTTGCTCAGGCTCATCATCTTTATCCCAATGACTATGTGACCGTTGCAGATTTTGGTACTGCTTTTACCACTGAGACCATTTCACCTACTGGAGAAGTGCTGGGCGTCACCATTGGTCCTGGCATGATGACCTCTGTAAAAGCCCTGTTTGAAAATACAGCCCAATTGCCAGAAATCAGGCTTGATCTACCTACCACCGTGCTTGGACGCAATACCATAGAATCTATCCGCGCTGGGGTTCTATACGGGTTTACCGGTCAGTTTACAGCAATTATTGCTCAAATTGAAAAAGAGTTAGGTCACAAGGTAAAAGTTATTGCCACCGGCGGTTTTTCACGCTATATCACCGGCTACGTTACTGTGGATAAAGCAGATGTTGAACACACCATCAACGGCGCCAAATATATTTGTGAACTAAATAGCTAAGTAGTTCTTGCTAAAACCTCTTAAGAACTAAAAAAAACAGGGTCCTTTGCGGTAAGGACCCTGTTAGTTTTTTATCTTCTCATTTCCTGTTGTTTGTCTAAATCAAAGCGCCTCAAAGGACATGGTCACAACTCCGTGCAGGTTTTCAGTTGTTGCTGACATGGTCCAGGATGCAATTGTGTGAGGATGTATTGTACGACCATTGTAATTAATAACAAACTGAAGACCTGACTGAGTTTCAAGGCTTTCACAGTTATCTGTCATAAAGAAGTTGGTGATTTCATATTCGCCTTCAAGGGCGGTGAGAGTTACGTCAACCTTATAGGCTCCGCTGTATCTTGCCATGTTGTCTTGAGCAACACAAATGTTGGTTCCGTCCACGAAGGTTTTGGTGTTGATTGCAAAACTAGGTTTAATCTCGTCAATCTTGCAAATAATGGTAATGTAGTCGCCGCTGTCGCAGAAGGCGCTTGCAAGAACGAGTAGGAATAGAACTAGGAAAGCAACTGTCTTTTTCATCACGG
>CAVISO010000069.1:0-7712 GCA_963645435.1 Sphaerochaetaceae bacterium | reverse complement strand
GGTGAAACTGGAGCTACTGGTGTAAAGGGAGACAAAGGTGATAAAGGAGATAATGGCCTTGATGGACAGTCAATTATCTGGAAAGGAAGTTTAAGAAAAGCTCCAGATAATCCAGAGGATTTATGGGCATACTACAATTCCGAAAATGGCAGTTCATATATTTTCTCTAATGGTGCATGGAAAATGTTAGCTGGACGAGGCTCTTCAATAAGTTGGCTTGGTTCATTATCCTCCGCTCCTGAAGACCCAGTGCTTTATGAGGCATACTTCAATACTACAGATGGTTGTTCCTATATTTATGATGGTAATCAATGGGCATTATTAGCACAGAAAGGAAGTAAAGGAGATACTGGAGAGCAAGGTATTCAGGGATTGCAAGGTACTTCTATAGTGTGGAAAGGAAGTTTTGCAACGGCTCCTGAAGCCCCAAGTAATTTATGGGCATATTTTAATACAACTGACGGTTGCTCTTACATTTACGATGGAACCCAGTGGACTCTTCTAACAAGGAAAGGTGAGACTGGAGCAACAGGTGCAAAAGGAGACAAGGGTGACAAAGGAGACGATGGTCTTGATGGTCAATCTATAGTTTGGAAAGGCTCTTTTACAACAGAACCAACAAATCCGAGCGAACTTTGGGCCTACTATAATACAACAGATGGCTGTTCTTACATTTATGATGGTACAAAATGGACATTGCTAGCAAAGAAAGGAAGCAAGGGTGACTCCGGAGAACAGGGTATTCAAGGCTTGCAGGGTACTTCAATCGTCTGGAAAGGAAGTTTTGCAACAGCTCCAGCAGACCCAAGTAATTTATGGGCATATTATAATATCTCTGATGGATGTTCATACATTTATCAAGATGGAAGCTGGAACCTCTTAGCTTCAAGTGGAGCAACAATAACCTGGCTTGGTGATTTTGCTACAGCTCCAGATAATGTAGATGTTCTTGATGCTTACTACAATACAACAACAGGCTGTACTTATATTTACTACGGTGGAACTTGGCAACTTATGGCAAGTAAGGGTGAAAAGGGTGAAACTGGAGCCAAAGGTGATGCTGGTTTAGATGGAACTCCTATTATTTGGAAGGGAGCCTTTGCCACAGCGCCAACAAATCCAAGCGAACTTTGGACATACTACAATACAACAGACGGTTGTTCTTACATTTACAATGGAAACAACTGGACACTTTTAGCTAAGGCTGGAACGTCAATTTACTGGGCTGGTTCCTTTGATGAAGCCCCAAGCAGTCCAAGCCTCTACTGGGCTTATTACAACAATCTTTCAGGTTGTTCGTATATCTATGACGGCACAAAGTGGACACTATTGGCAATGAAGGGCGATGTTGGAGAAACAGGACCTACAGGAGCAAAGGGAGCCGATGGTGCTGACGGAACTTCAATTATCTGGAAAGGCAGTTATGCTTTTGACACTGATATTGAGAATCCTCAAGAGCTTTGGGCCTATTACAACACAACTAATGGCTGCTCTTATATCTATTCTGATGATTCTTGGCAACTACTTGCATCTTCCTCTTCAATGGATAGTGATCGAACAATGATTATTGGTTATGTTGAGGCAGAAGAGAGAAGCAGCAAAGCAAAAATTTATGTAACGCTCTCATCTGTTACAACAACTGAAGTTGTGTACAAGACATATACAAATAGCTCAGGCTACTTTGCATTCTCATGCCTCAGCTCTGGTGAGTATATTATTTCTGTTGCAGAAAGCGGTTATGAAGCTGCCACATCTGAGTCAATTACAGTACAAAGTGGAAAGACTGCTGATGCTGGAACAATCTCTCTTAAACTAGAAAAGGGAGTTCTTACTGGGCAGGTAGTTCTTGATGGGAACACAGACTACAGCGGAGTGACTGTTGAACTTATAGGCACAGATTATACAACCACAACAGATGTTGACGGTGTTTATAAGTTCTCATTGATACCAGGAACCTACAGTGGTGGAATTAGATATCAGAAAAAGAATTATCAAACGGTTGTAACTTCTGATAGCGTAGTTATTAAGAAAAATGAACAGCAAACTTTAGGCACAACAAATCTGAATTTAACTACCGCCAATACCGTAAGTGGAACAATTAAACTGAAAGGCAGTTCTGATTGTGGCTCAATTGAAGTCCAGCTTTTGGGCTCAAATAATTACACGGCAACAACAGACAGCACTGGCTTTTTTAAGTTCACAGATGTTCAGCTTGGTAATTATACTTTAACAGCAAAGAAAGAAGGACTTTCAACTTATTCAAAGAGCATAGAAGTCACCTGCAATGAGACTGTAAAACTTGGCACTTTCAATTATGAGTACATTAGCCTTGTAACTCCAACATTTAATTACACTGATGGAACTTACGATAATACTTTGTCAGTTGAGATAAGCGGAACTGAAGGTGCAGAGATTTATTACACTTTAGACGGCACAACTCCAACAACAGAAAGTAATCTGTATTCTTCTGCAATAAATATTGCCAAGACAACAACACTTAAGGCAATAAGCCACAAGAGTGGAGTGTACTCTGAAGTTGCAACTGTAAAGTACACTATGAAGGTAAGTGATGTTGTAGCAAGTGTCTCTAGTGGAAACTATAGCAAAGCCCAGAGCGTAGTATTAACATGCTCAACAAGCGATACCAAGATTTATTACACCTTAGATAGTTCAACACCGACTAAATCAAGTATTCTTTACACATCTCCTATAGAGATTTCAGATGATGTAACAATTAAGGCCATAGCTATCAAGGGTTCTTTTGACTCTTCAAATGTTCTAATCAGGGATTACAGCTTCAACAAGCCAGATGCTCCAGTATTCTCTCTCGAAGCAGGAACTTATGAAGAAGGTAACGGAATAACAATCTCAGCACCTGGTTGCCAAGTGTATTATACAACAGATGGCTCAGAGCCAACATCAATTAGTAATCTCTATACTTCTCAGATTCCTCTTTCACAGAAGATGACACTAAAGGCAATTGCTTACAAGAATGGAATTAAGAGTGGTATAACAACAGTTCAGTACCTTGTTAAGGTATCTAGCCCAGTTGTAAATGTAGCAAGTGGAACTTACTTGGAAGAAAAGGCTGTAACTCTTAGCACCTCTACAGCAGACGCTTCAATCTACTACACAACAAATGGCAAGACGCCGTCTACTACAAGTACGCTCTACACTGGTCCAATCACTGTTAGCAAAAATACCACAATTAAAGCGATAGCTGTTAAAGCTGGTTTAGAGACATCTTCAACTGCCTCCTTTAGCTACGTTATAGATAAACAGAGTGGGGCAGTAACAATTAAAGATCCTGATTATAGAGATTTTGCTATTACTCCACCTACTTGCATGGTAAGTGGAGCAACAATAAATGTAGGCGAGAGCGGAACGTTCACTGCTACATTAAGTCCTTCAAGCCTAGATGCTGTTTATAGCTGGTACATAGATGATGAACTAATTTCTAGTGCAGAAAGCATTAACATAGGCAGTTATTCAGATCTCTTAGTTATTGGGGGTCATATCATCAGAGCTGAGGTTTCAGTAGATGGATCTGTCTATTCGGATAATTTCTTACTTAAGGTAACAGAATAATGGTGGGTGAAAAGATGAAAAGAATTATTAAAATTACAATTGCTGTATTACTGCTGACACTCTTATTCGCCAGCTGTTCAAATAACGTTTCAACAGGTTCGCTAACTGTTTCTGTTGAATCCATTACAAGTAAAACAATAAGACCTAGCGCAGAAGCTATCAAGGTTTATTCTCACAAGATTATTGGAAGCTATGATGGCTCCATTAAAGTAAACAAGACTTTCACTGGAGATACAATTACTCTTGATTCTCTTGTTGCGGGGCAATGGAAATTCTACGTTTCTGGCTTAAATGAGAATAGTGAAGAGATTGCAAGAAGTGAGACTAAAACTGTAGAGATTGTTCAAAATGAAAACAGTGCAATAACTTTTGAGCTTTCTTATTTCTCTGATGGCAGAGGAATTATGGATTTGTCCATAAAGATTCCAAGTGCAGATACATCTGTTTATAAGGTTGTTGCTGAAATTTCTCCAATTAATAGCTCAGAACTAGAAGATAAGACTCTGACTGTGTATAGAACCAGCTCATCAGTTGATGGAAAGAACAGCGTCTTTAATTTCCATGGCGGTATTGCAACTGGTCATTACAGAGTAAAGTTTACAATGTTTGACGAATCTAATAAGAAGATTGGCTACTCTTTGACAGAGTCACTTCACATTTACAGAGATATGGAGTCTTCCTTCTCATGGTGTTGGGACAAAGATTATATTCCGCCAGTATCTGATGTTGAGTTCTCAATTGAATCTGGCACTTTCTTAGATGGAACAGAGCTTGAACTTACAACTGTCGAAGATGGTGCCACAATCTACTACACTACAGATGGCACAGTTCCAACTTCTATAAGTGGAACAAAATATACCGGACCGATAGTTCTTGATAAATCAATGAAAATCAGAGCTATAGCAATTAAGGAAGGTCTTGTTGATTCTTCAATTACAGAAGAAACCTATGTTGTAAAAGTAAATGCTCCAGTTATTTCTCTTGCAAGTGGCTCCTTTAAGGCAGATCAGACGGCAACTCTTTCTAGTGCTGCAGAGGATTGTGATATCTATTACACCTTGGATGGAACTGTTCCAACATCAGAGTCAGAAATCTATACCTCAGCAATTGCAATTACTAAAAATTGTCAGCTGAAGGCCATTGCTATAAAGGATGGATTAGAATCTTCTGAAATTGTTGATGCTACGTATTCTTTCTCTTGTAATGCTCCATCATTTAACTATGAAAGTGGAGAGTACAACAATGAATTGAAAGTAAGGCTTTCAACAACTACTTCTGGTGGTTCTGTTTACTATACTTTGGATGGCACAGAGCCAACATCTTCTTCACTAAAGTACTCTGAGTCAAATCCAATTTCTATTAATGCAACCACAACATTAAAGGCTATTACTTGTAAAAATGGTTGGACAGACTCTGAAGTGCTTGAAAGAACATACAGTATGAAATGCCTAGCTCCTTCATTTTCTGTCTCCTCTGGCTCTTACAGTGATACTCAAAGCGTTACGATAACTTCAACGAGTGATGCAACAATCTATTACACTCTGGATGGAACAGCACCTACGGTCTCAAGCTATGCTTACAGTGTTCCAATAACTGTCGATAAAGATACTACCATAACTGCAATTGCTACAAAGAGTGGTTACACCAACTCTGAGGTGGTAACTGCGGATTATTACATTTCCCCACAATCTACAGGAATAACTGTTCTAGATCCAATTTCTTTAGATTTTAGAATTGGAATGCCTGAAGGTTGGAAAAACGGAATGAATTTATTGTCTACGGTTGAAGAAGCAACACTCTTTGTGGATACAACATCTAACGTCAGCAACATTAAGTGGTACTATGACGGCTATGAGAAGGAAGAATTTAAGGGTAGAACAAGCATTACCGTTGGCGGTTCTACAAAGGATATTCCTCTTGAATTTGGTGGGCATGTAATTTCTCTTAGAGTTTCCTTTAATGATGTCACTTACACAGATAATCTCTATTTTAACTGCGTATCAGCAGAAACTGATGAGAACTTTGTATTCTGGGGAGATTTGACCTTAGGAGGAGTAGGTCCTGGAGGTGGTTATCTTATCTATGATGTAGATGCTGACAACGATACTGGAAATGCAGATGGTCTAACTTCTCGCCAGTGTGGATGGAAGTATATTGAAGTTGCTCCAAGGGATATGAAATTAATTTCCGGCGTTGGCTCAATATCTGCAACGGAAAGCAGTGTTAGCACCTTTATCTTTGGCTATTACAGAGATTCAACAAATTCTGTCTCTTATGTTAATGGTTCTACACCCACGGCAAAAGCTTTTAATACAGGCTTTGATAACACAACAGCCCTTGCCACTGCAATGCAGGATAACGGTTATACAACAGAGGATGGTACAACCACAGCTTCTTATGCTGCAAAGCTTTGTAATGATATTTTGTCTCATGAGAAAGAAGGGACTATAAAGGATTGGTTCTTACCTTCTGTTGAGGAAATGAAATACATCATAGCAAATCTTCCTGCAAGTGAACTCGCAACCTTTGTCCATGACAAATACTGGACTTCAAGTGAGGCTGAAACCGGTGCTGGCTACGCTTATTACGTAACGTATTCAACCAACACAGAGGCTGTTGCATATAAGCGAGATTCTTACGCGGTAAGACCAATAAGAAGATTCTAAGGAGGATGAAAGAAATGAAGAAATATTTAATTGCACTTTTAGCTATACTCATATTATTCGTTGGCTGTGAAAATGGTCTTAGAACTGGTACTTTAACAATAAATGTTGACCAGCCTACAGCAAAGACAGTCATGCCAGATACAACTAAGACTGCTATTGCAAAATATGTTGTTCAAGGTTTCTGTGGCTCAAATACCATCAAACAGGAGTTTAGTTCCTCTACATTCTCTATTAGTCTTGATGAAGGAGATTGGTCTATAAATATTGATGCATATGGTTCAGATGACAAACTTGTAGCTAAATCTGACTCTCAAACTGTGCAAATTGTTCGTTACAAGGATGCAAGTGCTACTTTCTTGCTTAAACCAATCTTTGGTGGGACTGGAACTTTCTCATTTGAGCTAGGCATTCCATATGACGCAACTGCTATGGACAAAGTTCTATGTTCTTTAACCAGTGAAGACGGCTCTCTTGCAGAGGTTGATTTTGAGTTTGACTTCTCTACAGAAGGAACTATTGACGGAGATTACAAAATCTTTACAAAGACACTTACCATTCCAGCTGGCTCCTACAACCTAAAAGTTGAAACAACAAACCTATTAGGAGACGTCTACGGCATTCCTATCAATGATTCTGTTATTATCCAAGCAGAACAAGAGACCTCGTTTGAACATATCTGGGATTTGGCGTTTTTCCCAGAAGATCAAGCATCTTTTGTTGTTTGGAAATATTTTTCCGGAGGAATATTATATGTATTACCAAATCTTGATAATGCTAAAGTCTATTTATCATTAGATGAGGGTGCTTTCACAGATATAACATCAGATTTAGATTCTAATAAGTATAATAAGATAGATGAAAATGCTTTTGAAGTTTGTAGATTCTATGTCTCACTAGATACATCCAAGTGGACAAGAAGTGAAAATGTTAAAACTTACACCTCATTTAATTATGGTCCATCTGGTGGATATGTGTTCTACGATTGCGATGCAGATAATACAAAAAATGATCCTGATGGTGCTGATAATTTAAAGTCTGATGTTTGTGGTTGGCGCTTTCTTGAGGCTGCTCCTACAGATTTGAGTTATACAAACTCTTCTGGAACTACAATGAAAACATATCCTTTTGGATATTATAGACCAGATGG
The DNA here is from genome assembly GCA_963645435.1 of Sphaerochaetaceae bacterium. GTDB lineage: Bacteria > Spirochaetota > Spirochaetia > Sphaerochaetales > Sphaerochaetaceae > UBA9732. Next base: position 311 of record CAVISO010000069.1, on the reverse strand, counting down.
TGAAACTAATACTGGAAATGGAACAAATTCTATAGTAGGTGCAGGAAAAGAAAATACAACAAAACTTGTGAATGCTATGGGGATTGAAGCATATACATCATCTAGCGGAACAACAAAAGGAACATATGCCGCAAAAGCTTGTGATGATTATAGTATTACAGTTGGTGGGGTTGTCTATGATGATTGGTTCTTACCAAGTAAGGATGAACTTAATCTCATGTATGTAAACTTGCACAAGAAAGGCTTGGGCTCTTTTGTCAACCAAGACTATTGGTCTAGTACTGATTGGGGAGCAGGCTATTACTCGTGTG
>CAVISO010000068.1:0-7788 GCA_963645435.1 Sphaerochaetaceae bacterium | reverse complement strand
ATATATTTTCAGGTTTTTTTCTATAAATCTGGTCTTTTCTCTTGCTATTTGCCTAAAATTTTTTCTATAATAGTAATGGTTCTTAATTAGAAACAGTTATTGATAATTAAAGTCATCGGGATGGATGGCTATGGAGGAAAAAATGGAAAAGCAGAAGAAGTATGAAGGCACACAGACAGAGAAGAATCTTTGGGCGGCGTTTGCGGGTGAGTCCCAGGCAAGAAATAAGTACACGTATTTCGCTTCCACAGCCAAAAAAGAGGGCTATGAGCAGATAAGCGATATCTTTTTGAAGACAGCAGAGAATGAGAAAGAGCATGCCAAAATGTGGTTTAAGGAGCTGGGCGAACTGGGAAATACCCAGGACAACCTCAAGGCGGCTGCAGAGGGTGAAAACTTTGAATGGACAGACATGTATGAGGGTTTTGCCAAGACGGCGGAGGAAGAAGGTTTCCCTGCTTTGGCAAGAAAGTTCCGCTTGGTGGCTGCTATTGAAAAGCATCATGAAGAGAGATATAGAGCCCTGCTTCACAACCTTGAGACTGCTGCAGTCTTTGAGAAGAGTGAGGTCAAGATTTGGGAGTGCCGCAATTGTGGTCACCTTGTGATTGGCACAAAGGCCCCTGAAGTTTGCCCAACCTGCAATCACCCACAAAGCTACTTTGAGGTAAGAGCAGAAAATTATTAAGTTTATCAATGGGGAAATGAGGAATTGGACTGTGCTTTGGCTTATTGCTGAAGCACAGTTTTTTTATTGCCAAAAAACAGAAAAATAAGCTATCTTGGGTGAGAGGTTTGCTTATTAACATGGATAATCTTTTACTTGGAATGTTCAAACTTTACGATATAAGAACCAAAGAACAGAATCTCACGGAAGAAATCCGAGAACGGCTATACAACGCAATTGTGCTTTACTACAAAGATAGCCTTAAGTGTACTTCTGTTGTTATTTGTAGGGACGCCCGCCTTTATGTCCCTCAGCTGGTGGAAGGACTTACAATTGCCTTCACTAAAGCAGGGATTGACGTCTTTACAAATCCTCTTCCAATTTCCACCTGCCAGTTCTACTACACCTGTATGCGGCACAAAGAAAGCGCTGGAATCATGGTCACAGCCTCCCATAACCCAGGTGAATACGTAGGCATGAAACTCCTGGCTCAAGGATTACTTCCTATTGCCTATGGTAACGGACCAGAAGGCGGAATTGAAAAAATTAAAGCAAACTATATGGAGGACAAATTGGCTCCTTGTTCTACCTCTCTTGGTAAAGTCACTGTAGTCAATGAACTTAATTCTTATATTAATTATTCCATGGAGCTTGCTGGTGTTGGCGAAGGTTCTCTCAAAGGTCTTAGAGTAATGTTTGACTTCTTAAATGGTTCAGCTGGCTTTGAAGAAGCTCTTGCCTTTCAGAAGGCTGGTGCAGATGTCACCTTTAGAAATCTAGTTCCAAACGGCTTTTTCCCACAAGGAGACCCTAACCCAATAATTGAAACCTCCATTGCTCCTACAAGATGTGCCATGAAAGCAGGCAGCTATGACTTAGGCTTCTGCTTTGACGGAGACGGAGATAGAATGGATTTAATGGATAGGGACGGACAGCAGATTGTCCCAGGTCTAAACATGTCCATCATCCTTCCAAAAATCATGGAAATTTATGGTAATACAAAAAAGGAATTTTACGCAGACGTCAAAGCGCTTCCAATCTCTCTTTGCGAGATTGCAAAAGCAGGTGCCAACGTCCACATTATAAGAAACGGACATTCTTTTATTAAAGCAAAGCTTAGAGACAATTGTGAGCTAGGTTACTTTGCTTCTGAAGAGGAATCTGCTCACTACTACATGAATTTTCCTTATGACCCTAATGATTTATCTAAAGGCTATGCCGCTGTTGAATCTACCCTATTCTTTGCACTTCTCACCGCAAGATGTCATTTAGAAAATCCAGAAGCCTACGAACGAGCAAAAGCCCTGCAAACCTCAATTTTTAGAGAAAGAGAATGGCCTCTGTATTGTGAAGCAGCACCAGAAATGATGCCCCAAATTCTAAGTGATGTTGAAAAAAAGATGGTATCTCTTGGTGCTCAGGTCATCAAAACTATGGATGATGGTAGTGACCTAGATGCAACACTTATGCGTTTTAATCTACCAGTTGTATTTGATTGTTCCACCTCTTTAGATGGGAAAATTTGGGCTCAAGTTGCACAGCGAATTTCCAGAAGCGAAGATGCCATGGTCCGCTGGGAAGTTGTTTCCAACAGCCAAGAACAGTGTAACCAATTAAATTCTATTATAAAGGAAATTACTGACAAGTATGTTAGCAAGGGTTATGCAAGATACTGATAGGTATTGCTTAGCCTTATTGAGACCTTATTGAGACCTTATTGAGACCTTATTGTGGCCAGCAGACTTTACAAACTTCATCTAGGGCTTTGGCATCTGCAGGTGCCCAATCTAGTTGATACAACTCTTCTGGGGTAATCCATCTTGCACTTAGATGCTCGTTTAATTTAGGTTCCTGCTTTTCATCAAGAGTGCAAAGGAAAATTTGCATGGTCATGTGAAAATTAGGGTACTGGTAACTTACTGTTGTAATTGGCTGCTTGACCTCTACCTGTATTGAAAGTTCCTCAGAAAGTTCCCTGACTATTGCCTGCTGGGCAGTCTCTCCTTTTTCTATCTTGCCACCTGGAAATTCCCATTGGAAAGGGATATTAGGCTTCTTGGGAGCGCATTGAGTTGCATACAGCTTCCCTCCTCTCATAATTGCAGCCCCTACCACCTCAAGATGCTTAAGTAGTACCTTTTCAACTATTGGCATGAGTTGTCTTTTGTGATGAGTAAAAATCAAGGAGGAAATTAGAAAAGCAATAGCCATGAAGCCTATGCCGCAAAGGGCTTTGTAGAGTTCGTTTAAGGTAATTAGTCCACCAACAAGATAGCCTATTGGGAAAAGTGCTAGAGGCAGAGCAAAAACCAAAGTTGTACTTAGGATGGTTTTTCCTGGTGGGAGAAAAAGCTCCACCAGGTCTCCTTCTTTTAACTCAACCTTCTTGCTGTTAAGGGCTAAATACTCATTGTGGTTTTTATTATTGCAGAACATTTCAGCATGGCAGCCAGCGCAGGCAGAGTTGTCACAGCCAACTAAAACAGTCCCATCCTTGTTGATTTTCTTTACAGTTACAACCGTGTTCATCTTTAATCTCTTTATTCTATTTCTGGGACCTCAACGTCCATTTTTATTGTTTCAATTTGCACGGCTTTGCCTTGCTCGTCAAACTCACACAACAGACCTTGCATTTGAGGCTTAGCCCAGCATTCTTTGGATCTTATTAAGATTTGCGTCCTTATGTGCTTTATTTCCGTTTCCGGGTCAAAACCACCAATACTCATGCTGGAACCACAGCGTCCTAGGTCTGTAATATAGGCAGTGCCTCCTGGCAGGATTTGAGCATCTGCAGTTAGTACTTTGCAATGAGTTCCTACTACTGCACTAGCATGCCCCTGTAAGAGGTATCCCATTGCCTGTTTTTCAGCGGTAGTTGAAGAGTGAAAAACATAGAAGACAAACGGGGTCTGTTCCTTTGCCTTGGCTACGAGGTTCTCTGAAAAAAGGAACGGATTATTTAAATTGGGGGAGTTGAAATTGCCCATTCCCAAAGTATTGATGATACACACAGACCTGTTTGCCACGTTGAAGTATCGGATTCCACGACCAGGGACAGCTTCTGGGTAATTAGCAGGACGGAGAATTCTGTCCCTTTTGTCTATATTCTCAACCATATCGGGCTTAAAAAATGCCTTCTCTCCTAGGGTTATGATGTCTACACCAAAGTGTTGCAAGGTTTGGGCATTTTGCGCTCCAAGCCCAAAGCCCCCGGTAACGCCTTCTCCGTTGACTATGACTAGATCAATGTTGCGTTCCTTTTTCAGCGCCCTGAGACCATTTTTTAGGACGCCAAGACCGCATCTTCCTACTATTTCACCCAAAAACAAAACTTTCATACGTCAAATTTACTCATCATTCAACTACTTTGCAATAGGCAACTTTAGGTGTATATTTGCCTTATGAAAAAAAGAAAAATGGCACACTTCTTGCTAATAGCTTTTCTCAAGATGTCTTTACTGTCGGTTGTGCTATTTTTTCCTGTCTCCTGTTCAAAAGCCACAACAGAATCAACTCCGCTTGGCGAGCAGGAGCTTGCTGACATGATTCTTGAAGAGGCGCAATACACCTTGGGACGTCCTAATGAAGCAGCCTTAATTATGAAGGCTGACAAGATTGAAATTTACAAGTCTGAAAAAGGAACAACTTTAGAAAACGTTCAGTTTTGGCAAGACACTGAAGACGGGTTCACAGGCTCTTGTGAAAGCGCCAAAATTGATGAGGATAACAACCACGCACAGCTTAGTGGCAACGTAGAAATAAATAGAGAGAGCGATGGTCTTCAAATCTACGCGGAGTCTATTGAATGGGATAATGAAGAGATGACGCTTCAGACAACAAAAACGGTGAAGGTTATCTATGGAGACGGTACAGAGATAGAGGCTCAGGGGTTCTATGCAGAGCTGGATGAGAACCTTTTTGAATTTGGAAACATAATAAGGGGAATCATAAATGAATAGCCTGAAACAGAAATTTTTGATTATTTTTCTTATCATATTGTTAAATGGGGCTATTGTTTATGCTTCAAACATTAGCTTCTCCGGTGGACATACAAAGGTTAGTCTGCAGGAAAGCAACAAGTCTGTAAGCCTTTCCAAAGGGGCACAGGTGACAGCGGATGGACTTAGCCTGAAGGCAGATGAAATTGAACTTTACGGAGAGGATTATAAGTATTTGAGTTGCAGCGGAAACGTTGAAGTCTCAGATGCTGAACGTGGTATTTCCTTAACCTGTCCATCCCTGTCCTTTGATAGAGAAAGCGGAAAAATTATCTCTGATGGTTGGATTGAAATTCAGGATACTAAAAATGAAGCCACTCTTTCTGGGGCTTGGTTTGAATACAACACAGAGACCACGTTGATTAAAATGCAGATGATGGCAAAAATTGTAAAGGTTACTGATGATGGACTTATGACCTGTCAGGCGGACAGTATTGAATTCAACAATGAAAATCAAAAAGTAACCCTTAAGGGCAATGCTCAAATTCTCTGGAATGGCAACACCTACAAAGCAGCCTTGATTATTGTAGACCTAAAAGACTACGCCATCACAATGCAGGGTTCCATAACAGGAGAAGTCAATGGATAACATACTCAAAGTTGAAAATCTAAAAAAGAGATACGGAAAACGTGAGGTTGTTAAAGATATCTCCTTTGAAATGACCAGCGGACAGATAATTGGTCTTCTTGGACCTAACGGTGCAGGAAAGACAACTACCTTTTACATGATTGTTGGCTTCATTCCTAACAACGGCGGCAACATCTCCTTAAACGGGATGGATATTACCAATCTGCCCATGTACAAGAGAGCCAGACTAGGAATTTCTTATCTGCCGCAGGAACCTTCAATCTTCAGAAAATTAAGTGTAGAAGACAATATAAGACTTGTAGTTGAATCCAGAGGCAACATGGATAACCAAAAGAAGGAAATGGTGGTTAATGGGCTCCTAAAGTCCTTTGGTCTAACAGATCTTGCAAAGCAAAAAGGCTATACCCTCTCTGGTGGAGAACGCAGAAGAACTGAAATTGCAAGGTGCTTAGCCACCAGCCCTAGGTTCTTACTTCTGGACGAGCCTTTTGCAGGAATTGACCCAAAGGCAGTTTACGAAATCAAACAAATTGTTAAGTCGCTAGCAAGACTTGGAATTGGCATTCTTTTGACAGATCACAACGTAAGAGACGCCCTTTCTATCACCACCTGTTCTCATATCATTAGTGATGGTTCAATCCTAGTTTCTGGCGGAAAAAATGAACTGCTGGCAAATGAGATTGCACGTGACATCTATTTTGGAGAATCGTTTGAGTAAAAAGTAGAGAGAAGGACTTTAAGATGGATTTAGGGCTTACTCAAAGTTTAAAGCAAGAACAAATTCTATCACCTCAAATGCTACAATCTCTTGCTCTTTTGCCCATGCCAATTTTGGAGTTAAAGGAGCACATTCAAAAAGAGATTGAGGCTAATCCTGCCCTAGAAATTCCAGAACGAGAATTTAATGATTCAAAGTTCGCCTCTACGCAGCAGTCTGAGTCCAATACTTTTGACGAGGGCTATGATGATGCGGACTCATCCTATTATGAAGGCTCTTTAGACTCTTATGACTCTGCCTTCAAGGGGTATGATGTTAATGGGTATGACTCCTACTCTTCAGATTCTTACTCTTCTGATTCCTACTTTTCTGCTGATGCAGAAGAGGCGTCAGACAGGGCAAATCAAATGCTGGAGAATTCTGCAAGCCAAAGCAAAACTCTTAAAGAATATCTGACAGAACAACTTGAAGAAGTCCCCATTTCAGAGGCTGTCAGTTCTGCTGCAACAATGCTTATAAGTGACCTGGATGAAAACGGTTTTTATATTTTGATGCCCCCAAAACTCTTTGAAGAGTCAAATTTTAGCATTGAAGTTATAAATGAGGCTATCAAAACGGTTCAAAGCTTTGATCCCTCAGGTATATGTGTTGAGAATTTCAGACAGTCCCTTATCCTTCAGGCCAAGAATCTTGGGATGGCAGAAAGCGACCTTGAAATCTTTACCAACCTAGTTAATAACGAGCTGGAAAAAATTAACGCTGGCAAACTAAAAGCAGCCGCACTTTCCCTAAAGATAGAGGAAGAAGACCTGGCTTCCTTCCTAGCCATACTAAAGACTCTCACCCCATATCCTGGCCGCTCTTATAGTAGCGACACTGATTCCTTCATAGTTGCAGACTTTTCCATTCACAACAAAAATGGCAGCCTGACTTTAGATATTAACAAGGGCGATATTCCAGAGCTAGAACTTTCTCCAGATTTCTGTGCTCTTTCTCAACAAGTCAAAGGTCCAGAAGCAAAAGAAACTAATAAGTGGATTAATGAGAAAATTAAAGATGCAAACCTTTTGATAGACCAAGTCAACCTGCGTTTTAAGACACTTTCCAATGCGGCCCTTGCCTTAATGGAACTTCAAAAGGATTTCTTCCTTAAAGGACCCAAATACCTGAAGACCATGAAACTTAAGGACATTGCTGACAGAATTGGAGTTCATGAAACCACCATGAGTAGACTTGCCCAATCCAAATACGTGGAAACCGACTGGGGAATCTTCCAACTTAAATATTTCTTCTCTCAAGGTGTTGGTTCCACAACTTCTCCAAATGAAACGGTATCCCGTAACGTCGTAAAAGACATGATTAAAGAAATAATTGAACAAAACGGCGCACTTTCAGACCAAAAGATTTCAGACCTACTTAAAGAAAAAGGAGTTGATTGTGCCCGCCGCACCGTTAGTAAGTACCGCAAAGAGCTCAACATCAACTCCTCTTATCAAAGAAACTGAGAAGATAGTTTAAACATAGAGTTTTTAAAAAATATTATTAACAGTTATTTCAGATTCAATCTCATATAAGCTTTTACTGTCAAAACATTTTTATATACAAATTCTGCCTCATGACCAGTTGAAATAAGACTACACAATTCATCCAATTTGATTCCATTCATCAGTTTACCCCTTTAAACAAGTGTTTATATTTCTCATACATTTCATCACCAGGCCTAATTGTTATTGGATTCGCACTTCTAATTCTGTTGGTCAGGTAGTTTGTTTTTATCCGGATTTGATGAACTAATGGCTACAAAAGCAGAAAAAAC
>CAVISO010000067.1:0-7886 GCA_963645435.1 Sphaerochaetaceae bacterium | reverse complement strand
CTACACTAACTCAAAATGCAGTAATCACATCCTCTAAATACTGGCTGAACGCTGCACTTGCATTCTTTGCAACCTCATCCACTTCAGAGCCATCAACATTTTCTACCATGCCAGTTGCCATGTTTGTAATAAGTGCAAGCCCAAACAGCTTCATTCCAACGTGTGCAGCAGTCAGAGCCTCCGTAACAGTACTCATACCAACACAATCTGCTCCCAAAACTCTAGCAGCTTTAATTTCAGACTCTGTCTCAAACTGAGGACCTGGGAAGAACATATAAACCCCTTCGTGCACCTTAAGAGCCGCCTTCTTTGCGCACTCTTTTGCCTTATCCCTAAGCGCCCTAGTATACAAGTCACTTACACCAAAAAATCTAGGCCCGAGCTCTGGAACATTTGGACCTCTCATTGGAGAGCCCCCAAAAAGCTTAATATGATCCTTAATTATCATAGCGTCACCAGGCTGGAAATCTGGATTGCACGAGCCCGATGCATTAGTCAAAACCAAGGTTTTAACTCCAAGAACGTGTAACACATGAACTGGAATATTTAGCTCTTCCATTGTATAGCCTTCATAAAAATGAAAGCGCCCATTCATGCAAATAACATACTTACCATTCACATCCCCTGCAATCATTTTCCCAGCATGGGCAGGGTTTGTAGTAATTGGAAAGTTTGGAATTGAAGAATAAGGAATAACCACCGGATTTTTTATCTTCTCAGCAAAAGGGCCACAGCCAGTACCTAGAACAACTGCAACTTCAGGCGTAGTTCTAATCTGTTTTCTAATAAAATCAGCAGCTTCTTGATAAATTGAATATGTGTAACCTTTTTCCATTATTTTAACCTACTTTTTATTGAATTACATATGGCGTTCCAACAGTTTTAGCCATGTGATAAATCTTTGCAGCATCCTCAACATAACTAGCTCTGACATAAGCCAAGTCCAAATTTGAAGCCACCGCTACCACCCCGTGGTTGGCAAGCAGACATCCGCCCTTAGAACCAATATCACGAGCAACGTTGACACCAAGTTCCGCAGAGCCTGTAGGGGCATATTCAGCTAGTGGAATATCTCCTCCAAGCCAAGGCTTCATCTCTATGAGAATCATTGGAATAGTTTCTCTATTTACAGCAAAAGCAGTTGCATAAGGAGAGTGAGTATGAACTATGGCATTAACCTCACTTTTATTCTTATAAAGAGCAGCATGCATCTTCCACTCAGAAGAAGGCTTACCATCTTCCGGACAGCTTAAAATTTCACCATCAACCGTCATAATCACTATTCTATCAGGTGTCATCCTAGCATAATTTTCCGAGCTTGGCGTAATAGCAAAGGCATTCTTATTATCCGGAAGCCTAATACTAATGTTACCACTTGTTGCAGAAACAAGATGCTCATCATACATTTGTCTTGAATAGTTTACTATTTCATTTCTTATTTCATTGTAATTATTCATTTTCATCCCCTCAAAGTTTAAGCAAGCTTTAAAGCCTTCTTATGTCTCTTTCTATTTTCAATAGCCCCGTAAACCGATATTGCAACAACTGTACAAATATATGGGAAGGACTCAGTAAAATAAGAATTAATATAGGCCTGCAAGGTCTTGGACAGTGATATTGTTGCTCCAAAGAATAGTGATGTAAGCATTACAACCAATGGATGGTTCTGCGCCATTGAAGCAGCACCCATAGCAATCCAACCTCTTCCAGCTGTCATTTTTTCAACAAACACTGTGATAGAACCCATACACTGTGCAACCCCTGCAATTCCACACAAAACACCAGAAGCAATGATTGCATAAATCTGAACTCTCTTAGATTTGATTCCCAAGCTCTCAGCAGCTGTTTCACTTATGCCAACAGAGGTCAAATGGAAGCCCTTTACTGTCTTATAAATAAAGATAAAGATTAGAACCGCAAGAATATATCCAAAGAAATCAAAGATACTCAAGGACTCAAAAATTCTATTAAGGAAGGTAAGATTTCCAAATTTTAAACTATATCTAGGAAGGGAAACCATTCCATAGCCTTGAATAGTACCTCTAGTTCCAAAGATAAGCTGCATTCCAAAACTGGTAAGACTCTCAGCCAAAATATTGAGAGCTGTTCCTACAACCATATCCCTAACCTGAAGGGTTATTTGCAAGAAGGCAACAAGAATAGAAAGCAGAGCTCCTCCAGCAATTCCGCCAAGCACACTCAGCCAAACATTATTGGTGTAGTAATTAACAACAATTGCACAAAAAGAAGATACCAACATCTGTCCCTCTAATGCCACATTAAAGACATTACATTTTGAACAAATGATGCTTCCAAGAGCAGTAATCAAAACAGGCGAAGCATAACGAAAAGCTGAATTTATAACGGCAGCAATGTACATCCAGTTCATTTTTTACCTCCCATATCTGAGTTCTTTTTAAAAAGCCAGGTAAAATCAAACACAACCTTTACAGATACAAAGACCGTGATAACGCCCTGGATGATATCCGATATCTGCATTGGAAGCCCTACAGAACGCTGCAGAGCCTGACCACCTATTGTCAAACCAGAAAGGAACACACTGTAAACCATGGTCATAATTGGATTATAAGAAGCAATAAGCATAGCCATAAGACCGGTCCACGAATAGCTTGTAGAAGTAAACATGGCACTTATGTACCTATATCTGGCTCCAAAAATCTCAATACAGGCTGCAAAGCCACAAATAATTCCTGAAAGAGCCATAGTTCTGTAAAGCATTTTCTTAGAATTAATACCACCATACTGTGCAAACTTTGGATTAAGTCCAGTTATCTTTGACTCATATCCAAACTTAGACTTCTTTAGATAGAAGTGGATAAGAATAACAACAGCAATGGTTAAGAATACGCTTATATTCATTGCATTCTTGTTTGAGAATCTAAAGAACCTCATGGTTTGATCTATCTGTGGAGACTGAAGAGCTAAGCCATCACCTGCAGTATCCTTGATTGGATAAGCTACAAAATAGTCCGTCAAAAAGTTTGTAGCATAGTTCATCATAAGAGTTGTTATGACAATAGAAGCGTTGTACTTGTCATACAAGAAAGTTGGAATAAGCGCCCAAATTGCACCAGCAGCCATTCCAACGACAAAACAAATAATTGTGACCCACCAAGCTTTTACAGGGAAGAAAAGCGCAACGAGAGTAGCACACAGGCCACCAACACACATTTGCCCCTGCATTCCAAGGTTAATGTAACCGGCTCTCCAAGCAACAGCAGCCGCAATACCAGATAGCATAATAGGACAGCTACGAACAATTGTCTGTCCCAAGTAATAGACGTTGAAAAACGATTTTCCAAACATCTCTTTATAAGCATACAAGGGGTTTGACCCAACAAGGAGCATAATAACGGCTCCCACAAACAATCCAAAAAGAATTGCAAGTACAGGAGTAAAAACGGATTGCATTATCCTGTTCTTTTCTGAGATGCTTTTACTCATCTTTCTTTCCTCCCATCATCAGAAGTCCTATCTTCTCGCTAGTTGCGTTCTCCCTCGTAAACTCGCCTGCAATATGACCTTCATATATAACGTAAATCCTATCGCTGAGCTCCAAAATCTCAGTAAGCTCAGAGGACACAAGAAGAATTCCATCCCCCTTATCTCTCTTCTCTATAAGCTTACCGTGAATATAATTAATAGCTCCAATATCTATTCCACGTGTAGGCTCGGCCGCAATCAAAAACGGCGAATCCTGCGCCATCTCCCTAGCAACAATAAGCTTCTGAGCATTACCGCCAGAGAGATCTTTCATATTCTGCTTTGAAGACGAATGCCTAACATCAAAGTCAGTCATAATCTTCTCCGCGAACTCCGATACCTTCTTAGCGTCAAAGAACCCCTTACGCATTAACCCAGGACTATTCTGATGCGCCATTACAGCGTTCTCTTCCAAAGACGCCTCCGCAGCGCTACCCCAATAATAGCGGTCCTCTGGAATACACGCACAACCCGATGTTCTTATTTGTGCCACAGACATAGAGCCTATATCTTTACCACATATAGAAATCATTCCGTCGTTATATTTCTTAAGGCCCGTAATACATTGAATAAGTTCACTTTGACCGTTACCTGAAACCCCAGCAATACCTACTATCTCGCCTCTATTAACATGAAGGCTAAGATTATCAAGAACGTTCTTTCCTGAAGTTCCACCAAGAACCAAGTTTTCAACACTCAAAGCAACCTCACCAAGCTTTGGAGGCTTAATCTCTCGTTGAGGGAGTTTGTGACCAACCATTAAGAAAGACATCTCATCAATAGAGGTATCGGACTTTTTCATTTCGCTTACAACCTGGCCAGTGCGCATTACCATAACTCGGTCTGCAACGGCCATGACTTCGTTGAGCTTATGAGTTATCAAGATGATACTCTTTCCCGCTTTCTTCAGGTTCAAGATTGTTTCAAGAAGTTCGTCTACCTCTTGCGGGGTCAAGACGGCTGAAGGTTCATCAAAAATGATGATATCTACGCCTTGGTAGAGGACTTTGAGAATCTCAATTCTCTGCTGTATTCCTACAGGGCAATCTGCAACTTTAACGTTAGGATCAACGTAAAGACCATATTGCTTACAAATCTTTTCCACTTCTTGGGCAGATTTCTTTCTGTCAAAGAAGATTCCCTTCTTCTTTTCGTGGGCATAAACAATGTTCTCAGACGCAGTATAGGGAGGAAACAGCATAAAATGTTGCTGAACCATTCCTATTCCGTTCTTTATTGCATCATGAGGGGTGCGAAAAACAACAGGCTTATCCTTTATGTAGATCTCGCCACTATCAGCTCTCTGAAGACCATACAAAATCTTCATCAAGGTACTTTTTCCAGCGCCATTCTCACCAACAACGGCAAGAATTTCCCCTTCATTAAGGGTAAGATTAACCTTATTATTTGCCACCAAAGACCCAAAAGTCTTGGTGATATTGTTCATTCTTATCAGCATTGCCTATAACCATAAAAATTCATGGCAGATTTCTCTGCCATGAATGAGATTTAAAAAAGATTATTAACGACCAATTAATGGAAGAGTAACTGTGCTCTCATCTGGAATGTTGCGCATGTCAATCTTGCCACTCTTGATATCTTCAACAGCCTGTTTAACAATTTCCATCTTTTCATCTGTCAAGTTAGGATGTCTTGTTGAGATTTCAGAATCTTTTGTTGCCCAAATAGCTCCAATTGTGCCTTCTGCAACACCAAGATATTCATTCTCTGTTGTCCAATTGCCTTCCATGTACTCGTCAATGAGATACTCAATAGAAACATCAGCTGCCTTGAGCTGGCTTGAAATGATGTATGGGTTGTCTGCAGAGGTTTCATCAATATCCTGACCTGCGGTGAAGAAACCCTTCTCTTTTGCTGCTGCAAATACACCAGCATCACCACCAGCTGCACAACCATTGATGAACTTACAACCAAGTTCATACTGCTGCAAAGCAATCTCGTAAGCAAGGTTTACTTCTGAGTAGCCATAAACATAGTTAAAGGTGAACTTTGCCTCTGGATCAATAGAGAGGACACCCTGAGCATAACCATATCTCCACTTGAAAGAGCTTGGACCTTCAGAAACGCTAATACAACCATAGTTGTGGCTTTCACCATCAACAGCAAGAGCTGCAATAACACCAATAATATATGCACCTTCACCTTCAAAATACTGAATGCACTTTACTTTGTCAGAATCAGTGAGAGTATCAATAATACCAAAAGCAATATTATCATAAGTCTCTGCTAACTCACTAAGAATTGAAGCAGCTTCCCAGCTACCACCAAGGATCAAATCATAGCCTTCGTTTGCAGCGGCTCTAGAATTCTCTTCATACTCAGCAGTTCCTTTGCACTCAACTATAGTTCCTTCAATACCCCATCTCTCACAAGCTCTCTCGAATCCTGCAATTCCTTCATTGATGTATGGGCTTGTTCCCTTTGGGTTTGTGATAAGAGCAACTCTAACCTTTTTCTCAGCTGCTCCAGATTTTTCTGCTGTTCCATTTGCAAAAGCAAAAGAAGCAACAAGACCGACAATAAGCATTAAAACAATTGCTTTTTTCATACGTCTCTCCTTACTTTTTACTAAACACAACCAAAACGCTTCATCCTTGAACCTTTCAATTGTGTCTCCAAGCTTCTTTTATTATTTACATGCTTTTTGTGCGCCGTCAACAAAAAATTTGAGCAAAACCACATTTTTGGGTTTAAAATTTGGTTTTGCTCACATAAAAAAAGAAAATTTAAATTTTTTTGTTGTTTTGCACGAAAAAGCAAACTATACTAAGACCCATGAAGTCACAACTACGACAACAAGAAATAATCAACAGAATCCCCTACAATGGCTACGTCCTTGTAAAAGATTTAAGTAGCCTCTTCAATGTCACAGAAGAAACCATAAGAAGAGATCTTCAAAAAATATGTGACTCTGATGCCTCCGTTAGAAAAGTCCACGGTGGCGTTTATAGGGTTGCTAATGATGACAGTTCTGTTCCTCAGGTTTTCAGAAAAGTCCTACTCACGGAAGAAAAAACAAAATTTGCAGAATATTGTTGCTCTTTCATTAAATCTGAAGATTGCATAATGATGGATTCAAGTACCACGGTTTTATTTGTGGCAAGAGCCCTGAAAGAAAAGGACATACATCCTTTGATTGTGACCAACTCACTTCAAATAGCTCAACTTTTTACAGACGATGAAAAAGCAAAGGTAATTCTTGTTGGAGGTCGTCTAAGAAAGAGAAATGAATCTCTTATAGGTCAGTTTGCAGTTGAAATGATTAGCAAATATTGCGCAGACTACTGCCTCATTAGTCCAACCTTTGTTGATTCCTTTTTTGGAGCAACGGACGATAATGAAGGTGAAGCGGCAGTAAGGAAAGCCATGATAACTTATTCCAAAAAGCATATTTTAATTGCAGATCATACAAAATTTGGAGATTCTACCAAAAACAGAATTTCAGACCTTGAGGCTTTTGACGAGGTTATCACCAACAAAGAAACACCATCAAATTGGATTGATTTGTTTGAATCAAAAAATATACCAGTAATTTCTTGTTAAAAATAATTTTAAGAGGTTTATATGGAAAGACAGGATAAAGATTTAGCCTTTATGCTTCAGTATGAAAATGTTGCTTGGTACGACAACGGAAAAGTAAGAATTCTTGACAGACGCGTTTATCCCCAGAAAACAGAATTTGTTGTTTGTAATAATCACGTAGAAGTCATGCAGGCCATAAGAGACATGGTCACACAGTCTGCCGGTCCTTACACTGCAGCTCCAATGGGAATGGCTTTAGCCGCTTGGGAATGCAAAAATCTTGGAGCTAAAGAACAGATGGAATACCTGACCAAGGCAGCTCAAGTTATTTCAGATGCCCGTCCAACAACAAAAAAACGCATGGTTCTGGTAACAGAAGCTTGCCTTCCCGTTGCAAAGAAGGCCTTAGAAGAAGGCCGTCGCGTTGATTTGGCTATCCGCGACCATGTTGTTGATGCTAACAATGCTCGCTATGCAAAAATCAACAAAATGGCTCAATATCTAGTAGAAAAATTTCCCCAAAGCGGAACCGTAATGACTCAGTGTTTTGGAGAAACCATTGTTGGAATGATGCTTAAAGAATGTAAGAAGAACGGTAATAACATTAAACTTTTCTGTCCTGAAACCCGTCCTTACTTCCAAGGCGCCAGACTCACTGCAACAGTGTGTTCCCAGATGGGGTTTGACACCACCGTCATCACAGACAATATGCCGGCCTTTGTCATGGCTAAAGAACACGTTGATGTTTTCACCTGTGCAGCTGATGCAATAACCTTAGATGGTTATGTCTTTAACAAGGTTGGAACCAGCCAAATTGCAATCTGTGCTAAGTATTTCAA
>CAVISO010000066.1:0-8068 GCA_963645435.1 Sphaerochaetaceae bacterium | reverse complement strand
ATTGATGATACTCCAGAAGCCGTTGTTATTTCTTGTTTTGACCCAATTAGAAAAGAGATTGCTAGAGTTTCTCTTGAAAGACTCGTTCAGGATGGCAGAATTCATCCGGCTAGAATTGAGGAAGTTGTCACAAAGGTTACTAAGGAAGTTAACAAGATTTGTGCTGAAGAAGGCGAGAAGGTTGTATACGATCTTGGCATTCACAACATGAGTCAGGAAACAATTAGAGCTCTTGGAAGGCTTTTCTTTAGAACTAGTTATGGACAGAATGTTCTTAATCACTCAAGAGAAGTTGCAGTTATTGCGGGCATGATAGCCTCTGAAGTTGGTGCAAACGTTGAGATTGCAAGAAGAGGTGGACTTCTTCACGACATTGGTAAGGGAATTGTTACTGAAAGCGAATCCAACCATGCAGAGATGGGAGCTGACCTTGCAAAGCGCCTTGGCGAAGATCCAAAGATTGTTAATGCAATTCATTCTCACCATGGAGACGTGGAACCTTGTTGCATAGAGAGCATCATTGTTCAAATTGCCGATGCAATTAGTGCTGCAAGACCTGGGGCTAGAAGAGAGTCTCTTGATAATTATATTAAGAGGTTGGAGAACCTTGAGGATATAGCTGAATCCTTTGAAGGTGTAGAGAAGGCTTTTGCAATTCAGGCAGGAAGAGAACTTAGAATTCTTGTCAATGCTGAGACTGTATCTGATGACAATGCAAAGACAATTGCTAAGGGTATTGCCAGCAGAATTGAAGCAGAGCTTCGCTACCCTGGAAGAATTAAGGTTACTATTATTCGTGAAATGCGCGCGGTTGAGTACGCACGATAGCCGGATTTGACAGTATGGGCGCAAAAACCTTTACAACCCTGTTGCTTGGGGACATCTATGGTGACCCAGGTTGCAGGGCTATTTATTTTAAACTCCCCTCATTAAGGAAAAAGTACAGAGCAGACTTTGTCATTATCAATGGAGAGAATGCTAATGAAGGCTTTGGAATAACCACTTCTCAAGTAGATATGTTGTTTGGTTGTGGAGTTGACGTGATAACCTCTGGAAATCATATCTGGCATGATAAAGATTTGGTTTCTACATATCTGGACAGTAAGGATGCGTTGCTTCGTCCTGCAAACTATGGCAACCTGCTATCTGGACATGGAAGCGTCACAATTGGCGATGTTTGCGTCCTCAATCTGCAAGGTAGAATTAACATGTTTCCTATAGATGACCCCTTTAAGACTGCTTCTGACCTGCTTAAGGGTGTCAAAGCCAAGACAATTTTTGTGGACTTCCACGCTGAAAATTCCGACGAAAAAGAAGCCCTCGCTTTCTTCCTGGATGGCAAAGTTACCGCCGTAGTAGGTACTCACATACATGTTCAAACCATGGACGAACGCATCCTGCCAAAGGGGACTGCCTACATTACAGATTTGGGCATGTGCGGTCCCAAGGGCAGCATAATTGGCTGCAATCCCGATATTGCCATAAAGCGTCAAAAAACCCAAATGCCTCTTAAAGCCAAGGTGTTTGACAATGTTGCTGAAATTCATGGGGTTAAAGTTGTTTCTGATTTAGAAACAGGTAAAGCCTTAGAAATAACAAGAATTGTGGAGTAGTAAGGTGGCTAAACTAAGCATCCTTCAGCTGTTACGCCAAAAAGATCCTCTCTTAACAAAAGACCAGGCAACCGCTCTAGTTAGCTGCAAAAACGTGTACGTTAATGGAGAACTTTGCACAGATTTTCGTGCAATGTACCCAAAAGAGGCCCTTGTTGAGGTAATTTTCCCAAAATATGTGTCTAGGGGAGGTTTTAAACTTGAGAAGGCTCTGGATGTTTTTGAACTGGAGGTAAAGGGCTTAGTTATGCTAGATGCAGGCTCTTCTACCGGTGGTTTTACAGATTGTCTTCTACAGCGGGGAGCGGTTGGCGTTCATAGCGTGGACGTAGGTTTTAACCTGCTTGATTATAAGATAAGAACAGACAGCAGGGTTTATGTTCATGAAAAACAGAATATCATGGCTCTTCAGAAAGAAGACCTAAATCCTCGTCCAAACGCAGCGGTGGCAGATCTATCTTTTAGGTCTATAAAAGGAGCGGCAAGTCACGTTTTAGGGCTTGTAGAGGACTCGTGGTTAGTTGCTCTCATTAAGCCTCAGTTTGAAGTGCCTAAGTGGCAGGAAAATTTCTTTGGGGTTATTGAAGACGAAAAACTTCTGAGGGAAACCCTGGCAAATGTTTTTGCAAACCTCCAGTCAGAAGGAATTGGAATTTACAATGCTGTTAAGTCTCCAATTAAGGGACATAAGGGAAATACTGAGTTTCTTGCTTTACTAAAGCCTGAACTTTGCTGGGATTGTGACAAATTTTTAAGCAAGTGCCTAGATTAAGCCCTTAAATTGAAAGTTCTACACCTTCAACGAGAATTACAACCTTTTTGATTGAAGCGTCTAAGGCTTTAAGAGTCTTTTCAACTTGCTCTTTTGCAGCCTCAAGCCCACCTGTTCCCCAATTGCTGCCAGAGGTAGTAAATTCGCTTGAAAAATCCACGAAGACGGTGTTTTGAGATACTGTTAAGCCTTTTAAGGTGGTGCCTTTTGCAATAAAGGAAACAGCCCCTGAGCCTAAGGCTTCGTAACCAGCCCCGTTAAGAAGACCTTCAACGGCATCGTGGTAGATGGTTTCTCCTGTTTTTGACACAGTTTGATTGTAAAGATGATAACTTAAATGACCATCAGAGTTGGGGACAATGAAGCATAAAAGGACTTCTCTAGTTTTTGAATGGCTACTTTGCACAATTGCCTCTGCAATATACTCCTTTACGCCAGACTCTCTGATTGTGACAATAATCTTTGGCGTAGCAATTATGCCTATGATAACGGCATACGGAATCCAGATAAGAAACGCAATCAGTACAAAAGGAAGGTGTTTCTTTTCTTTCTTCTTTTGAGGTCGTATGTCTTGCAGTTCGTCTTGAAGGTCTTCAATCATCTTAAGAGAATTATAACAAGAGCCAAGGGCAAGTACAAGAAAATCGGGATAAAGTTGAAGCGTTGCAATATAGGGCTCATTATTGTTTGTTTTTGTTTAATGCTTTAGTATTGAAGGCATGAAGAACGTAGTGATTATTGGAAGACCAAATGTTGGAAAATCAACGCTATTTAATAGACTCGTGGGCAAGAGAAGGGCAATCACAGACCCAACCCCGGGTGTGACGCGAGACCCTATCTCTGAAAATTGGATTTTGTGTGGGCATGCAGTGAATCTCACAGATAGTGGTGGCGTAAAGTTGGACCTTGAGGGGTTTGATGAACTTGTGTCCAAGAAAAGCCTTTCTCTGCTGGAAGGGGCTGATGCAATTATTTTCTTGATGGATTGCACGGAGGTGACTCCGGAAGATCAGATGCTTCTTAACGAGCTTAGACCTTATACGGACAAGATTGTGCTGGCGGTGAATAAGATTGATGACGTGACCAGAGAAGATTTGATTTGGAATTTCTTTTCGTACGGATATCAGAGAATTGTAGGAATTTCGTCGGCGCATGGAAATGGCATAGATTCGCTGGAAGAAACGCTCATGGGGATGTTAGACCTTGAGGACGAGGTGGATTCTGCCCAAGAGTTAAATGAAGAGGCGCTTTCTGATGCTTTAAAGCTTGCTGTCTTGGGTAAGCCAAATACAGGAAAGAGTACATTAACTAATCTTTTGACAGGTCAAGATCTCTCCATTGTAAGTCCTATTGCGGGGACAACTAGAGATGTAGTGAAGGGTGGTTTTAGCTATAAAGGTAAGGATTTTACCATTCTTGACACGGCGGGTATTAGAAGAAAGACCAAGGTGGAAGAGGATGTTGAGTATTATTCCGTAAACCGTGCAATTAAGACCATTGATGAGGCAGATGTTGTACTTTTGGTGGTGGATGCCGTTGAAGGGCTTGCAGAGCAGGATAAGAAAATTGCAAATTTAATTGTCAGACGTGGCAAGGGAGTTGTGATTGTTCTCAATAAGATTGACCTTTTGAAAGGAGTTCCTAATGAGACTCAAGCTATAGAAGACAGAGTGAGGTTCCAATTCCCAATTCTTAATTTTGCACCAATTCAGTTTATATCGGCGTCTAAAGGGACGAACATCTCAGAGATGCTGGATACTGTTTTGAAAATTTACTACCAGTTGGGAAAGCGTGTAGATACAGCTGTCTTGAATGAGGCTCTGAAGTCTTGGGGGGAGGCCTACCAGCCACCTCGTGGGGCAGAAGGTCACTACAAGGTTTATTATGGTACCCAAATTTCTGTTAATCCGGTAAAGTTTCTTTTCTTTATTAACAGGAAAAAAGATTTTCCGCAAATGTATGTTCAGTATCTTAAAAACTGTATCAGACGAGATTTGGGCTTAACTGCTATTCCAATTGAGATAAACCTCAGAGAAAGAGAGCGCAGTGAAAGTAACCATAAGCTGGGGCAGAAAGCCAAGGTAAAGAATGAGGCTTCTGAGCCTGCAAAACCTGCCAAGCCTAATGCAAGGAATGCAAAGCCTATAGACAAACCTAGAGGCGGAAAAGCAAAGGCTGCACCAAAAGCAAAGAAGGTAGGTGCCAAGGCTAAGGCTATTGCCATGCAGAAGGCAAGAGAAACCTATAAGAAAAAGGGTAAATGAGGATGAAATACAAGGCTATTTGCTTTGATATAGACGGGACTCTTTACCCTAAGGCTGTGATGAATAGAAGGCTTCTTGCTTTGGGCTTCTTGCATCCGCATTTTTCTCTCTGCTACAACAAAATGAGAAAACAGTTACGGCAGTGTCAGGAGTCCTTACAAGGGAATTTGATATCCAAAGAAGCCACTGTTATAGTAAAAAATAGCAGCAAATGTAAAAATCAGGACATTAAAGGTGAAACTTTCTTAGCTGAAGTAGCGCTTGTAAAAGAACGCCTGGAAAAATGGATATATGCTCCCATGCAACGCCTTTATAAAAAAACAAAGCCTTATGACGGGGTGGTAGAGACCTTTAAGACTCTTAAAGCAAAGGGACTTAAAATTGGAGTTTTTAGCGATTTTCCGCTGTTTAAGAAACTCCAGTCTATGGGGCTTGAACCTTATGTAGATTTGGCTGCAAGCAGTGAAGATGTTGGATTTCTGAAACCCAGTGTCCACTGTTTTGATTATCTGCTGTATAATATGGGGATAGAGGGCTTAGACCGTAAAGAGGTGCTTTATGTGGGAGATAGCTATGATAAGGATGTTGTGGGCGCCACTAAAGCAGGACTTACTGCGGTCTTGGTGAATGCAAAAGGCACAAAAAAAGAGTATCCTCTTGCATGTGAAGTTTTTGAGTCTTGGAAGGACTTTGACAAATGGCTTTTGGAGTAAAATAATATGGATTTAGTTACTTTAGTTCCAATTCTGTTACCAATTTTTTTGTTTGTGGTGACCTTGATAATTATTTTTGGCTTGCGTGCAACTGATAAAAGCAAGAGGGGTCTTAAAACCATCAGTGCCCTGTTGGAAAAGTACAAGAGCAACATTGAAGATAGCGACAACTCTTTTAAGCGCTATGCCGCTGAATTTGAGCAGACGGTAGCCCGCAAGACAGACGAAGTCCACACCCTAATTAACACCGTGGACGCCCAGCTGGCAGAACTGAAGGAGTACTCGGAAGATCTCGTTAAACTTAAGAATGCAATGGACTCTTACAAGACAGCCTTAGAGGGACTTGCCCGCCTTACAGAGGACGCGGACGACAAGGTCAACACCGTGCAATCCGAGGCAGACCGGCTTGACAACGTCCGAACCGTCATAGATGGCTTCAGACAGGACATGAAAGACGCAGACGAGCACCTGCGCAAACACGAACAGCGCGTCATCCAGCTTGAGCGCGAATCTGTCACCCGCATGAATAGTGCAGTAAGTGAGACCGATACCAGCATGGATGAGGCCATGGCAAGTCTGCACAAGGAGACCCAAGAAGTCTTAACTGACTTTAGAGATCAAACCAGCAGGGATACAGACCAACGGCTCAAGAAGATTGATGATGCCTTCCAGGCCGTCATTCATACGGTACAGCAGTTCTTTGGTGAATTGCAGCATAAACTGGACACCGTGCGCAGTGAAGCAGACAGACTTAATGCCCTTATTGATAAGAGCATTGAAATTGGACCTGCTCCAGAGATAAAAGAGGATAAGCCTGCTATTACAAGACCAATTATTATTCAAAAGTCTCAGCAACCTGTACAGTCACAGGAACCTGTGCTTGAGCAAAAACCTCAGACCAGCCAGGAGCCTGAAGTTCAAGTGGAAATTACAGACATTGAATACAATTTAAATTCCGAAAACACTGGAAACAAGTACGATGACCTGGATGAAGAGCTTGAAAAACAGTGGGAAACCTACGGCGAGGAAGAAGTAGTTGAGTTTGATGACGAAACTTGACGATATCTAAAGGTCTTTGTATTTTTCGGACTAAGAGGAAAATATGAGTAAAAAAGAAAAAGAAAATATAGAACCAGAAGAAGAGGTTAAAGTGGAGGAAGAAACTAAGGCTGAAGACGCCTCTGATATTTCCCAAGAAGATAAAGAAGATAAAATTGCGGAACTAGAGAAGAAAGTAGAAGAACTTTCTGCTAGTAATGCAGAACTGAAGGATCAGATGATTAGACGTCAGGCTGAAACCGACAACTACAGAAAACGCCTTGCTAGAGACAAAGAGGAAGCAGTTCAGTTTGCAAATTCCAGGCTTATTTCTGACATTCTTCCTTTCCTGGATAACCTTGACAGAGCTCTTGCTGCCGCAAAGAACGGTGGTAATACAGAGAAACTTGTGGAAGGTATTGAAATGGCTCAAAGCCAGTTCTTAACCAATTTGGATAAGGATTGGGGACTCAAGGTTATTGATGCTGTTGGCAAAGAATTTGACCCTCAAATGCATGAAGCCTGCATGGTAACGGTTGATAGCTCTCTTGAACAGGAAACAGTCCTTGAGGATTTCATTAAGGGTTATACCTTGCATGATAGAGTTTTAAGGCCTTCAAAGGTGAGAATAGGAAAACCAGAGTAATTTGTTTCTTTTAATGCATTTTCGTTTGACGATTTGCTAAGAGATTTGTAAATTACCATTGAAAGTTGGAAGAAGAGTTTCAACCAGCCTTCAGAAAAAACTGATACTTATCAATTAGGAGCATATAATATGGGAAAAATCATTGGTATTGACCTTGGTACAACAAACAGCTGCGTGGCGGTAATGGAGGGTTCCGAACCTATCGTCATGGCTAATTCAGAAGGACAGAGAACAACTCCTTCTATCGTTGGTTTTACAGCAAAGGGAGATTGCCTTGTTGGACAGCCAGCAAAGAACCAAATTGTAACAAACGCAGAGAACACAGTTTTCTCAATTAAGCGTTTCATGGGAAGAAAATATAGAGAAGTTCCAAGTGAGCTTTCTATGATTCCTTATAAAGTTGTTTCTGGAACAAATGACACAATTAAAGTCATGATCAGAGACAAGGAATACAGCCCAGAAGAGATTTCTGCAAGAATTCTTCAGAAGATGAAGAAGACTGCTGAGGATTATCTTGGCGAGCCTGTCACAGAAGCTGTTATTACAGTTCCTGCTTACTTCAATGATGCACAGCGTCAGGCAACAAAGGATGCTGGTAAGATTGCTGGTCTTGAAGTAAAGAGAATTGTTAACGAGCCTACCGCTGCAGCCCTGGCTTACGGCTTTGGTAAAGATACTTCCAAGGACGAAAAGATTGCAGTTTACGACCTTGGTGGTGGTACCTTTGATATTTCTATCCTTGAGTTGGGTGATGGTGTCTTTGAAGTAAAGTCCACAAACGGTGATACACACCTTGGTGGTGATAACTTTGACCAGAGAATTATTGAATGGATGGCTGAAAACTTCAAGAAGGACACGGGTATTGACCTTTCAAAGGATAAGATGGCCTTACAGAGACTTAAGGAAGCAGCAGAGAAGGCTAAGATTGAGCTTTCTAGTTCAACTTCTACAGACATTAACCTGCCATTTATTTCTGCTGATGCAACAGGTCCAAAGCACTTGCAGATGACTCTTACAAGAGC
>CAVISO010000065.1:0-8119 GCA_963645435.1 Sphaerochaetaceae bacterium | reverse complement strand
GTAAGGAATTACAAAATTTGAAAAGCGGTATTGGTGAAAAAATTGTGGCAAGCCTTTGTATGTCGGTTTTGATACAAATTGAGCCGTGTATTAAGGGTGCGGAAGGTGTTGGCATCAAAAAAAAGTTGCTTGATGGGAACAATAGGGTCTATACTTATTATGTATAAATTTTAATGGATTGTACAAAGAGGGGAAAGACTAAATGAAGAAACTATTAAACATTTTTCTACTAATTCTACTAATTATGTCGCTTTTTACATCTTGCGATTCATCAGAAAGTTTTGAAGGAATGATAGTTCCACTTCCAGTGTTTGGAGAAAGTTCTTCCTCTAAAGGCCTTAACTCAATGCCTGTTGATTATTTTGAAAACGACCACTATCTGGCTTGTGCTGTTATGACAGTTTTGCCAACTATGACAAATCTTCAGGCAGTAGAAGTAGAACTAACAGGCAATAGCTTTAAAAACGTAGCTTTGGAATCTACAATCTTTGGCTTTAAAGTTAAATTTTTACCCGAATATTCACATGTCAACAAAGATGGAGTCTACTTGCAATATAGTATTTTATATGAGGACACGGTTGTAGGTTTCTGTGATTATTACTATAACATTAACACCAAGAAATTCTCTTACAGACAGTCTGCATTCTGTACTTTTGTAGGACTAAACGATAACGAAATTCTCAGCATGGAATATATCGATATCCCAATTGATAATGTCCAAGAACCAGTTTTTAAAGTAGGACAACTTGTTACTGAAGGGGAGTCTAAAGGCATGCTTGCTGAAGACGCCTATGTCGATTCTTTTCAGTTTAACACTACAGGGTCATCTCCTCAAAAAAAATATTTCTACATAAGATCTCATATAACATTAAATGAAGTCAAAGAGTCCTCTGGGCTTTATACAATGTATGCCTTCAAACAGCCTGATAACACATTTATAACAGGTCTGCTTGATTTTGAATCTACAGACGATTACTCAGAAGAACTTAGAACTTTTATAACAAAAGTAAAAACTGTAGTAAATGAATATCAGGAGGAAGGCAGTAAGGATGATTTAATTAATACTGCAGAAGAAAGAAAAAAAGCCAATTTTGACATGATGAAGAAACTCTATCCTTTGCTTTACAAAAAAGGTCAATCCATAGCAGACCATCATTCTATAATTAAAGGCTATACTAGCTACGATGAATTTATTTCAGATTCTTTTAAAGAGCAATGCAATGCCATTTCTAACGCTGTTTATCGTTGTTCTGATAACAGCCCAAATCCTGTAATCTATACTTATAATGGAACGAATTCCAAAGGTGCAGCAACCTTTAGGTTCTATAGAAATAACAAAACAAAAATTGCAGGAAATGTTTTTACCAACATTAATACTCCGGAAGCCTACACACAACTCGGTTTTGCTGACTATTTTGGAACCTACGATAACACATCTTCAAGTGTTTGCAACTTCACCATTGAAAAGTTTCTAAAAGCTTGCGGAATAGAAAATGAAGCCTACATAAACGCCTTTATTACTGCTGAAAACAAGAGGGCTGATGCTTCAGGTAACATAAATACAATCTACTACAAAGAACGCATAAAAATTGAACTTTAACGGTTGATTGAAAAAGTAACTGCAACATTAAGCGCGTGACCTAACCACGTGCAGTTGTGTCCTAGCCACAGATCAAGAAATGCAAAAGAAGGTTATTGGTGGCTCTTTGGGTTAAATTTTGCTCAATTTTAGTCGACACTATTGGGAAATGTGTAAAAATAAGGCCAAAAAATTGGGGTTTAAGAAGATTTGGTAAAGAAAATTTGCAAAATAGTTAAGATTTGGTAAAAAAAGTGTTGACAAAAGTAAAGATACAGTTTAGTTTACACGTGTTCGCTGAAAAGCACCGTGGTTGTACCACGAAACAAATAGTGCGGCTTGACTAAGACAGAGCCATTGAGAGAGGAGATAAAAATTATGAAGAAGTTTGCAGTTGTTTTAATCATTGCAGTTTTGGCACTCGGTTGTGTATTCGCAGAATCAAATCACAGTTTTAAGGTAACAACAAAGATTGGAGAAATTCAGCCAGTATACAAGATTGTTGGTACAAACGATGATAATAAGTCTGCAGAAAGTTCAGCAGATGGCACAAATGAAGTTGTTGGCATTCTTTCTACTGACGGCGATTCAATTTCAATCAACGTTGCACTTAAGCATTTTGGCTACAAGAACAATACAGCAGGAAACCTTGATGATATCTGGTACAATGGTTCTGTTTCTGTAACAATCACTGCTGGTAAACTTCAGAATGCTTACCTTGCTAAAGATGGTACAACAAAGCTTACAGATACAACTGGTCATGTAGCTGCAAGTAATGATCCAACTACAGGTGCTTTCACTGCAAACACAACCAACACTGGTACTGCAAAGAATGTTACAGTCACAGGCTGTGCAGCATCAACTACATCTAACGTAGCTACAATCTCTGTTGTATATAATGGTATGAAGGTTGCAACAGGCACAAATGAGTTGGAAATTGCAAGTGGTTCCTTCAAATGGGACATTTCAACACTTACTGCTGGTGACACCTATAAGGCAGACGTAACTGTTACTTACACAGTAGAGTAATAGAAAATAAAGCAAAGTCCAAAAGACTTGGCTAGAGGTACTGCCAACAGGGGTGGCGTTGAGAATCAACGAAAGATGATTTAGGCAGTACAATAAATCAGGGTCACTCGTTGACCCTGTTTTTGTAACAATCCCAGAGATGAAGACAATCTGGAGGAGAAGAGAAAGGTTGTTCTTCCTTGATGGGGTTTCTTAAAGAGGTTATTCAAGGGGCTGTTCTAAGTTCCTTTTGAATATAAATATTTTTATCTTCTCAATTTGGACCACTGTTTATGACAGTGGTTCATTTTTTTAGTCCGTATAAAGTTCTAGAGAAGAACTAGGATTAGAAGTCCCAGTATAAGGCGGTAAATTCCAAAGGCTGTGAAGGTTCTTTTCCTGATGTAGGCCATAAGTCCTTTAATAACAACCAGAGACACAAGAAAAGCGGTGACCGTGCCTAGTAACAGAATGAAAAGTTCTGTGCTAGTGAAACTGAAGCCAAATTTAAGTAGCTTAATAAGTGAGGCCCCGGCCATGGTTGGAATGCCCATAAAAAAGCAGAACTCTGCTGCGGTGGTACGGTCTAGACCTAACAGAAGTGCGCCCATGATGGTGGCGCCAGAGCGTGAGGTGCCAGGAATCAGTGAGAGCACCTGGAAAAATCCAATGTAGAGTGCCAGTTTTATTGTGATGTCTGAAGTGGATTTGGTAATAGGTACTCTAGTTTTGTTCCACCGTTCTATAATTATAAAGAGAAGTCCGTAAAAAATCAGAGCAAGTGCAATGACCAGCGGAGTATGCAGGTGTTCTTCCATCCAGTTATCAAAAAGAAGCCCTACAATGCCAGAAGGAATAATGGCAACTAGGGTTTTAAGCCAGAGGGAAAGGGTGTCCTTCTTTAGCGTTAGTTTGCCATCTTTATCCTCTTGGCGGGTCAACGGCCAGAGTTTATGCCAGTAGAGAAGTACAACAGCAAGAATTGCTCCCAGCTGAATGACCACAAAGAACATGCTCTTAAAGCTGTCTGAAGCGTTTATTGTGAGAACTTTATCAAAAAGCAGCATATGTCCGGTACTGGAAATGGGCAGCCACTCGGTAATTCCTTCAACTATCCCAAGGGCTATTACAATTGCAATTTGTGAAAAAGGCATGGTTCTCTCCTCTGCCCTTTATGATAGCATATGGGATATAATAAGGAAAATAAGAGGTTTTGCAAAAACCTTCCAGGAGGCAAATATGACACGTGCAGAAAAGGCAAAAGAAAATTTTCTCAAGGGCTATAACTGTACGCAGTCTGTTCTCCTTGCCTTTGAGGATATCCTTAACGCGGAGAAATTACCCTTTCTAATGGCTACAACCAGCTGTTTTGGCGGAGGAATGGGACGCCTAAGAGAAGTCTGTGGCACTGTCTCTGGTATGTTTCTTGTTTGTTCTTACTTTTACGGTTATAGCGGACCAGAGGAAAATGCCAAAAAGCCAATACTTTATTCTCACATCCAAGAGCTTGCCCGCCGCTTTGAGGCAAAAACCGGTTCTATAGTGTGTAGAGAGCTCTTAGGGTTAGATCACAAACGAGACACTCCAATTCCTGATGAGAGAGATCATGCCTATTATTCTAAGCGTCCTTGTCCGGAGCTCTGTGCTCTAGCAACAGAAATTGTTGAGACTTTTCTTGTTGAACAAGGGATGATATTCAATCAAAAATAGATTTTGTTTGAAATTTGATTGCTTTTTTCAATCAAAAAAGAATTTGAACTTAATTTTGATTGCTTTTTTCGTTCAGACGCTTGCCAAAAGTTAGCAATCTCCATATATTTGTAGCGTGCTACAGAATAAGTGTAGCATGCTACACATTTGTAGCGTTCAGGAGATTGCAGATTATATGGATAATCAATTAAGCGATAGAAGAGTTGGGTACCTGCTTAAGAAAGTCAACGACAAGCTTAAAACCAAAGCAGATGCCAACCTGTTAGAACACGGCTTGACCCTGTCTCAGAGCAGAATCCTCAGATTCTTAGGGCAGAAGGGCGGAGTGGCAACGCAGAAGGAGATTGAGGCTCATTTAGGGGTTTCTCATCCAACCGTTGTGGGGCTGATTGCCAGGCTTAAGGAGAAGGGCTTTGTGCAGTGCACAATGGATGAAAAAGACCGGCGCAACAGAATCATAACAATCACAGAAAAGGCTATTTCTTTAGAACAAGAGATGTGCTCCATGATTGATGCAAATGAACAGAGAATGCTCAGTTCTCTTTCTGATCAGCAGATTCTGGTGCTTAAAAGCGCGTTAGAGACTATTTATAACAACTTGGGAGATTGATAATGGCAAAGAAAAAATCTGTAGTAAAGGTTCTCATGCAGAGCATAAGAGATAATAAGGCAGCCTCTTTGTTTACCATCTTTTGCTCAATGATTGAGGTAGTGTTTGAGATTATCATTCCAATTTGTATGTCTTTGCTACTGGACAAGGGTATTGGACAGGGCAACATGGCAAGTGTTTGGAAGTACGGGTTAATGTTACTGGGCTTGGCAATCTTGGCTATGACAACGGGCATTTTCTCCGCAAGATTTGGAGCAAAGGCCTCGGTTGGTTTTGCTGCTAATCTAAGGGAGGATATGTACAAGAATGTGCAAACCTTCTCCTTCTCTAATATTGATAAGTTTTCTACTTCCTCAATTGTTACAAGATTGACAACGGATGTTACTAATATTCAGAACGCCTATCAGATGATTATCCGCATTGCCGTTAGATCTCCTGCTATGCTTATCTTTGCTGTCATAGCAGCCTTTAAGGTGGACAGTGAGATTTCAATGATGTTCCTGGTGGCAATTCCTGTGCTGTTTATTCCTTTGATGATTATTTCCAACGTGGTTCATCCTACTTTTGACAAGGTATTCAGAACCTACGATAAGCTGAACAATATTGTCCAGGAAAATGTCAGGGGAATTAGAGTAGTTAAGTCCTTTAATCAGGAGCAGCATGAAGAGGATAAGTTCCAAGAGGTTAGTGCTTCCATTAAGACTAATTTTACAAAGGCTGAGAAGATAATTTCGTTAAATGGTCCTATCATGCAGTTCTGTATGTATACCTGCATGATTCTGATTTCCTGGTTTGGAGCCCAGGCAATTATTGCCAGTGGCAATAATGCTGCTAACGGGCTGACAACGGGAAGTCTGACTGCACTGTTTACCTATGCCTCCCAGATTCTTATGAGCCTTATGATGCTTTCTATGATTTTCACCATGGTGGTTATTTCACAGGCATCGGCTAAAAGAATTGTAGAAGTGTTGGAGGAAAAGAGCGATATCACGGAGCCGCAAGATGCTGTCCTGGAGGTGAAGGATGGAAGTATTGACTTCAACCACGTGGGGTTTGTGTATGCGTCAAAGGCGGACAAGCAGGTGCTTAGTGATGTGGATGTGCATATTAAAGCTGGCGAGACCATTGGCATTATTGGAGGGACGGGGTCGTCTAAATCGTCTTTGGTGCAGCTGATTCCGCGACTGTATGATGTTACGCAGGGGAGCGTTCAGGTGGGCGGCGTGGATGTGCGTAGGTATAATCTTGATGCGCTCAGACACAGTGTTGCCATGGTGTTGCAGAAAAATGACCTCTTCTCTGGTACGCTGAAGGAGAATCTGAAGTGGGGCAATGAGAAGGCCACGGATGAGCAGATGATTCAGGCGTGTAAACTTGCTTGTGCGCACGAGTTTATTTCTGCTATGCCGCAGGGGTATGACACCTATATTGAGCAGGGGGGCGTGAATGTATCGGGAGGTCAGAAGCAGCGTATTTGTATTGCTCGCGCGCTGTTGGCGCAGCCTAAGATTTTGATTCTGGATGACTCTACTAGTGCAGTGGATACCCATACGGATGCCAGCATTCAGAAGGCGCTTTCCAGCTATATGCCACAGACTACCAAGCTTGTTATTGCTCAGCGTATTAGCTCAGTTCAGAACGCGGACAGAATCATTGTTCTTGATGATGGAAAGATTAACGATATTGGTACGCACGAGGAACTTTTGTCGCGTTGTGACATCTACAGGGAGGTTTACGAATCTCAGCTGAAGGGGGACAACAAATGAAAGAAGTGAAGATTAATCAGAAAGAAAGAAACGCTCAGATTAAGAAAGAGATAAAAGAAGAATTGAAGAGAGCTGCTTCCGGTGCTCCAGGGGCACGTCCACCGCGTCCAAAGATGGACTTCACAACCTTAAAGAGACTCTTCTCCTACATGAAGCCCTACAAGGCAACAATTATTGTAGTTGTGTTCTGTATTCTCATAAGTGCAGTGGCTAGTGCAGGAGCATCAATGTTTCTCCAGACTCTGATAGATTCCTACATAACGCCGCTTTTGATGGTCCAAAACCCAGTGTTCACCGGACTTTTGAAGGCATTAGCCACCTTTGCGGCTATCTTTTTGGTTGGAGTCCTTACTTCTTATGCCTATTCTAGACTCATGGTTAACGTGGCTCAAGGCACACTAAAGAGCATAAGAGATGACATGTTCAATAAGATGCAAAGTCTGCCAATCAGCTTCTTTGACACCCACACACACGGTGAAATTATGAGCCTTTACACCAATGATTCTGATACCTTGAGGCAAATGATTACACAGTCAATGGGACAGCTTATATCTTCTGCTTTTACTATTGTTACTGTTTTTCTTTGCATGTTGTATCAGAGCGTGTGGTTGACTCTAGTTGTCTGCCTTGTGGTCTTTGTTGTAATGCGCCTCATTAGAGTCTTCATTTCTAAGATTGGAAGATTCTCAATAGCCCAGCAAACCTCTCTTGCAAAGCTCAACGGCTACGTAGAAGAGATGGTCAACGGACAGAAGGTCATTAAAGTTTTCTGCCATGAAAACAAGAACTATGAAGGTCTTGAAGATAGAAACCGCGAATGGGCCAAAAATGCCTATCTGACCACCAGCATGGCAAACACCATGATGCCAATGATGAACTCCGTGGGCTACATTTGCTACGTTTTCATTGCCCTAATTGGCGGCTACATGGCAGTAAGCAATAGCTCCAACCTGACCCTTTTAGGCTTCAACACGCTAACCTTGGGCACCATTGCTTCCTTCCTCACGCTTTCCAGAAACTTCATCAACCCAATTTCGCAAATTTCCAACCAGTTCAACTCCATAGTCATGGCTCTTGCCGGCGCCTCCAGAATCTTTGCCTTCATGGATGAAAAACCCGAGACCGACAACGGCTACGTCACTCTGGTCAACGTCACAGAAAACGCTGATGGCACCCTGCAGGAAACCAAAGAGCACACCGGACTTTGGGCCTGGAAACATCCCCACACCAACGGAACTCTTACCTACACCAGACTTGAAGGCCGCATAGTCTTTGACCACGTGGACTTCAGCTACGTCCCGGGCAAGGAGGTCCTTCACGATATCACACTGTACGCGGAGCCCGGACAAAAAATAGCCTTTGTAGGCGCCACCGGTGCAGGCAAGACCACCATCACCAACCTCATCAACCGCTTCTACGACATTGCAGACGGCAAAATCCGCTACG
>CAVISO010000064.1:0-8121 GCA_963645435.1 Sphaerochaetaceae bacterium | reverse complement strand
CATCCAGGTTATGTTGTTACAACAGATGAGACCCTTTTTGCTTCCTGTTCAATCCAGATTACTGGCATGAAGGCTGTTATTGCTAAGGCTGCAAGAAACGCTAACTAATAATGAAGCTTAGTAAAAAGATTATGCCAAGCATTGGAGTTCTTCTGATGCTTGGCCTTCTTTTACTTGTTACCTTTTCAGGGTGCAGTAAAATAAGTCAGACCTCAAGCCAAGATGTGGCTAAAATAGAGCCTAGGGGTAAGGCTTATTTTTCTTTTTTTGACACAGTTTCGTATGTTTACAGCTATGCAGGAGACTCAGATGAGTTGTTTAATGCTCGCACTGAGGCTGTGGCGGATATCTTAGACAAGTATCATAAATTGTTTGATATTTACTATGAGTACACTGGAATCAACAATCTTTGCACTATCAATAAGAAGGCAGGTGGTGAACCTGTTGTGGTGGACAAAGAGTTAATTGATTTTTTGTTGTACTGCAAAGAGATATGTGAATTAACAGACGGAGTTGTGGATGTTATGATGGGCTCTGTCTTGTCTATTTGGCATGATGCAAGAACCGCTGAAGTACCTTATTTGCCAGAAATATCGGGCTTAGAAGAGGCAAGCAGGCATGTGGGTTTTGAGTTCTTGGAAATAGATGAGGCTAGCTGCACGGTGCGAATTACGGACCCTGGGGCGTCCCTGGATGTGGGGGCTGTTGGAAAGGGGTATGCAACGGAGATGGCGGCAAAGGCACTTGAGGCGCAGGGGGTGAACTCTTATGTGCTGAATATCGGTGGAAATGTGCGGATTGTGGGCACAAAACCAACTGGAGAGGGTTGGGTGACGGGGATTAAAGACCCCAAAAATCCCGATACTGCCTTTGCGCTGAAGCTTAATTTGGCGGACACTTCGTGTGTGACCAGTGGCGAATATGAGCGCTATTTTGTTGTGGATGGCACGCGGTATTCGCATATTATTGACCCTGCCACGTTGATGCCGGCTACCTATTTTGCAAGTGTGAGTGTGATTACAAAGGATAGTGGGTATGCAGATTCGCTTTCCACGGCGCTGTTTTGCATGGGTTATGAAGAGGGTCTGGCTTTTGTGACCTCTCTTGGAGATGTGGAATGCGTTTGGGTATTCCATGATGGACAAGTAAAATATACTTCTGGTTTGGAAGATTTGATAGTTAAGTAAGGATAAAACTGTTTATAGGAGGGCGATGGATGCTTTTCAAGAAAAAGATATCGGCTGTACATGTGCCGCATTGCAAAAGCACGCAGGATATGCATTCGGTTGTAATTCCTGCACCGGAAGCGGTAACAATTCCAATGCTTATGCATTCTGGCGTTCCAGCTGTGCCAATTGTGGCAGTTGGAGATCATGTCTATGTTGGACAGATGATTGCAAAAGAGGGTGAAGGTAGAGTTTCTTCCCCTGTTCATGCATCTATTTCTGGTGAGATTACTTCTGTAAGTGAGAAGTCCATCTCAATTAAGAGCGATGGCAAGATGGAAAAGGATCCTGAAATGAAGGCTCCAAAGCTGGAAACTCTTGATGATTTTCTTAACGGCTGCAGACTTTCTGGTATTGTTGGTCTTGGTGGTGCTGCCTATCCGCTTCACGGCAAGTGGGAGGCTCTTAGAAAAAACAAGATTGATACCATTCTCATCAACGGTGCTGAATGTGAGCCTTATTGTACTGCTGATAACCGCACAATGGTTGAGGATGCAGAACATATAAAGATGGGTATTGAAATTCTTAAGAAGTTTTCCGGTGCTGAGAAATATGTCATTGGTATAGAAGAAAATAAGCCTGAGGCAATTTCTCATCTTACTGAGGTTTTTAAAGAGGATTCTTCTGTTGAAGTTAAGCCACTGAAGAGTGTTTATCCGCAGGGAGCTAAACAGGTTCTGCTTTGGAATGCAACTGGTAAGGTGGTTGCTGCTGGACAGCGGCTTGCATCTCTTGGTGTCATCATCACCAACGTAACTACTTTAGCTAAGATGGCTAGATACTTTGAAACTGGTATGCCACTTGTGGACAAGTGCATCTCCGTTGATGGTTCTGCCGTAGCCGAGCCAAAGAACCTTGTTGTCCCAATTGGTACCAGCATGCAGTACTGCTTTGAACAGTGTGGTGGCTTTAAGAGCCAGCCTGGCAGAGTTTTAGATGGCGGTCCAATGATGGGTAAGGCGGTTGCTTCTTTGGAGGAGCCAGTTGTTAAGGCTACCAGCGCTCTTGTTGCAATGGATCTCAAGGATTCGGTTGTAATTGAGCCTACTGCCTGCCTTCACTGTGGAAAGTGTGTTGAGGCTTGTCCTTTGAACCTCAATCCAGTTGCTTTTGCTAGGGCTTTGGATTTGGAGGATGATGATAAGAAGGAAGCCCTCTTGAAGAAAGAAGATGTTGCTCAGTGCATGGAATGTGGTTGCTGTGCCTTCGTTTGCCCGGCGCACAGACCTCTTGTTGCTAACAACAGAGAAGCAAAGAAGTTCATGAGAGGAAGGAGAAAGTAATGGAGCACTATGATTTGATTACTGTTTCATCTCCACATTTTCACGATAATAGCTCAAGTCGCAGAATCATGCTGGATGTTATCCTCGCCCTTCTTCCGGCTACTATTGCTGCGGTTGTGATTTTTGGAATGAAAGCGGTTTTACTCATTGTCACCTGCGTTTTGGCTTGTGTGGCTTCTGAGTGGATTTTTGACTTATGCACCAAGAAGAAGTGCACAATTGGGGATCTGTCAGCTGTAGTTACAGGGCTTCTTTTGGCTTTGAACTTAGGTACAGAGGTTTCTCTTTATGAGGCTGTAGTTGGTTCTGTCTTTGCAATTGTCTTTGTAAAATGCATCTTTGGTGGTCTTGGAAAGAACTTTGCAAACCCAGCTATTACGGGTCGTGTTTTCATGATCATTGCTTTTGGATCCGTTGCAACCTTTGTGAACCCAAAGGGCGTTGAATTGGCTTCTAGTGCAACCCCTCTTGCTGTTTTGGCTTCTGATTCTTTAGAAAACCTTCCTTCCGTAGGTCAGCTGCTTTTAGGACTTCATGGCGGTACCATTGGTGAAACCTGTATTGTAGCCCTTGTGCTAGGTTGGATTTATCTTTCTGTTAGAAAAGTAATTAAATGGTACGTGCCTGCCTGCTTTATTGCTACAGTCTATGTTTTGTTTTTTATTGTAACTGGTTCGCCAGTTTACGCTTTCTATGAGATTATCTCTGGTGGTCTTTTCCTTGGAGCCATCTTCATGGCAACAGATTATGTAACAACTCCAATTACTGTTAAGGGCAAGTGCCTCTTCTGCGTTGGTTGTGGAATTATTACTTTCATCATCAGAAGATATTGCTCACTTCCAGAAGGTGTTTCTTTCTCAATTCTTATTATGAATATCCTTACTCCTTTTATTGAGAAGCTTACTCATAATGTTCCACTGGGAGGCTCCAACAATGGCAAATAATAGAGGTCTTCAGGGAGTAATCCTTGTTCTGGTTTTTGTTGTAATGGCCGCTTTGGTTTTGGCCCTCAATACGTTTACGGCTCCTTTGATTGAAGCCAATGCACAGGGTGCAGAACTTGAGCCTTTGTATGCAGTCCTTCCTGAGGCAACTGGCTTTGAGCAGCTGGAAATTACTGGTGCTGACACCATTTCCAGTGTTTGGAAAGAAAACAGTGGCCTTGGTTATGTAGTGCGTTGTGCAACCAACAAGGGATACACCGGTGACTACATTGAACTTACTGTTGCAATTTCTTCAGACGGAAAGATTTGTGGCATTTCACTGGATTCTTATCCAGAGACAAAGGACTTTGGTCAGGACACCTATCCTCAAACTTTCCTTGGTCAGAATTCTACTTTGGCTGACACAGCAATTGTGGCTGGAGTTACTTATTCTTCAAGTGCCTTCCGCAACGCAGTGTCTGATGCCTTTGAGGTCTTAATCTCTAATAATTTGATTAAAGCCGGCGTGAAGGATTCCAGCCAGATTATTTCTGAGATGCTTCCGGTGGTCTTCAAGACAGGTGCAAACCCCTCCGGCATTGCTCAGGTGGAAGAGTTTACTTCTTCTGTCCCTGGGGTTAAGGGTGCTTGGAAGTCCAACAACGGAGTAGGGGTTGCTTACTGGTACTCCAGTGATACCGATTCCCTTGTTCTCTTCAATGCTTCCTTAGATGCCAGAGTCTATAACCTTGAGGCTTCTGATGTGACTTCAAGTTTTGATGCTTCTGTTATCTCTGCTTTGGCTGCAGAGGCTTCTGGTAAGCTCTCTAAGGTTTCTTCTAAGGATGAAAAGAAGGTTTCCAAGATGGTTCCTAGCGACTCTGTGCTTACTGCAATGGATATTGGAAACGTCTTTAACAGTGTCTCAACTCTGTTCAAGGCAGAAAGTTCTGAAGGTACCTACTACTGCTACACCTGCCGTCCTTACGGATTCTCCAACGAGACAATGACAATCTATGTTGTTTTGGACGCAAGCGGTAAGATTTATGCCTTTAATGCTTCTGAGCTTATCATTGAGGCTGAGTACTTTAGCGGTTATAGTCTTGAGCCAAGTTCTTATAAGGCTGGCTTTGTTGGTCTTGATGCTTCATGGACTGGGGAACAGGCGGTGGTCTCTGGTGCAACCATGACCACTCAGGCGGTTGAATGTGCAATAAATGATGCCTTTGAGGCTTTTGAGGCTATTGTTGGAGGTAATAACTGATGGAAAAAGATTATTTGAAATCATTTTTATCTAACAATCCTGTTATGATTTTGTTCTTGGCTGCTTGCCCAGCTTTGGCTGGCACAACCAACGTTGTAAGCGGTCTTGTTTTGGCAGGTGCTGTTTTCTGCATTTTGGTTTTGTCTTCTTTGGTTATGGCTCTTCTTGGAAAGATTACCATGACCTTTGTTAGACTTGCTCTTTCTGTTATTGTTACAGCCGGCTTTGCTTCAATGGCAAATCTGCTCATTGCTGCTTTTTTGCCAAGTGCCAGTTCTGCCCTTGGAATTTATGTTGTCCTTTGCGCTCTTAATGCTATGTTAGTGCTTAAGGGTTCTGTGGCTTCAGATTCTTCTGTTGGTACTGCCTTGAAGAATGCAGTTATCTGCGGTCTTGAGTTTGCACTCTTAGTGATTATCATGGCAATAATTAGAGAAACTCTTGGTCTTGGAACCTTTGCAGGCCACAAGGTTGAATTCCTTTCTGCTTTTGTTATTCCAATTCTTGCTAAGAATTATGGTGCCTTTATTGTGTTTGCAATTCTTTTGGCCGTGGCTGGTTGCTTTAAGTGCAAGGCTTGCGAAGCAAACAGTTGCGAAGCAAAAAGTTGCGAAGCAAGTTCTGATAAGGAGGCAAAGTGATGGGTATTAAAGAAGTTTTTGCTGTTATGTTTGCCTGCATTCTTGCAAACAATTACGTATTGGCTAATTTCCTTGGAGTTGAGGCTCTCGCTTCAGATCTTTCCAAATCCTGGAAGTCCATGGCTTTCAAGGGTCTTTACATCACAGTAACCCTATTGGTCTGTGTGATTGAAGCCTGGGTTTGGAATTTCTACTGCACCACCTCTGCAGGTTCTGCCTTAACAATTCTTGTGCTTTCAGTTTTAGTTTTGGCAAATTCCATGTTCCTTGGAAACCTGTTTAAGGGCGCAATAGGGCAGAGTTCTTTTGACCTTCCTGCTGCTCTTAACAGCGTGGTCTTGGGTGCCTGCCTTATCAATGCCAATGAGGGTTACTCCCTTTTGACTTGCATTCTTGCTGGTCTTGGAGTTGGCATTGGCTATACTTTGGTTACCTTTGTTATGGCTGGTCTTATGGAAAGGATCAACCTGAAGTACGTTCCAAAGGCTTGGAGAGGGCTTCCAATTATGGTGGCTGCTCTTGCCATTGTATCGCTTGTGATTTTTGCTTTCTAATTAGATATGAGTTTTATGGGTACTGGCAATTCACCTAGTAATTCATCTAAGTTTAAAAAGGGCAGGGGTTTTAGAGACCTCTGCCTTGTTTTGTTTTTACTTTTGTTTTCTGTAGTGCTAATTTTTGTTGTTAAGGGTACGCAGAAAGCAGGAGGAGAGGTGATTGTAGCAATAAACGGTAGTGAGGTGGCTCGCTACTCGCTGCACTTAGATGCTCAGTACTCGCTCAACGGGGGAACCAACCTCCTTGTAATTGAAAATGGCAGAGCCAGGATTCTTGATGCCAATTGTCCTGGCAAACTCTGCGTTAAGCAGGGGTGGATTCAATACACGGGACAGTGCATTACCTGTCTGCCTAACGAATTGACGGTCACCGTTGCCGGTGGCGATTCTTCTGTGGATATCGTGATTTAGTTATGGAAACAAGAAAAGTTGCGCACATGGGGCTTATGATTGCTCTGGCTTTAGTTCTCTCTTACGTTGAGGCTCAGATTCCAACCTTTGTTGCAATTCCAGGTATTAAAGTAGGGCTTGCAAATATTGTTGTGGTCTTTGCCTTGTACAACTTTGGAGCCAAAGAAGCCCTGATGGTTTCCTTTTTTAGAGTACTACTTGCAGCCTTGATGTTTGGCTCTTTAATGAGCCTAGCGTATTCTGCAGCAGGGGCTTTTTTGAGCCTTCTAGGTATGATACTTCTGAAAAGATTCTTTGGTACTGTGGCGGTGAGCGTTGTAGGAGGGGTTCTGCACAATTTGGGACAAATTCTCATGGCGTGCCTAGTACTTGAGACCAACGTTGTTATTTATTATTTGCCTTTTCTCTTGCTTAGCGGTACAATAGCGGGCGTTGTTGTTGGTCTAGTGGCTGCAATGGTGCTCAAGAGGCTGGGCAGTGCTGCTGAGGCTCAGAATACAAGTGATCAAGGGGAGAAAAAAGAGGAGAACTGATATGGATAAAGATAAAGTAAAAAAAGCGGTTATGACAGGAGTTCAGGGAGATGAGAACTTTTCTCCTAATTTCTTTGAAACTCAGGGAAAACTGGGTACCATCCAAAAATTAATCCACTGGGTTACCACTATAATTCAGCTTTTAATCTCAATTCTCCTTGTTTTAGGTATTGCGGTGTCTTTTTGCCATGTCCCAGAATATCTGACTGGTGTTTTTGAGACTACCCAAGAGTGCTTATTCCCACTTATTAACTATGTTGCACTTGTGACAATAGCAATAGAGTTTATTCATGTGCTTAACAGCCAGAATCTTGAAAGCGTCATTGAAATTCTAATGCTGGCTTTGGTACGTGAACTTGTAATTAAAGAATGGTCCATGGTTGAGCTCTTCTTTGGAGTGCTATGCATTGGTGGGCTTTTTGCTATTAAGAAGTGGCTGCTGCCTAAGAAGACTGACGACGTTTCAAACAAAGACTCTGAGGAAAAATAAGCATGCTTTTGCTGGACAACGTTTCTTTTGGCTATCCTAATTGTTGTTCCAGTGCTCTTTGTGATATCAATTTAACTATTGAAGAGGGCTCTTTTGTTGCTCTCCTAGGGGCAAACGGTAGTGGGAAATCTACCCTTGCTAAACTCTTTAATGCTATTTTAGTGCCAACCTCAGGTTCTGTGCAAATTGATGGCTTGAAAACCTCAGATGTAGCCAATATTTATGCAATTAGGTCAAAAGTAGGCATTGTTTTTCAAAATCCCGATACTCAAATAGTCTGTGACTCAGTAGAAGATGAGATAGCCTTTGGGCTGGAAAATCTAGGTCTTTCCATTTCTGAGATGAGAAAGCGGCTTGAAAACTGTCTTGCCATGACTGGCCTTGAAAGCCTGCGAAATACAAATCCCAACAATCTTTCTGGTGG
This sequence comes from Sphaerochaetaceae bacterium, assembly GCA_963645435.1. Classification (GTDB taxonomy): domain Bacteria; phylum Spirochaetota; class Spirochaetia; order Sphaerochaetales; family Sphaerochaetaceae; genus UBA9732. Next base: position 369 of record CAVISO010000064.1, on the reverse strand, counting down.
ACAAAAACAAATGGTGTGTATTGCCAGTGTTTTAGCAATGCAACCTAAGTATCTGGTGTTGGATGAGGCAACTTCCATGCTAGATCCTAATGGTCGTAAACTGGTGCTAAACTTTGTTACAAGACTTCATAAAGAACTTGGGCTTACTATCATAATGATTACTCACAATCTTGAAGAGTGCTCTAACGTGGATAAAGTGGTACTGCTACAAAATGGCAGGGTACGTTTTGAAGGAAAGGTTGACACATTACTTTCCTCAGATCTTACTTCTTCGCTTGCTCTTCCAGTTGCCACCCAACTTTCTCTGTATCTAATTTCAAAAGGAAAGAAACTGCCCCAGGGAATTTTAACCGTTGACGGCTTCTGCAA